>JBELAA010000099.1:0-16968 GCA_049509315.1 Sedimentisphaerales bacterium | reverse complement strand
AAGTACCCGACGCTGGGACTTATGCTGCGAAGTCACGGCAATTACGAGGTGCGGAAGCTGCGGTGGAAGGACACGGCCCAGAAGTGCGTCAAGATTTATGAGGAAGCGCTTGTTGGGGCAGCGGTGTAAGTGAGCAGTAGAACAGTGGAGCAGTTGAACAGGTGATTAGGATGAGACGAATTTAACGAGGTCAAGGGAATGGCATCAGTATGCTTTTACTTTCAAGTCCACCAGCCGGTCCGGCTGAAACGTTACACTGTTTTTGACAACCATCCTTATTATTTCGACGATTACAAAAACGCCGAGATATGCAGGAAAGTCGCCAACAAGTGTTACCTGCCCGCCAACCGCTTGATGTTAGAGCTGATAGACAAATACGAGGGCAAATTCAAGGTAGCATACAGCGTAACGGGGACGCTGATAGAACAATTGCTGGCATTTGCGCCGGAGGTGATGAGCACGTTCGAGGCGCTGGCCAGGACGGGATGCGTCGAGTTTCTGGCTGAGACGTATTACCACAGCTTGAGCTTTTTGTATTCCCGCAATGAGTTTGTCTCGCAAATCAACAAGCATATCGAGATGGTTAAGAAGTATTTCGGCCAGACGCCGAAGATATTCCGCAATACCGAGCTTATTTACAATAATGACCTGGCGGCGATGATTGAGTCGATGGGGTGTTTCGACGCGGTGCTTTGCGAGGGGTGCGACCATATTCTCGGTTATCGCAGTCCCAATTTCGTTTACAGCCCGAAGGGGTGCAACCGGTTGCGATTGCTGCTGAAAAATTACAAGCTCAGCGACGACATCGCGTTTCGGTTTTCAAACCGCGACTGGGACCAGTGGCCGCTGACGGCGGACAAGTTCGGGCACTGGGTAAGCAAGGTCAACGGCAACGGTTTCCTCGTGAACCTGTTTATGGATTACGAAACATTCGGCGAGCACCAGTGGAAGGAAACGGGCATATTCGACTTTTTAAAGCAACTGCCGGAAGAGGTTTTCAGGCACCCGGACAACGATTTCAAGACGCCGAGCGAGGCGGTCAAGGCGTATCCGCCGATAGGAGTAATTGACGCGCCGCATTTGATAAGCTGGGCGGATATCGAGCGGGACCTTTCGGCGTGGTTGGGCAACGCGATGCAATCAAATGCGATTCACGAACTTTACCGCTTAGAAAAGAAAATGAGGAATATAAGCGACCATAATATTGTAAACGACTGGCGTAAAATGCAGACGTCGGACCATTTTTATTATATGTGCACGAAATGGTTTTCAGACGGCGACGTTCACAAGTATTTCAATCCATACGACTCGCCATACGATTCCTACATCAACTTTATGAATATCCTGTGCAACCTCCAGGAACGCTGCTCGAGGCATATCGCCTCGACGCCGATTGAGCAGATACCGCAGAATACGCCGGCACAGAAGCCGACAGCGGTTAACTGATTTTACCGCGGAGTTCGCAGAGACCGCAGAGATAATTTTGGGTTTTTAGTTGAAGACCCGCCGAAACGGGTGAAGATTTTTCACCACGAAGCGGCACGAAGAAAACACGAAGTTTTTTGACACCCCCGCAGTTTTCAAGGAAAACTAGACGCGGGGGCTCCGCTGCGCTTCGCAGATTAACACTGTTTTGCTCGGCTTTGCGTACTGCGGCAAGGCCTTTTTCATTAAGCGAGCTTATTCAAAAGGCCATTGCCTTGTCCGCCGAATTCCTTCGGAATTCATTTTTTAAGCCGAGCAAAAAACACAGATTTTCAGTCATTTTTGATTGCCGATTCAAGACCACCACCAAGCCACCAAGCCACTAAGGCACTAAGAAAATCGTTAATATTAAAGAATTGCCGCAAAAAAGCACAAATTTTCACCACCGAGGGCACCCCCTGCTGATTCGAAATCGAATCAAGACGCTGAGGGCTACGCGAAGGGACACGAAGTTATTTTGACACGGATGAACACGGATTTAGTCAGCCGAAGACATACTCGAAAGGGCCTTTGCTCTAAACGCGGTTTATGCGCAAGACCCTTATCTCGTCTGCCGGTCAACTACGTTGCCCACGCCTTTGGCGTTTATCGACTGACAAAATACACAGATTATTCTCATTGATGATTGATGATTTGGGATGCGGGGGACAGAAGACGGAGGGAAGAATTGTCGATCCTTCGACAGGCTCAGGACAGGTTGCCAATTGTCGATTTTAGACGCGGACTGACACTGAATTTTTAGACGCAGATTGCGCTGGTTTCGCTATTTCTTAGACACGGATTTACACAGGATTAACACTGTTTTTAAGAAGATTTTTTTGACGCTGATTTCGCAGATTTCGCGGATTTATAGCCACAGAGAAGAAAGATTTTTTTAGCCACCCCCGCAACCATCGCTGAAGCGAGACTTCGCATTTTTCCGCAAAACGGAAAATACGGCCTCCGCAACTTTTGCTAATGCAAAAACGACGCGAAGGCAGGCGCGGGAACTACGCAGAGGACACGAAGCCTTTGGCGGAGTCTCGCCTTAGCGAGACAGAGGTCACAGAGGGTTTAATTTCGGATTGTCGATTGCCGGCCGCATACGGCGGGTAAAATTTTGGGATGCGGATTTAAGAATTGAAATAAACAAGTGGCTGGCCCTAGTTTTTACTGCTGATGGGCTTCTATTGACGAAAACTGAACCTGCGGTTGTATGGAATTTCTTCGTATAATTGAGACCCTTCTTTCCATACCTTGCCTACAATCATCTCCTCTTCAAAAGAAACAAATATAACAACATAATCTATCTTTGATTGAAATTCTGAATGATATTTATCAGGTATCAGTTCTTTCAGATTGTCTCCCGAGTTACTGTGTCTACCACTGATGTCTTCCAGCAAAAGCGCCGTAGAGCATCCTTTTTCTTTGTATTTGATAAGCTTTGGCAATTTTTCTTCAATCGCTCTGCGGAATCTATCCTGCCTTTCCTTGTCAGCTTCTTTTGGTCCCGTTGTATACCTTCCAATTTTTCCATTCAGTTCTGAAATTGATTTGTCACACCCTAATGATACTTTATGTCCATTGTATAATTGCGAAGACCATTGATTCGCATTTAGAGTTTCTGCTATATCAAGAACCCAATTTGATATTCCTTCGACAAATTGATCTCTGCTTTTATTACTCGTGTCAACAATAAGAGCGGGCGGGATAACTAATTGAAAATGATAATTTGTTGGCAATTTCCCTTGGCATTTCTGATTGATTTTCATTACGAGATCATACGATTGATTAACGTAGGCAATCTGGTCTTCGTGAGCTTCTACGATAGTATGCTCAACGGCAATTTTGGGAGATTGCACATCTTTATCCTTTGGGACTAAAATCACCTCAACATCCTGAGTGTTTCTATTTTCCTTTTCTGGGAAGCTGCCTATTTTATATTCTACGCCTTTTATCTTCCGAAGAATCTCGATAAAAGCCGTGATGGCATTTATTTCATTTGTTTTCATATAATTCGGGGTTGCTTACTTATAAATCTGCTTAAACAATCCATTTGCCAGCTGGTTAAACAATGGATTTGTCAGTTTGGTATCCAGATTTTTTAAGATTTTGTATTCTTCAAGGGCTGAACTCTTGTCGCCAACCTGTAAATAGGTAAGGCCAAGACAAAAGTGTGTCACGGTATTATCCGGCTTGATTCTGATGGCCTGCTTATAGACTTCTATAGCATCTTGGTGGCGACCAAGTTTGTCGTAGGCAACACCAAGATTAGTGTGTGCCTCGGCATAATCGGGCTTGATTCTGATTGCCTGCTTATAGGATTCTATCGCCTCCTGAGAGCGGCCAAGGTTATAGTAGACAACGCCAAGATTAAAGTGCGCCTCGGAATAATCCGGATTGCTTTTTATGGCCTGCTTACAGGATTCTATTCCCTCCTGTTCGCGCCCAAGTTTGACATAGGCAATGCCAAGATTATAGTATGCCTTGGTATAATCGGATTCTATCTCATCCTGAGAGCGGCCAAGGTCGCCGTAGGTAGCACCGAGCATAAGATGTGCCATTGCATCATCCGGCTTGATTTTTATGACCTGCTTATAGGATTCTATCGCATCCTGATAGCAGCGAAGTTTATAGTAAGCACCGCCAAGATTAAAGTATGCCTCGGCTAATTCTATCTCATCCTGATAACGACCTATGTTGCCATAGGCATTGCCAAGATTAGAATGTGCATAGGCTAAATCTGGATCGATTCTAATAGCCTGTTTAAGGGATTCTATCTCATCCTGATAGCGACCAAGGTTGCCGTAACAAACACCAATATAGAACCATACATCGGCATTTTGCGGTTTTTTTTCTGCCGCCTTTTGAAAGGATGTAAGTGCGGCAACGTAGTTTTTCTGCCCCAGTTCCTTTAGTCCTTTCTGGTAAAGTAATTGAGCATCGTTTGAATCAACGGTCATCTTGATATTCCTCAACGGACGAACTTCTGGCCATAATAGAAATCTCCTGATAATACCTTAAAAAGACCATGTTGCTCACCGGTATTATCCTCAGGATTATCGAGAAAGGCAAGAAGAATTGCGGCAGGGAAAAGACCATGTAATCCGTTTAAGCTTGTAGCGACTGCACTTAAAACTGGATTCCCGCCCCGCCTGCGGCGGGTAAACTTCCCGGCCCGGCAAGCCGATACGACGCCGGGACAGGTCGCAGGAATGACAAATTGGAAATAAGACGATTTTAATGACCCGCCGTAAAACGGCGGGCTAAATACGGCGGAGGAAGATTGATTTTATTGCCCCCCAGCGAAGCTGAGGGCTAACCGATAAGGAAGAAGAGAGAATTAATTGGTCCTAAACTTTGCGAGGTATTGAAGGATTAAATAGAGTTGCAGGGGGGTAAGTTGAACGATATATTCAGACAATGAATATGGCGATGATGATTCAACAAAAAACGGATGATAAAGCGGGCGTCAGCGTGGATACCAGTAATACGCCTATTGAACGGCTATTGGAAAAGGAATGGCTGTTAGTTAACACCAGAGGGGGGTATTCGGCATCGACGGTTGTCGGGTGCAATACGAGGCGGTATCACGGCCTATTGGTGGGGTCGCTGGAGCCGCCGGTGAGCAGGGTGATGGCGCTGTCGAATTGTGTTGAGAGTGTTGTGATTGGGCCGGGGAAGTTTAATCTGGCGACCTGTGAATTCCCGGATGTGTTAACGCCGGATGGTTTCCTGCGGCTGAAACGATTCAGTAAAGACCTGTTTAACCCCCAGGATAAACCTGGGGGCTTATCGGATGTTGGGGCGCATTTTTATTATGAGCTTGGCGACCTGCGGGTAACCAAGTCGGTATATCTGTTTCGGGACAGGGATACAGTTGCGGTAGTTTACGATTTCGCGGAGGTGGGGCAGCCGATTGAATTTGAAATCAGGCCTTTTGTCGCGATGCGAGATTATCACTCGCTGCAAAAATCCAGCGACAGGATTTTGTGCACGGCGGATTCGGATGGTTTGATTATTCGAAACGAGCCAGGCGCACCGGTATGCGGGCGATTGCGGCTGAGTTACCCAGGCGGGATTTTTGAAAGTGAGCCGCAATGGTGGTTTAATTTTGTTTACCGGTGCGACAGGGAACGCGGGCAGGATTTCAGTGAGGACCTTTTTAGTCCGGGGGTTATCAGGTATCACTTAAATTCGGATTCGAGAGTTGTGTTGTGGGCGGATTTGAGTAATGCGGACAACAATGATAAATTTCTGCCGCCCGACATCGAGTATGTTATCAGGCAGCTTCGGGAGTATCGTGAGGAGGTCATCAGGCCTGCGAAAGGGGACAATCAGCTTGGGGAGTTATTTGCGGCGGGGGACCAGTTTATCGTTAAAAGAGGAATGTCCAATTTCCAACGCCCAATGTCCAATGTCCAAGTGAAGAATGCGGAGCGGACGACGATATTGGCGGGGTATCCGTGGTTTGCCGACTGGGGCAGGGACAGTTTTATATCGCTGCCGGGGTTATTGCTGGCGACAAAAAGGTTTGACGAGGCAAAATCTGTTTTGCTGACGTTCGCGGAGGCGGCCAAAGACGGCGTGCTCCCGAATTGTTTCGACGATTACGGCGGCGAGGCGCATTTCAACAGTGTTGACGCGTCGCTATGGTTTATAAATTCGGCGTTTAGCTGGCTTGCGGTGACGGGCGAGGAGCAGGTTTTCAGGAGCAGGTTGCTGCCTGTCATTATTTCGATTGTCGAGAATTACCAGAAGGGGACGATGTTCGGGATTGGCGCCGACAAAGACGGATTGCTTACCGAGGGGGACGCCAGGACGCAGCTTACGTGGATGGACGCGAAATTTAACGATATTGCATTTACGCCGAGGTTCGGCAAACCCGTCGAGGTCAACGCGTTGTGGTATAACGCGAATATGCTGCTTGTGCAGTATCTGGCGGACAGCGCGCAAAGCAACGGGGAACTATTGGGGATTTTGCGAAGGCGGGTATATACCATCAGGGAGAGTTTCAACAGGTTATTCTGGAATGAGGCGTGGGGGTGGCTCAACGATTGTATATTGCCCGACGGGACAACCGACGCGACACTTCGGCCAAACCAGATATTCGCGGTATCGCTGCCTTATTCAGCGCTAACGCCTGCGCGGCAAAAAGCGGTGGTTGAAATTGTCGAGAAGAAATTATTGACGCCTTACGGACTCAGGACGCTTTCGCCTGATGACCGCAGGTATAAAGGTTTATACAGCGGGCCACAGCAAATGCGGGATGAGGCGTATCATCAGGGGACGGTGTGGCCATACCTGATGGGAGCGTTTGTCGAGGCGTATTTGAAAGTCAACGGATTCAGTAAAGACAGCAAAAAAAAGGCGAAGCAGTTTATTGAGCCGCTGTTGAAACAAATGAAGGAGGATGGGTGCTTGGGGCAGATTTGTGAAATATACGACGGCGACGGGCCTCATAAGCCCAAGGGGTGTTTTGCCCAGGCGTGGAGCGTCGCCGAGATGATACGCGCATATTTGCTTGTGCAGGAGTAAAAAATGGTGTGCAGAGCACACCCTACGAAAAATGAGATGTTGGGAGGTGACAAAATGGGACGAAAAGCTATTTTAATAGCGACGATAATTTTTGTAACGCAGGTCGGTGCAATAGCCGCTGACGTGAATGAGCCAAATGACAATAACGGTATCCAGCCGCAAGCCGCTGAAGCGCCTGCTGCCGCCAAAAAGCCGGCTCGGAAATTAGATACTGTTACGATAGCCGAGTTTTATATGCGGGACGGCACCCCTGTTTCCGGCAAGCTGCTGAGCGACGACAGAAACCAGATTGTTATTGAGCAGCCGTTGGAAAGCACGGTGGCGGTAAAGACCTTCAGCAAAAGAGAGATTGATACCAGGACGTCAAAAACAAGGTTGGTCCCGGAGTGGCAGTATTACACGCAGCTTGGGGATTATTTCGCGGCCAGGACCTGGGATTTCAGGGACGACCCCGATGATTTCATAGCGGCGATTCGCAGTTACGAGAAAGCCAAACAATCGCTTCAGGATGGCGGCGCGGACAGTCAGAAGATTTCGGAAGCGGACGCGATGATTCAAAAAACGCAAAAAGACAGGGAGGTATGGACGAGGGAGGTCGAGTCACGGGCGAAACTGAAAAAGCTCGAATTCGACGCCGAGGCCGAGAACCGGCTCAAGAAAATCGAAAAGCAGCTCTCCGAAAGCAGCTCCAAGCTGACCGAGAGCGTAAAATACTTCGACAAGACGGCCGCGGACATAAAGGACGGGCAGCAGAAACTGGAACAAACGTTTTCGGGTTTCAATAAGGATTTTGCCAGGCAGATTCAAAATCTTCAGACGCAGATTAACGAACAGCGTAATTTAATAAATGAGACATTGTCGTTGACAGGACATCTCCCGGTCAACAGGTGATGCGAATACCCAACCTGTCGAGGTTAGAGTGCCGACCTGATTTTGCCGATAAACGAGGTTATCTTGTTTAGGCACTTCTTTTTATTTTTTAGATTGTCCTCAATTAGGCCGACGATTTTTGAGCCGATGATTACGCCGTCGGCGCCGGCTTTTGCGACCTGTGCGGCGTGCTCGGGCTTGCTGATTCCGAAACCAACGCAAACGGGGACATCGGTTGCCTTTTTGATATTTTTGATGAGGCCATCGACTGCGTTAGACAAAGTGCTCCGGCTTCCTGTTACGCCCAAAAGCGAGACGGCGTAAATGAAGCCGGTGGTTTTGGAGGCAATCAGCTTCAAACGCTGCGGGTTTGTGTTGGGCGTAACCATAAAAACGGTGTCAAGGCCGGCATTTCGGGCGGGGGCGAGGATTTCATCTGCGTCGTCGATACTGAGGTCGGCGACGAGAACGCTGTTGACGCCCGCCTTGTGGCAGTCACGGAAAAATTTCTCAGTGCCGTATTGGAATATGAGGTTGTAATACATCAATAGGCCGATGGGGAGGTCTTTGTGTTTCTTGACCTCCTTAATAAACGCGAGCGCCTTTTTGACGGTCATTCCTTTTTTGAGCGAGCGGACGTCTGCTTTTTGAATGGTGGGGCCGTCGGCGATGGGGTCTGAAAAGGGGATGCCTAATTCGAGAATATCGGCGCCGGCATCAACGGCGTTTTTGACAATAGCAAGGGACGTTTTGTAATCCGGGTCGCCGATTACGAAAAATGGTATCACCGCCGCGTGTTTGAGTTCCGCAAAAACCTGCTTATATGTTCTCATCTCTTAATCCTTTTTTTTAATCAGCAATCAAAAATCAGCAATCAGCAATTATTTAATCCTTCAGTGGTCTGAATTTCTCAACAATACCTACGTCCTTGTCGCCGCGGCCCGACAGGTTTACAACGGCTATAGTTTCCTTCGGGAGTTTGCCTTTTTGTTTCACAAGCCAGGCCAGCGCGTGTGTGCTTTCCAGCGCGGGCAAAATGCCCTCGGTTTTGCACAATAATCCGAACGTGTCTAATACGTCGTTATCGTTGGCCGCGACATATTCGGCCCTGCCGATGTCACTGAGGTAGCAATGTTCGGGGCCGACCGATGGGTAATCGAGGCCTGCGCTGACGCTTTCGGTGTCGTTGACCTGGCCGTCTTTATCCTGTAGCAGATACGCTTTTGCCCCGTGCAGTATTCCCGGTTTGCCTGCTGAGATTGATGCGGCGTGTTTGCCGCTCGATAGTCCACGGCCACCCGCCTCGACGCCGATGAGCTTTACATTTTTGTCATCGAGGAAAGCAGCAAATATCCCGATTGCGTTGCTGCCTCCGCCTACACACGCCAGGACCATATCGGGCAGCCGGCCGATTGTATCGAGGCACTGCTGTCGGGCTTCCTTGCCGATACAGCTTTGAAAATGCTTAACGATTGTCGGGTAGGGGTGAGGCCCAGCCGCTGTGCCGAAAAGGTAAAATGTGTCGGTAACGTTTGCCGTCCAGTAGCGAAGGGCGTCGTTAATAGCGTCCTTCAGCGTGCTTGTGCCGCCTTTGACTGATATGACCTCGGCGCCGCAAAGTTTCATTTTGTGGACGTTGACGCTTTGGCGAACGATATCGATTGCGCCCATAAAAATTTTCGTTTCCATACCGAATAGCGCACCAATCATCGCGGTAGCCAGGCCGTGCTGCCCCGCCCCTGTTTCTGCTATAAGCTTGGTTTTGCCCATATATTTGGCAAGCAGTCCCTGGCCTAAGGTGTTATTGACCTTATGCGCGCCACCGTGAAGCAGGTCCTCACGTTTGAGATAGACGTTAAAGCCGACGTATTGGCTGAAGCGCTTTGCGAAATACAATGGCGTTGGTCTGCCCGCATAGTTTGCCAGTAAATTAGAAAGCTCATTTGTGAAGGTCTTGTCCTGGTAGAACCTGTAGAACGCGTCCTCCAATTCTTCGAGAGCCGGTATCAAAACCTCCGGCACATAAAACCCGCCGTAATCGCCGAATCTGCCTTTGTATTTCATAGTTTTACCTTTAATCCAAAAAGTATTTACTCGTCTGCGGATGGTTTTTAGCCGCAGAGTTTTTTAGCCACAGAGGACACAGAGACCACAGAGAATAAAAAGTAAAAAACAGTGTTAATCCGTGTCTTTTTCATTATGCCTTATTCTTTTGCGCCGGCCTTTTCAAGTAGTTGCACGATATCTGTATGGCCTGTTTTTTTTGCCACTCTCAAGGCTGTTCCGCCGTTGTCAGTCATAGCATTGACATCAGCACCCTTTTCCAGCAGAAGCTTGACGATTTCTGGGTTACCGTTCTTCGCCGCTATCATCAGGGCCGTTATACCTTGGAAATCTTTGGCATTAACATCAACACCTTTTTCCAACATAAGCCGGACGATTTCCGTATAGTCTTTCATAACAGCAGTTGTTAGTGCTGTATTGCCGATAGACGTCGCATTGACATCAGAACCCTTTTCCAGCAGAAGTTTGACTATATCCGTATGACCTTCCTGCACCGCACCACAGAGGGCTGTTCCGCCATATCCATCTTTTCCAGCATTGACGTCAGCGTCTTTTTCCAGTAGGAGCCGTACGATTTCCGTATGACCGTTCTGTGCTGATATATGTAGAGCCGTGTTGTAGCTATCTCCAGTATTGACTATAGCACCTTTTTCCAGAAGAAGCTTGACGATTTCCGTATGACCCTTATCCGCCGCCATCCACAACGCTGTCCCGCCACCGATATCTTTGGCATTGATATAAGCCCCCTTTTCCAGAAGGAGTTTGATGGTTTCTATATTACCATTCTGCGCCGCCATCATCAGGGCTGTGTAGCCATAGGTGGTGCTCTTGGCATTGACGTCAGCGCCCTTTTCCAGCAGGGCCTTGACGGTTTCTATCTGGCCTTTCTGTGCCGCCCGAATAAGAGCTGCTGCGCCATTGCTATCTTCAGCGGTGACTTCATCGAGGCTGGGTCTCAGAATATCTGTGGCCGAATTTTCTTCGGCTTGAGTCGTTTGAGTATTTTTATCTGATACGACCGACTCAGAATCCTTTGCACCGGCCTTTTCAAGGAGTGACGCAGTATCAGGATGATATTTCTTGGCTGCTTTTAAAGCCGTCATGCCGTTATCTGCTACGACGTTGACATCAGCACCTTTTTCCAGAAGGAGTTTAACGACCTCCGTATTTCCCAGTACCGCCGCCCTCATCAGTGCAGTTCCTCCATTGCTTGCTTTAGCATTTACGTCAGCACCCTTTTCTAAAAGCATCTTGGCGATTTCCTCATGGCCTCCCTGTGACGCCCACATTAGGGCTGTCTCGCCGAGCTTATTCTTTGCGTTGGCCTCAGCGCCTTTTTCCAGCATGGATTTGACAATTTCTGTATAGCCCATATATGCTGCCATCATCAGAACTGTATGGCCGTCATTTCGTTTCGCATTTACGTCGGCCCCCTTTTCTACCAGCATCTTGGCGATTTTCTCCCGGCCGTCACTCAAAGCATACATCAGGACAGTCACGTCATCTTGCATCTTGGCATCAACAGCGGCGCCTTTTTCCAGAAGCATCCTGGCAATATCCTTTTGGTCTCTCATCGCCGCAAACCACAGGGCTGTCACACCTTTGCTGTTAGCATCGACATCAGCGCCTTTTTCCAGAAGAAGTTTGACTATATCTGTATGGCCTCCAAATGTTGCGTGCATCAGGGCCGTTGCGCCATCGTTATCCCTGGCGTTGATATCAGCACCGTCGGCCAAAAGAGTTTGCACAGCAGAAAGGTTTCCATCTTTTGCGGCCTGGAGCAGTTGGGCGTTCTTGTCTGGTGTATTCACGTCAGCAAAAGCAGCGGGTATCAAAGAAACGCACATTAGAAAAAATAGGGTTAGTTTCATTGGGTTCTCCTTTTTATTTTTTCCACCTTATTCCTTTGCGCCGGCTTTTTCAAGCAGTTGCACAATATCTGCATAGCTTCGCAATTTTGCCATTCCTAAAGCTGTTTTGCCGTTATTATCCTTGACATTGACCTCAGCGCCTTTTTCTAAAAGGAGATTGACGACTTCCGTATGGCCAGCTCTCGCCGCCCACAACAGGGCAGTTGCGCCATGTGTTATGTCCTTCGCATTGACCTCAGCGCCTTTTTTTTAGAAGTAGCTTGACAATCTCCGTATGGCCCTCTCCTGCCGCTATAATCAGGGCTGTGATACCGTCCGTGTTTTTGACATTGGCATCAGCGCCCTTTTCCAAAAGGAGCCGGACGATTTCTATATTGCCGTTTTGCACCGCCATTGTCAGAGCCGTTTCGCCACGTCTGTCCCTGGTATTGACCTCAATACCCTTTCCCAGCAAAGACCTGACGACCTCCGTGTGCCCTTTGTATGCGAGCTGCTATGTCGTTGGTATCCCCTGCCTTGACGTCAATACCCTTTTTCAGAAGGAGCTTTTCGATTTGTGTCTGGCCCGCCAGCCACATCAGGGCTGTTATACCGTCCTTATTCTTTGCGTTGACGTCCGCGCCCTTTTCCAGCAGTAACTTGACTGTATCCGTATGGCTGTTCTTCGCCGCCAGTATCAGCGGCATGTTGCCATAAGTGGCGTCCCTCGCGTCAACATCGGCGCCTTTTTCGAGAAGGAGCCGGACTATCTCCGTATCGCCTTTTTCCGCCGCTACCCACAGGGCCGTTACATCGTTGTTGTCCCCGGCATTGGCGTCAGCACCATTTTCGAGAAGGGACTTGACGATTTCCTTTTGGCTCATTCCCACCGCCCACAACAGCGCCGTCGCGCCGTGAGACGTGTCCCTCGCGTTGATGTCAGCGCCTTTTTCCACAAGCAGCTTAACTGTCTCCGTATGGCCATTTGCCACAGCCGCCATCAGGGCCGTTCCGCCGTTCTTATTTTTTGCATTTACATCAGCGCCTTTCTCAAGCAAGGATTTGACGACTTCCGTATGACCATTTTGCGCTTCGAACATCAGAGCAGTCCAACCATCATTATTCTTTGTGTTAACATCAGCGCCAGCGGCCAGCAAGGTTTGCACGGCGGAAGAGTTGCCGTCTTTTGCGGTTTGAATCAATTGGTCATTATTATCCGGAATCTTCACATCAGCAAAAGTAGTGGGAATCAAAAATGCACACACTATCAAAAATAAGATTCGTTTCATTGTGTTCTCCTTTTAATTTCTTTTTTTCTTATCTCTGTGATCTTCGTGCACTCAGTAGCTTTAACCTCGTATTTCCCGTATTTTATCGAAGAGTTTCTGCATTTTTACGTGGTCTTTTTTGCCGGGTTTCGATTCGATGCCGCTGCAAACGTCGATTCCGTAAATGCCCAAGTCGATCGCCTTTGTAACATTTTCAGCGGTTATCCCTCCGGCCAGAAACACCCGTTTTGTGATATTCCCGATGATGTTCCAGTCGAAGGAAAGCCCCGTCCCGCCGTATTTTTTCGGGTCAAAGGCGTCTAACAGAATCACGTCGGTGAAGTATTCCTCGGCGAGTTTGATGTCATTTTTGTCTTTGACGCGAAGCGCCTTGATTGTCCGCACGTTGAAAGTGTTGAACTGCTCGGTAAATTCGGGCGGCTCATCGCCGTGGAACTGAATCCAGTCGAGATGACACTGGTCGATTGCCTGTTCGATGCGTTCGAACGGGTCATTGACAAAAAGGCCCACGACGTCAACGTAGCCGGGCAGCTTGTCGATGATTTTGGCGGCATCATCGGGGGTAAGATAGCGGGGACTTTTGGGATAAAAGTTAAAGCCGAGCATATCGGCGCCCATATCGGCGGCCGCTACGGCGTCCTCGTAATTGGTGATACCGCAAATTTTCACTTTTACAGCTATCATCTTGTTTTTGAGTCCCTTTTTTTAGCCATTAATTAGACACAGATTAACACTGATTTACACTGTTAAAAACAAAAATAAAAAACCGTGTTAATCCGTGTAAATCTGTGTCTAATTTCATCAGTGCTACCCAGTGTCTTTTTCATTATATTAGACGCGATTAACTTTTTGAAATCTCAATCATTTTTTCGAGCCGATGCAACGCCTGGCCGCTGTCGATTGCCTTTGCGGCGATTTTCATCGCGTTTGCAAAATCATCGGCCAAACCGCCCACAATTATCGCCGCAGCGGCGTTTAAGACAACAATATCTTTTCGCAGGCCGTCGGCTTCGCCTTTGAGGATATCGCCAACGATACCGGCGTTACCAGCAGCGTCGGAGCCGGCCAGCGTTTCGTGTGTTGCCGGCTTTAGACCGTAATCTTGCGGATTTAACGTCCAATTTGTTAATTTGCCAGCTTTGAGTTCGGTTATTTTAGTCGGCCCCATAGTGCTGATTTCGTCGAGGCCGTTACTGTTGACAATCATAGCGCGGCAGACGCCCAGCAGGTTCAGCGCCTCGGCGACAACCGGCATCAGGTTTTGCTCAGGCACTCCCATAACCTGTGCGCCTGCTCCCGCCGGGTTTGCAAGCGGGCCTAATATGTTGAAAACCGTTCTGAAACCCAGCGCCTTTCGCACCGGCTGAACGTGTTTCATCGCCGGGTGGTATTTGGGCGCAAACATAAAGCCGATACCCGCCTCTTTTATACATCGGGCGACACAATCGGGGCCTGCCTCGATATTGACGCCCAGCGCCGTCAGGACGTCTGCCGAGCCGCATTTACTGGTTATGGCGCGATTACCGTGTTTTGCGATGTGAACGCCGGCGCCCGCCGCGACAATCGCCGCGGCGGTCGAGATATTGAACGTCTTAACCATTGCCCCGCCCGTGCCGCAGGTATCGACGAGGTTAACGACATCAACAGTTACCCTGACCGCGTGTTGTCGCAGCGATTTGGCAAGGCCGGCAAGCTCCGGGGCTGTTACCGGCTTACACCGCATAGCCGTCAAAAAAGCCGCGATTTGCGTTTCAGGCACTTCGCCTTCGAAAATGACATCCAGAACCCTGCCCGCCTGCTCGAACGTGAGGTTTTCACCCCTGATTACCGTTTCGATATATTCAGTTATCGTTGCCATAATCTGACCCTTTAGCTGTTGCGGTGTTTCACAGCGATTTCCAAAATGTTTTCGATAATTTTCCCGCCCGACGGCGTAAGTATGCTTTCGGGGTGAAACTGCACACCGAAAATCGGCAGATTCCTGTGCCTGATACCCATATTGACGCCCTCAAATTCAGCAGTCGCTTCCAGACAATCCGGTAGTTTGGTAGCGCATAAACTGTGGTATCGGCCCGCCTGCAGTGGGTTTTCGACGCCGGCAAACAGCTCTTTTTCATTGTGCGTAACCCGCGAAGGTTTGCCGTGAACCGGCTCAGGTGCGTGGCCTATTTTACCGCCGAAATACTCAACGATTGCCTGATGCCCTAAGCATACCCCCAATATCGGCATCCTGTCTTTGAAATAACCGATTGCCTCGAGCGTTACTCCTGCCGAGGCAGGCGTCCCGGGGCCGGGTGAAATCACCAATAAATCCGGCTTAAAATCGTCGGCTACCTTCTTAAGGTCATTGAGCGAGGTGTCCGCACGATATACCTTCGCTTGGCAGTCGCGTTTGCAAAAGTCATCAACGAGGTTATACGTGAACGAATCGAAATTGTCGATGAACAGGCATTTTCTGTTTTTTGTGCTCATACATTATCCCCCTTTTTTCCTCGTGCCAGTGCTCGCATACACGACCCCGCCTTGTGCTCAGTTTCCTCGTATTCGGTTTTCGGGACGCTGTCGTGTACTATCCCAGCGCCGACCCTGATATATGCCTTTTGGTCTTTAATTTGTAAGCTCCTGATTGTGATGCAACTGTCGAATTGGCCGTCAACCGTCAGGTACATTACCGCGCCGCCGTAGTAGCCGCGTTTGGTCTTTTCGAGCTGCCTGATTATTTTCATTGCCTCGATTTTCGGCGCGCCGGTCAGCGTTCCCATATTCATAGTCGCAAGATACGCACTTAACGCATCGAGGTTTTTGGCAAGCGTCCCTTTTACGTTGCTGACCAAATGCTGCACCGATTCGTATTTTTCGACGGTCAACAGTTCTGTTACGACCCTGCTTCCCGGCTCAGCGACGCGGGCGATATCGTTTCTGGCAAGGTCAACCAGCATCATATGCTCGGCCAGTTCTTTGCGGTCGATTTTCAATTCCGCTTCGTATCTGAAATCGATATCGGCGTCGAGTTTGCCGTTGATTTTGCCCCTCGGCTTTGTTCCCGCGATTGGCCTGATTTCCACTACGCGGTTTTCGGTCCCACTTACGCGCAGGTTCAATTCGGGACTTGAGCCGAGCAGCGTCGTATTCGGCGTGCTTATGTAAAACATATACGGCGACGGATTCAGCTCGCGCAATCGCTTATATACGTCCAACGGCTCATCGGCGCACGGCTCGACCTTTGTCCTGCTCAAGACCACCTGAAAAATGTCGCCGTCTAAAATGTGCTTCTGCGCCGTCCGCACCATATTCTCATATTCTTTCTGATTAGTATCTGTCGATGGTTCCAGCAGGGGGGGCTTTTGTTTTTTCGGCTTAGGGGTATCCAGCCGGGCGATGTTTTCATAATAGTCGAAACAGTCCTGTGCCTCCGCTATCACCTGCTCAGGGTCGCCGTTGGTTATTATGCAATTAACGACGACGTATCCCTGATTGTGCTCGTGGTCCATCAGGAAGATGTTGTCCGCGAAATACAGCTCGTAATCGGGATTACCGAGCAGGTCGCTTTCATTTGCGGGAAGTTTCTCGAACTGGTCGATGAAATCGTAACTAAGAGCGCCTAACAATCCGCAGGTTACGCGGAAGGGTTTGCTTGCCAGCCGAAAAGCAAATGCCACTGCCCGCAGGACGTCCATCTGATTTGTGCTTTGAAGCCGGGTCTGCTCGTCAACCAGCACATCGGGTTTTTTTATGGTCCCTTTAATATATTCGGAACTGAAGTCCACGGTTTGGCAAAAGCTGAATTTCCCGCTGTCAAACGTCAGGTATGAAATCATTCTTTTGCCTGTCTTGTTCAATGCCCGTATTTCGAAGCGGTTGCCTGTGCCCGTAATATACAGGGCTGGTTTGGC
>JBELAA010000098.1:0-11213 GCA_049509315.1 Sedimentisphaerales bacterium | reverse complement strand
GTAACATTTTTATTGGACAGCACCAGAATGTCTTAGAAAGTGGAAAAAACGTTAAAAACGGGGTTTTATGGAAAGTAGGAGGCGGGTTTGGCCGAAAGAATCTGAGTTTATTTACGGAATTTAGTTGAGGGTGAAAAACAGAAGTATATAATCTTTCAGCCGCGTTTTACGTAGTAATCAGAAGTCGAAATATTGGTTTTGTTGAAAATCAGGCAGCATTGGTTTTAGCATAATTTGAAGCAGGTAGAATAATGGCAAAGCGAAAAAGCAGTAAAAACGGATTGACGGCGGCGGAGATAGGAAAGTTCCGCGAGATGCTTATCGCCAAGCGTAACGAGATACTCGGCAACGTGACCGTTATGGAAGATGAGACCTTCAAGAAGGAGCGGAGCGAATTGTCGAGTATGCCTTTTCATATGGCCGACGCCGGCTCGGACAATTTCGAGCAGGAGTTCGCGCTGGACCTGATGGACAGCGAAAAGAAGATGCTCGTGGAGATAAACGATGCGCTGAGACGCATAGACGACGGGGTCTTCGGAGTTTGCGAGGGTAACGGCGAATCAATTCCCAAAGCCCGGCTAAACGCAATACCGTGGGCTAGGTTTTGCGTTGCCTGCGCCGAATTGAATGAGAAAGGCCAGCTGGGCGGCGAAAAAGAAAAACCCGCCGGCCTGATTCCTTTCGACGGCGAAGAACTTGAGGGCGAGGAGGAGAAAGAAGAAGAACCCGAAACTGAAGCCGAAGCCCCCGCCGAAGAGCCGGATAGCGAATCCCCCCGCGAAGAATAGCGCTCCAGCCGGTTCATCAGCCGATTACAGGCAATTCTGAACGACTGCAAATACGTATCCTAATTTGTGTTTCACTCCAATCTTAACTCCCCTGACTTAATACCGGTGAAAATCTGCTAATCTTGTCAGCCGGAGAATTAACCGACTGATTTTGAAAACGTAAAGAAGGAGAGAAAAGGAATGGAGCATACGCTCCGTTTTTTTATCTGCAAAAGAAATCGATTGTGTTATACTGTTGACGTTCACCTGCCGTAATCATAAACTTACAAGTTTTACATAATCGGCTTATTTTCGCCTTCGCTGCACTTTGCCGTGATAAATTGGATTATCGGGGCGCAGCAGCCAGGCCAGGCCCAATGCGGAGATGCAGGCGTGGAAGAAGCTATTACCAAGGCCCGCGGATTGATTGAGGCGATGGAATATATTCGCCGGTTCCGGGGTAAAATCGTGGTTGTGAAATTAGGCGGCTCGGTTCTCGACGATGAGACGCAACAGCGGAAGCTGCTGGCCGACGTTGCGTTTATGTCAACGGTCGGGATACGGACAATCATCGTTCACGGAGGCGGTAAGGCCATTACGCGGGCGATGAATGAGGCGGGGCTGGAGCCGGTATGGGTCCAGGGCAGACGCTATACCGATGAGCGGACGCTGCGGATTGTCGAGCATACGCTGGTTCACGGCATCAATGAGCCGTTGTGCAAAATTTTAGGCGAATTGAATTGCCGGGCGATGGGGCTGCACACGCTGAGCAGTTGCGTTTTATTTGCAGAGCAATTGCGCTTAGACGGGCCTGACGGCCGCAAAATCGATTTGGGCTTTGTCGGCAAGGTTACCGATGTAAACAGCCAGCTTTTGAAAACACTGTGCGCCGACGGGACGATTCCTGTAATTGCATCGGTCGCGATGGACCAGTTCGGCGGAACGCTCAACGTCAACGCCGATACCGCGGCCGGCAAGGTCGCTGCGGCTGTCGAGGCGGAAAAATTAGTTATGGTAAGCGATACCCACGGCATTCGCCGGGATATGAAAGACCCCAATAGCTGGGTGTCGAGCTTGAATGAGCAGCAGATTAAGGAAATGATTGACGCCAAAATAATAACCGATGCTATGTTCCCCAAGGTCGAGGCGTGCCTGATAGCCCTTGAGGCGGGCGTCAAAAAGGCGCACATTATCGACGGCCAGATTGAACACTCGCTTTTGCTGGAAATTTACACCGACAAAGGCGTTGGAACCGAAATTGTGAAATAGAAAGCCCCCAGGTTTATCCTGGGGGTTAAACGAGGTAAAAAATAAGATGAAAACACAGGAAACTATTGAGCTTTACAGTAAATACGTAATCGCCAATTACACAAAGCTGCCGCGGGTGATTGTCAAAGGCGAGGGTTGCTATTTATATGACGCGGACGGCAACAAGATTCTCGATATGTTCCCCGGCTGGGCGGTAAGCGGAATCGGACATTGCCACCCGAAAGTCGTCGATGCGATTCGCAAGCAGGCAGGCGAGCTTTTACATATCGATAACACGTTTTATTCAGAGCAGCAGGGGCAATTGGCGAAACTGCTCAGTGAACGCGGCTTCGGCGGAAAATGCTTCTTCTGCAACAGCGGCGCAGAAGCCAATGAGGCGGCGCTGAAGCTGGCGCGCCTGGCGACCTCAGAGGGCAAATATAAATTTATCACAGCCGAAGGCAGCTTCCACGGCCGGACCTTCGCGACGGTTACGGCGACTGCTCAACCGAAATATCACGAGGGATTTTTGCCGCTGCTTCCGGGATTCGTATATGTGCCGTATAACGATATCAAGGCGCTGGAAAAGGCGTTCAGCGACGAGGTTTGTGCGGTGATGGTTGAGCCGATTCAGGGCGAGGGCGGCATCAACGTCGCGACAAAGGAATATCTCGAAACCATACGCGGCTTGTGTGATGAGAACGACGCGGTGATGATTTTAGATGAGGTGCAGACCGGTATGGGGCGCACGGGCAAATGGTTCGCGTATCAGCATTACGATATCGAGCCGGATATTATTACGTTGGCAAAGGCACTTGGCGGCGGCATCGCAATCGGTGCGATGATGGCAAAAGAAGAGCTTGCCGCCAAACTTGTCCCCGGCAAGCACGCCTCAACATTCGGCGGCAACTGCATTGCCTGTGCGGCCGGTATCGCCGTAGTCGAGGCGATTGAGCAGGATAAACTGTTGGATAACGCAAATAAGATGGGCGAATACGCGAAACAGAAACTGCTCCAGCTCAAACAGAAATAGAGCGGGGCCTGCGCATCAACTGCACGAACAATACCGTGCTGCGTTTTATGCCCGCGATGATTGTTACAAAAGAGCAAATCGACGAGGCGATAAGTATTCTTGATAGTGTTATGGGCGAAACGTAGCCACAGAGAAGATAAAATTGTTTTAAGCCACAGAGGACACAGAGGTCACAGAGATAAAAAAAAGAAAATGTCGGATGAGTTGACTGAAAAAATAATTGGGTCAGCAATTGAGGTTCACCGTGAGCTTGGCCCGGGACTTCTTGAAACGATTTATGAAGAGGCCTTGTGCTATGAATTTGAGCTCCAGAAGATAAAATATAACAGACAAGTACCCGCTGAAATCGTTTACAAGGGCAAAGTTATCAAAGGCCAAAAAATAGACCTTCTTGTTGAAAACGAGGTAGTTGTCGAAATAAAATCGCTGTCCAAAATGCCGGAAGTCGCGTTGGCTCAAACCCTTTCTTATCTCAAGGCGACAAATCTTAAACGAGGACTTATAATAAACTTCGGCGAAAAGAGATTGATTGATGGAGTTAAACGTGTTGCTTTGTGATTAGCCAAAAAGCCACAGAGTTTTTTAGCCACAGAGCACACAGAGGACACAGAGATTGATAGATAAAAAAACTGTTTTTGTTTTAGGTGCCGGGGCCAGTTGCCCTTATGGTTATCCTTCTGGTGCTCGACTACGTAAACGTATTACTATGGGAGAAGAATTCGTACACGATTATGATATTTGGAAGATACAGAGCAAATGCACTCCGGCTTATGAGACGCAAAAAATATCAGAGTTTAGAACTGTTTTTGATAAATCGCACGTTAGTTCCATAGATAAGTTTATAGCCAATAATCCCACACTTGCACCAATTGGGAAATATATAATTGCTTTTGAAATTTTTAGACACGAGAAGCTAAGTTTTTTTACTGAAGCGGAAAAATTCGAGCTGGAGCGCCAGGCGAATGCGCATAATGGCCAGTTTGGATTACAACGACCAGCGATTTTCTCCCAAGGCGATGATTGGTATTCAGACCTATATAACCGACTTATCGGGAAGCGAGTCGGCAAAGATGCTCTGCCAGACTTTTCCAAAAGCAATCTAACTTTTATCACTTTTAATTATGACAGGTCGCTGGAATATTTTTTCTATGTGTCTCTACGCAATACATTTACAGAGGTCTCAAAGGAAATAATTGTCGATACCATTAAGCAGTTAAAAATTATTCACGTTTACGGACAAATCGCCCCACTCAAATGGCAGAACCCTCAAGATGGTATCGATTACAGGCCGGCGATAACCGACAATTTATTGCTGAACACAGCAAACAAAATAAGAACAATACATGAGCTAAATACAGAATTGACAGAAGCACAAAAATTACTAAAACAAGCCGAGCAGATATTCTTTCTTGGTTTTGGGTATGCGAAAGAAAATATGGACATTCTTGGCTTGCCGTTAATCGTGCCAAAGAGTTGCTCGATATATGGAACTGCTTCTGGATTACTGGAGGGTGAGATTTATAATAAAAAAACCATTCTTGCTCATCCGGATGAACTTGGGAAAATCCCTCCTAGGTTACCCACTCGTATTATTATCGATGATATGGATTGCCTGAAGTTGTTAAGAAATTATTTGTAATTTTTTTCTCTGTGATCTCTGTGTGCTCTGTGGCTAAAATAAAAGAGACCTCTGTGGCAAAAAAAAGATGAAACGCGGCTTGGAGTCAAAATAAATGAGACACTTTTTATGTATAAGCGATTGTTCGACTGAAGAGTTAAACGAACTGCTCGATTTAAGCAGCTCGCTGAAAAAATTTTATAAAACCGGCGGGCGGGATGTGTGTCTGGCGGGCAAGGTGCTGGCGATGGTTTTTGAAAAGCCATCACTGCGGACGCGAATCAGCTTTCAAGTGGCGATGACCGACCTGGGCGGCAGCGCGATATTTATACGCCCCGAGGATATCGGCGGCATAGGCAAACGCGAGCCGATTAAGGATATGGCGCGGGTTCTGAGCCGATACGTCGATGGCATTATGGCGCGGACGTTCGAACATAACACCGTGGTCGAGCTTTCCAAATTTGCGACGGTGCCTGTTATAAACGCGCTTACCGAACTGTCGCATCCCTGTCAGGCAATGGCCGACGCGCTGACAATCAAGGAGCATCTTGGCCGGCTGGAAGGCGTCAAAATCGCATTTATTGGCGACGGCAACAACGTCGCACGCTCGTTAGCGTTCGCCGCCGCCAAACTGGGTATGAAAATGATTGTCGCATCGCCGACCGGCTTCGAGCTTGACTGGGGCACAGTCGAAAAGACAAACGGCATCAAGGCCGACAGCGTCTCAATTACTAATGACCCCGTCAAGGCGGTCGCAGGCGCAGACGTCGTTTATACCGATACATGGGTAAGTATGGGCCAGGAAGCGGAAAAGAAAAAACGCATTAAGGCGTTTAAGCCATTTCAGGTCAATGCCGAGCTTCTCAAGTCGGCTCCCGCCGGCGCAAAGATTATGCACTGCCTGCCGGCGTATCGTGATTTTGAAATCACAGACGAGGTGGTGGAATCGCACAACTCGATTATTTTCGACCAGTCCGAAAACCGCCTGCACTTCCAGCGTGCGCTTGTGAAAAAACTAATGAGCACAAAATGAGATTTTTTTAGACACGGATTGACCTGGCGCGGCCAGAGGCCGCAACCAAAAAAGTTAGACACGGATTTACACGGATTAACACTGTTTTAAAGAAAAAACTAAAAGACAAAAAGGCACCGTAACTGCTTGCAAATAAAGCAGTTGCAAAAAGAAGAAAGCGAAAACGAACATAAAAAACAAGAAGTTGAAGGATTGTATTACGGATTTACGCTGTAGAAAAAGAAATAAAAACCGTGTTAATCCCGTGTAAATCCGTGTCGAAAAATTTCTTGTGATAACCGGTGGTTGAATCAGAAAATAGATATGAAAAAAATATTAGTTGCCAGCACGAATCCGGGAAAGCTTAAAGAGTTGCGAGAGATGCTCGGCGGGGATGTCGAATGGGTGAACTTGTCTGATTTTCCCAATGTCGGCGAGATTGAGGAAGATGGGGCGACTTTTGCGGAAAACGCACGCAAGAAGGCGACGGGCTACGCAAAGGCGACAGGGTTGTGGACATTAGCCGATGATTCGGGATTAGTGGTCGATGCGCTTGGCGGCAGACCCGGCGTCGAAAGCGCACGCTTTTCGGGAGCGACGGACAAAGACCGTAAAATCGTTGACAGAAAAAACATTGAAAAGCTGCTGGCAATGATGAAAAACGTTCCGAAAGAGAGAAGAACCGCCAGATTTGTGTGCTGCCTGTGCCTGGCAAGCCGTGAAAAGATCTTGATTGAAACACAGGGAGAAGTTGAGGGGGTGATTATTGCTCAGCCGGCGGGGGAAAACGGGTTCGGGTATGACCCGGTTTTTTTTGCGCCGAAATTGAACAAAACCGTTGCCCAGATGACTTCCGAAGAAAAAAACGCGATTTCACACCGCGGCAACGCCATCCGCAAGTTGAAACTGTTGTTAAATAATCTTCCCAAAACTGTTTAGCAGTCGCCGGCACGGCGACTAAAATTTCTCAGTATGTCCGCCTCAGATGACGTCCCGGCGACGGCTAAACAAAAAATCGAACGTTCCGACGAAATATAACCCGTCGGCGTTCCATCGCGGGTTAAAGGTTATCGCCGCCGAACAGGTAATTGCCGAGCGCACAGACGGCAAAAATACCGAGGCCGATAAGCGTGGCAGTGCCTATCGCCATAAGAAACATCTGGAAGGGCAGCACCAGGCCGATTGCGATTGTCTCGACGAGCATCGTCAGTCCTATTTTGCTCGACAGCGAGCCGAGCAGCGTCGGGAACAGGCCTACATTCATCGAGGCGGCGGTGATTGTGGTGGTTGTTACGGTCCTCGATGAGCTGGTGGCTATGCCGAATAGTGCCAGGGCAAGCAGGAAATACCGGCTTCCCAGCCCGTCGCTGGCGAGCTGTTTTCGCAACGAGGTTTTAGCGCGGAAAAACAGCACCCGCGACTGCAATTCGGAGATATTGAGCACCTCCGCTATTTCATTATATTCCAGGTTCTCAAAGCAGCGCAGGACGAGGATATTGCGGTATTTCAGCTTGAGGCATTTCATCGCCCGAAATACCGCGTCGGACAATTCTTTACGCAGAAGCTCGGTAAGGCCGTCGTTGAAATCCGCGGTTGACTCGTGGTGAAGCCGCATCTGTTCCGATTCGTCGCGCTGGTATTGCTTTTTGTGCCGCATTTCACGATTATGGTGCTGCACTTTGCCGAGCGCCGTTCTGTAAATCCAGCGCCAGAACTGTTCCGGCTGCTCGAGCTGGTTTATTGTCTGAATCATATAGAGTATCGTCTCCTGTAAAAGGTCCTGCGTAAGGTCGCAGTCGAGGGTAAGGCGGTAAATATAACCATATAAATGCCCCTTAACCAGTTCCGCAAGCCGGTCTATACTTTCCTTGTTGCCAAGACGGGCCTGATGAATCACCTCAAGGTCTATGTTTTGCAGTTGAGAAACCATCGGTCTTCGCCTTCGGCTACGCCCTGATAAATCCAAATCGGCCTTCGCTTTTGGTTATGCCGGGATAAGTCCAACTTAATCACGGCGAAGCACAGCGAAGCCGGATTGGTCTTCATATATATAGTCCAGTCGGAGCGGGGTTTGTTACATCTTTTTTGAATTTTTTTTCAAAAACCTCCTAAAAACAGGAAAAACTGTAACAAAAGTGCCGATTAGGGACTCTATATAATAGACAAGGGTTAGCCCTCTAAAGTTAAGACGGGTCTTACAAAATGATGAAATTTCTTAACAAATGCCATTGATGTGCCGATAAAATGTGATATAATGTGATTCGTTTGATGCGGGTGGTATTGCTTTACAGTGCAAAGTTAAAATAGGCAACTTCAATGAAGGAGCTGTATGTTATGAAAAAGCAAAAAGCATTTACGTTAATTGAACTATTGGTTGTCATCTCGATTATCTCGTTACTGATGGCAATCCTGCTGCCGGCATTGGCCAAGGCAAGAGAGGCGGGCAAACGCGCCGTCTGCCTTCACAACCTCGGCCAGCTTATGCTTGCCTGGAACTCATATTCCGAGGAAAACGAAGACAAAATTCCCGGCTTCTATATGACAAAATGCGTATGTCTAACCAGTTGCGGTGCTGCCGGTGGTATTTATCCGAGTATGAATTGCGCCACAAATCCCCCTGTACCCAGCACTGCGAATAATGATAACCCTCCGATAAAGCATCACAGTTTCCCGAGCTGGGTTGAGCACCCCCATCAATGGGATACCACTAAAGAGCCGGGATTAGGGTCGAAATCAGAACCCCATTACTACTACAAGCTGCCGGATGGCACTTCCTGTAATTGGGACTATGACTTGCATTATCTCAATAAGGAGCTTGACGATCAGCACGCAATTTCCTGCGGGACGTTATGGAAATACATTAAGGATTATAAAATCTACTGCTGCCCAAACACCGACAAAGGTGTTCCGGTATCATACGTCGGCTCTGATGGTCTAAACGGCATACATAACAGCGGGCCCGGCAGCTGGTGCAATCAAGCTACAAGCTCTGCAGTCACCTGGCAATTCCCGACGATTTATATAAGGTCTCAAATCAGAACACCCGTCGAACGCATTGTGTTTATCGACCTGGGCCAACGGGTGGGATGCTCCTGGAATCTTGTAAACACTTCGACTATGTTGACGAGTGGATGCTGGTCCAGCACTCCGCCTGTGCGGCACAGCAACGGCGCAACCTTCAGTTTCGCCGATGGACACACGGAATATCACAAATGGACCGGCCACGCCTTAACGATAGCTAAACAGAACTGTGCCGACTGGATCACCTGCCCGAAGGCTCCTTGCACGGCATTTCCTTGCGACAAGGACTTATTTTATATGGCCAAACGCATATGCGGCGGCGTAGGAGGCAATGTGCCCACACAGATCTTTACACCGCCTGCCGGCTGCCAATTCGAATAGAAACCACAACCACAGATTACACGAAGCCCTTGGCGGAGTCTCACCTTAGCGAGACGGATTTTTTAAGATATTCAGCCCGCCGTAAAACGGCGGGCTTTTTTGTTTCACCGCGAATCCTCAGAGATTTTCAGCCACCCCCGATAACAACATTCGTGGGCAGGCAAGACATAAAACCCAGGACGGCCCTGAAATTCTCTCAGGGCCGTCTTTTTTTATCTCTCACACGATTTTCAATAGTTAAAAACGGGCGTCAGTGCTATAATTCCCGCCTGCGGTGAGTCCCGATTTGAGCGGGGTCGAACCGTGATTCAGACAATTGAATTGAGCTGGTCTTAGGAGAAAAGTATGCACGGGATTCAATTACACTTTGTCGATTACGCACTGCTGAGTATTTATTTTGTTTTTGTGTTAGGTATCGGCTTTGCGCTGAAGCGCTCCACGAAAACAAGCGCCGATTTTTTCCTTTCGGGCAGGGCGATACCGGCGTGGATTGCCGGTCTTGCCTTCATATCCGCCAATTTAGGCGCACAGGAGGTAATCGGGATGGCTGCCTCCGGCGCAAAATACGGGATTATGACAAGCCATTTTTACTGGGTGGGAGCGATACCGGCGATGGTTTTTGTGGGTATTTTTATGATGCCGTTTTATTACGGCTCAAAAGCACGCTCGGTGCCGGAATATCTCAAGCTGCGGTTCGATGAAAAAACGCGTGCATTTAACGCGGTGTCATTTGCGGTGATGACGGTTTTCTCGTCGGGGATTTCGATGCACGTTCTGGCAAAACTTTTGGAGCAGATTCTCGGCTTCAATTATCATTTGTGCATAGTAGTTTCGGCGACAATCGTGCTTGTTTACATATTTCTGGGGGGGCTGACTTCGGCGATATACAATGAGGTTTTGCAGTTTTTCCTGATAGTGCTGGGATTCGCGCCTTTGGTGTTCCTGGGCTTAAAAAGCGTCGGCGGGTGGGAGGGATTGACTGCCAAACTTAACACTGTTGCGATAAGTAAGGGATTTGCGCCGGGGACCTGGACACAATCCTGGGCACATATGAATTCGCCCAGCGCCAACCCGATGGGAGTTGAATGGTTCGGGATGGCAATGGGGCTGGGATTTGTGCTGTCGTTCGGCTACTGGTGCACTGACTTTTTAGTCGTCCAAAGAGCTATGGCGGCAAACTCGATGTCGGCGGCGAGACGAACGCCGCTTATCGCCGCCATTCCGAAAATGCTTTTCCCGGCGCTGGTGATTTTGCCGGGTATGATTGCCATCGCGCTTCATCAGGGAGCGGGCGACTTTTTACCGAAAGACCAGGCAGGTAATATCGACTATAATATGACCGTTCCGGTTATGCTTGCCAGGTTTTTCCCGTCGGGCATTCTCGGTATCGGCATTACCGCTCTTATGGCGTCATTTATGTCAGGTATGGCGGGAAACGTTACGGCTTTTAACACCGTCTGGACTTACGACCTCTACCAAAGCTACATCAAGCCGGGACAATCCGACCGGCATTATCTGCGTATGGGCCACATCATTACGGTCGTCGGCATCCTGTTAAGTATCGCCTGTGCTTATGTCGCCAATAAGTTCAATAACATTATGGATATGCTCCAGCTTGTCTTCGGCTTTGTCAACGCGCCGCTGTTTGCGACGTTCCTTTTGGGAATGTTCTGGAAACGTGCGACCGGGCACGGGGCGTTTTTCGGGTTGTTATCGGGAACGCTTGCCGCTGCCCTTCACCACGGCCTGACGCTGCCCGTTGGCGCCGTCGCGGGCATAAAAGGCGGGTGGCTCTGCGCCGGCCACGTGCTGCACACCTACCCCGTTGAAATGGCGCAGAATTTCTGGGCCGCCATTTACGCCTGGAGCGCCTGTTTCATCGTAACAATCATTGTGTCGCTGCTCACGGCCAGAAACAAAAACGACGGGGAATTACGAGGCCTCGTGTATTCGCTGACGCCGCGGATTAAAGAAGAAGGATTGGTCTGGTATAAGCAGCCGGCGGTCCTGGGGATTATTGTGCTGCTGGCCGCTATAGCGCTTAACATTATCTTTTGGTAAAAGGAGAATATATGAGCTCAGGAACAGGACTCGACGTTCGACTCCCGATAGGCATTATGTTTACCTTATTCG
>JBELAA010000097.1:0-8415 GCA_049509315.1 Sedimentisphaerales bacterium | reverse complement strand
GCAGCGGATTGCGCCTCAACATAATTACCCAAAATGCTGGTGCCGCTTCTAAGCAATTGGTCGCCTATTCTGTGCGAAACATTATCTTTCGGGAGAGCGTCTATGAACTCAATCAATCTCAACACAAAACTGTACATCCGTTTCTTAAACGCGTTTTTAATGTTTTCTGTATCTTTTTGCATTTTACTTTGTATTTTTGCCTTTTACTTTTTACTATTTTACTATCTGCTTTACTGCCTGCTTTGCTATGAAAATTTTCGCACGGTATTATCAATCCGCTTTAACGTCCGTTCTTTGCCTAATAACTGCACCGAATCGAAAATTGGCGGGCTGATGGTCGAGCCGGTAATAGCAACACGCAACGGCTGGGCGACTTTGCCTAAGCCGACGGCGTTCTGCTCGGCAAGCGCTCGCAGCATATCCTCAATACCCTGCTCGGTTAATTCCGCCATCGCGGCTAATTTTTCGCGGACGATTTTCAGCATCGCAAGGCCGTTGTATGGTAAGCCCCCAGGTTTATCCTGGGGGTTAACCCCCAACATAAAGTTGGGGGCTTTCAAAACCTTTTGCACGGCCTTTGGGTCATATTCAATTTTGTCGTCCGCTATAAATAAGAACCTGCATTTGTGCTCGATATCGGCTAATGTCCTTGCCCCTTCGCAGATTTTGATTAGCCGCAGGAGCATTTCATCATCTGCTTTCACAATCGGCGAATCGACGACTTTCAAATACGCCTTGAAATGAGCGAGCAGTTTTTCCTTCGGCAGCATTTTTATATGTTCGGTATTGAAGGCGACGAGTTTGCCGCGGTCGAACAAGCTGTTTGATTTGGTCAGCCGCGTGATATCGAACAAGGCGATAAGCTCGTCTAATGGCATTATCTCTTTCTGCTCGCCCGTGCTCCAGCCCAGTAACGCTAAAAAGTTGACCATTGCTTCGGGGATGTAGCCGCTTTTGAAAAAGTCGCTCACGTTGATTTCGGGCAGTTCCACGCCCAAGTATTTGGCCATTGCCTCGACGGCGGGCATATCGGGCATTTTGTCGCCAGCGATAAATTCTTTTAACTGTTCCGTATTGATTCCGCCGACCTCTGCCAGCTTATCGAGGTAAATATCGGGTCTTGCTTTGATGGCCTTGCGGAGGGTATGAGGCCGTTCGCGTTTCGAGAGTTTGCCGCCTGAATCGCTTATGGTAACCGACATATGCGCGTATTTCGGGGGTTGGCCGAAATTCAGCGCCTGCCAGAGCGATTGCTGACCGGGTGTGTTCATCAAATGTTCCTGACCCCGTATTACGTGGGTGATACCCATAAGGTGGTCGTCGATTACGCAGGCAAAATTGTACGTCGGGAAGCCGTCGCTTTTGATTATGATAAAATCGCCTAATTCAGCAGTATTGAAACTTACCGCCCCCCGAACCAGGTCGAAAACCTCAATTGTTCCCTCAGGCATAGCAAACCGGATTGTAACCGGCTTACCCGCTGCACGTGCCTTTTCCACGTCGGCCTCGCTTGGCAAAACGGTCGGCCTTTGATAAACGAATCCCTTTTTTTGCGCCTCGGCCTGTTTGCGAAGCTTTTCAAGCTCTTCCGATGTCTCGAAACAGTGGTAAGCCCTGCCCTGTTCTAAAAGCTGCTTAACGTATTTGTCGTAGAGTTCCCTTCGCTGCGACTGAAAATACGGCCCGTTGGGTCCGCCGACTTCCGGCCCCTCATCCCAGTTAATACCCAGCCAGCGTAAATCGCTTATTACCTGCTGCGTCGCTGTCGGCGTATTACGCTTAAGGTCGGTATCCTCGATGCGCAGGATGAATTTGCCGCCCGTTTTCTTGGCCAACAGCCAGTTAAATAGCGCCGTCCTCGCCCCGCCGATATGCAAATACCCCGTCGGCGACGGCGCAAATCGTGTTACTATCTTGTCAGACATAAGTTATGAACCTTTCAAGCGATACGCCAAATTAAGCGACAAGGCAGGGATTGTCAAGAATAACAGCGTTTAGCGGATAGTTCGCTGAATGTGAGCAAACTATGGAGGACACTTGGCACAGGCGGCGCGGAAGAGCATTGTCGAGAGGTAACGGTCGCCGCGGTCTGGTAAAATGGTAATAACGGTGCCGGATTTCATATTTTTGGCGATACGGGCAGCGCCTGCTACGGCTGCGCCACTGGATATGCCAGCGAAAATCCCCTCCTCAGAAGCCAGTCGGCGGGTCATTTCATACGCGGCCTCGTCTTCCATTATCATAACGTCATCGAGCCGGTCTCGCTCATAGACGGCCGGCACTATCGACTCGGTCATATTCTTCAGGCCCTGAATGGTATGATGAGGCGTCGGCTCAATACCCACGATTTTGACGTGGTTGAGCTTTTCTCTCAGAAATCGCGAGATGCCCATAAGCGTCCCCGTTGTGCCCATACCGGCGATAAAATAGTCGATTTGGCCGGCGCACTGCTCGTAGATTTCGGGGCCGGTGGTTTCATAGTGGGCCAGTGGGTTATTGGGGTTTTCAAACTGGTTGGGCATAAAATATTTGTCGGGTTCCTGTTCGAGAATTCGATGAGCCATTCTGATAGCGCCGTCGGTGCTTTCGTTGGCGGGAGTCATTATCACCTCAGCGCCGAATGCCTCCAGAATGTGTCGCCGTTCGCTGCTTACGCAGGCGGGCAGAGTCAATTTGACGCGATAGCCCTTGGCCGCACCAATCATAGCCAGCGCGATACCGGTATTGCCTGAGGTCGGCTCCAGAATGGTCTTGCCTTTGGTCAGCGAGCCATCCTGTTCGGCCTTTGTAATCATATACAGGGCGGTCCGGTCCTTGATTGAGCCGGCGGGGTTATTGCCCTCGAGTTTGGCCATAAGGCGCACTTTGGGATTGGGGTTGACGCGTTTAAGCTCAACCATCGGCGTGTTGCCAATCGAATCTAATATGCTCATTTATTGTCTCCTGATAATTGACTTAAACTATTATATCAAAAACGTAAGCCAATTGCAAAACTGGACATCGCTATCAGGAAGTGATAAATTGTGCAGTTATGAAAGCTAAGAAAGCATCTGAGAAACTTAAAAAAGACCAGTTAGTACAGGTTGTAAAACTTGCACCGCTGGTCTCAATCGATTTGATAATCGAGAATGGCAAGGGACAGGTGCTGGTTGGTATGCGGAAAAATGAGCCGGCCAGGGGATTCTGGTTTGTTCCGGGCGGACGAATTCTGAAAAATGAGCGAATTCCGCAGGCCTTCGAGCGAATCGCAAAAAATGAGCTTGGGCTGAAATTAAGTTACGATAAAGCCAGATTCGTAGGCGCTTACGAGCACATATACAAAACCAATTTCGCAAAAAAGGCAGGTTTCGGCACGCACTATATTGTTCTGGCGCACAGGATTAAGCTCAACAGCAATTGTGAAATTATTCTTGATAACCAGCACAGCGAATTTGTCTGGTTTGATAAGCGGCAAATTCTTAAAAATAAAAAAGTTCATGTCAATACCAAGGCCTATTTCAAGTGAAGCTTCGCATTTTCAAGTAGAATACTGATTTAAGTGGGAGAAACTGAATGTCGCCAGAAGAAACTAATGAGATTCGAAGGGATTTTATACGTGATGCGGTTATCGAGGATATTGGGCCGGGCGGCAGGTTCGAGGGGCAGACCGTTCATACACGGTTTCCTCCTGAACCCAACGCCTATCTTCACATAGGTCACGCAAAGGCCGTCTGGATTGATTACGGTATTGCTGCGGAATTCGGGGGGCTGTTTAACCTGCGATTCGACGATACCAACCCCGCGAAGGAAGAGCAGGAATTTGTCGATGCCATAATCGAGGACGTCCGCTGGCTCGGCGCTAAATGGGATGACCGCCTGTTTTTCGGAAGCGATTACTTCGAGCAAATGTTCGAATGGGCGATTGAACTTATAAAAAAAGGTAAGGCCTACGTCTGCGATTTGAATTCCGACGAGGTTACGCAACACCGCGGCACACTGACGCAACCCGGCAAAAACAGCCCCTATCGAGACAGAAGCGTTAAAGAAAACCTCGATTTATTTACGCGTATGCGAGATGGCGTTTTTCCCGATGGCTCACGAACGCTGCGAGCCAAAATTGATATGGCGCACCCAAATTTGAATATGCGAGACCCGATTATGTATCGTATCCTGCACGAGGAGCATCATCGCCAGGGCAATAAGTGGTGCATTTACCCGATGTATGACTGGGCGCATGGCTTCGAGGATTCTATCGAGGGTATTACTCACAGCTTGTGCTCGCTGGAATACGAGAACCATCGCCCGCTTTACGACTGGTTTATCGACGCCGTAAACGACGGTCGAACCGACGACGGCTCAGGCCCCTGGGGCAAAAAAATTAACCACCCGCGCCAAATCGAATTTGCGCGCCTTAACCTCACTTATACCGTTATGTCGAAACGCAAACTCATCGACCTCGTTCGCGGCGGCCACGTCCGCGATTTCGACGACCCGCGACTGTTCACTTTAGCAGGTCTGCGAAGACGCGGCTACACGCCTGAAGCGATTAAAAACTTCTGCACAGTCATCGGCGTTAATAAATTTTACAGCGTTATCGATGTGGCGTTACTCGAACACTGCCTCCGCGAAAACCTGAATAAAACCAGCCCCCGTGTAATGGCCGTCCTGAAACCCCTCAAGGTGATTATCGATAACTACCCCCAGGGACAGGTTGAGCAGTTGGACGCGGTAAATAATCCCGAAGACCCGTCAGCCGGCACACGAAAGGTGCCTTTCAGCAAGGAATTATATATCGAGCAGGACGATTTTATGGAAACCCCGCCCCCGAAATTCTATCGGCTAAGCCCCGGCAAAGAAGTCCGCCTGCGTTACGCCTATTTCATAAAATGCACAAACGCCGTTAAGGACAGTTCCGGCAATATCATCGAGCTGCACTGTACCTACGACCCCGCCACAAAAGGCGGCGACGCACCCGATGGCCGGAAGGTCAAATCGACAATTCACTGGGTTTCGGCAAAAGACGCAATACAAGCCGAAGTCCGCCTGTATAACAACCTGTTCACCAAAGAAAACCCCGATGACTTTCCCGAAGGCAAGGATTTCACCGCTAACCTGAACCCCAAATCGCTTGAGGTTTTGAAAAATTGTTTTGTCGAACCCGCCTTGAAAGATGCCAAACCCCGTGCCCGCTATCAGTTCGAGCGATTGGGCTACTTCTGCGTTGACCTCGACAGCGCCGCCGGCAAATTGGTTTTCAATCGCACCGTTTCCCTCCGCGACGAATGGGCGAAAATACAAAAACAACAAAAACCGGCGTGATTTATGAACCCAGAACCACCATCTGAAAAGAAAATTTATTTTAAGCTTATTTTTATTGCTGCCTTTGGAATTCTCGCATTAACATTCTCGCTTATTGGCTCATGGACACAATCCATAAACTGGTATTTATCTCCGTCTATAGCACGAGGGCCGCATCCATCATTTTGGACTATCGGTATGCTTTTTACAACTGTAGGAATCTACGCGAGTGTTATAGGTTTAACTGTAACATTCTTTCTACTTGCTTATTGCGCGTTTAAGAAAATAAGGGGACTGATTGCTCATTTAAGTTGTTTGGGTTTTATAATATCGTTCTGTGCATTTCTCTTGCCTTTTATAATACACGCACGAATGGGAAATTCGACTGCCAGATTTTATCCTATACAATTGCGGAATTTAGGGCATGTAATTAAGCAGTACAAAGAAGGACAGGTTCGTCAATTACCCCAAACAACTAATTGGTGTGATTCACTGATTCAATTTGATCCAAATTTATCTCCGAATGCTTTTATAAATAACCGAAACAATAAGGTTTCTGAAGGTATGAGCGAATATGCTTTCAATGCAAACCTCTCCGGACTCAAGTTGTCAGATATTGCAAATAATACTGTCCTGCTCTTTGAGACACCGCTTGCCAAGAATCCTACAGGTGGGCCGGAACTGATGAGTACGAATAATCATCCCACAAAAGGATGTTTTGTTCTCTTTGCTGATATGCGCGTCGAATTTGTCAGGGCGGAGGATTTCAACAATCTGCGTTGGAAGCCGTAAAAGACGCAATGGATGGTTGAAAAGCAAAAAATGCTGAAAAGAAGCCGTTTTGAGCTGAAAAAATGGTTTTCAGGGCTTTTTAATTAAATTTCCCCAAAAAATAAGCTTAAAAAACACCTTGTAATTTGTAAAGTATGGTTTACAAAATGCAGGGATGATTCGACCTTCGTCCGCAGGCCTCGTATGTTATATATCCAGGCACAATCACTTATCCATTAACCAAATTCGTCGAAGCGCTGCCCTTGACGCAAATCAATAAAATCTGGGAATAAATTGCGATTCACCGCAATGAGTTGGCGAAGATACAGAAACAGCAGACGAAATAAAACTCATTTGCCGTAAATCATCTTCAGGGACACCAGCAGCATAGCGACGCCGAAGAGACGGGAAAGCATTGTTGCGGGGATGGCGGTAGCGAATTTTGCTCCGAAAAAACCGCCGATAAAGAAACCGATGCACATCAGGCCGGCGACCTTCAAGTCAACGAAACCTTTGGAATAATAAACCCAGGCGGCGAATAAGCCGATAGGCGGAACCATCATAGCAAGCGTCGTTCCCTGAGCCATTTGCTGGGAGAAGCCCAGTAAAAAAACAAGGGCGGGGATAACGAAAATTCCGCCGCCGATACCTAAAAGGCCGCTGAGAACGCCGGCAAGCAATCCGAGCAGCAGGTAAAGAGCGATATTCATTTTGTTAATCCTTACTTAATCGTTTTACGCGTTCACTTTATCAAAAGCACAACGAGGTCGATTATAAATAACAGCACAATCGTTATCTCGAGCACAAACATCCAGGCGTTGAACCTGTTTTGAAGGATAATCTGGTATAGGCCGTCTAAGGTCCTGGTTTTCTCGATGATAATGCGCTGCCAGTCCGCCAGGTGAAACCTGTCCGTGAGATTTTTGTATGTCTTGGCTAAGTGCCAGTCGCCGAAGAATTTCGTTATGTTGGACAACTCATCGCTGATGCGCGCCAAATCGATACGAAGCTCACGGAGGTTCAGTAGCACCGCGCCGGTGGAACGGGCCTTTTGCCCGCTCACGTCGCTGTAGGCAAGCTGAAGCGCTTCATCGAGGACTTTGTCGTATGCCGCAAGCTCGACTAACTGGACGTTGGCGACTTCCATTATGTGCAGGACGTCGTCGAGCGCACCCTGCTGGCCTACCACAATCGCCGAATCCCAGTCCACGACCACAAGGTCGTCCCCATAATAGCTCAGATACAATCCCGTCGATTCATCGACTTCCTGTTCTGACAGAACTTCGTCGTCTTCTTCCTGCATAAGCAGCGACGCCACGCGCCTTCGATTGGCTTTGAGCCAGTCCTCCGCCCGCACATCCTGCCCCTCAACCCCCGGCAGATGAGATAAGCAAAATACTGTGTATGCTTCCGCACCGAGCAGCGAAGGCACTGGACGAACGCAGTATGGTTCGATATCTTTTGTAATGCTTTCTGCAAATCGAGTTACTTCTTCCTCAAGACCGCTGTCGGCAAATTCCAAATCGTGATAGTCAACCAGTTCCTCAAGCCGTTCAACCTCGAACGGCACGCGGACCTGAATGGTCATTGCCCCCACGCCGAAAATTTTTACGCTCTTTTTTACTTCGACTATCTGCCCGTTACTGAGCGTTCGTTTTTCCCCGGCAAACTCCGCCACGCGGGGCCTGTAAAAAAACATCTGTTTGGGAATCCGCTTACTGGGGCTTACCAGGTAGTCCTTCGTCGGCTGCGTTAAAATCTTCTCCACCGGCTCATTTTTGATATCGTATGCGATATCGTAAGCGTAGATATAAACGACTTCGCCTTTATAAGACATTTTTTTATCTATTCCTGCCATAACCGGTTCTCAGCCAAACAGCTCCCCAAATTTCGCTTTTATATCCGGGCTTTCGCACAGAATCTGTCCTACGAGAACCGCGCTTACGCCCGCCGCGATTAGCTTATCGACATGCTGCCGGCTCTTGATTCCGCTTTCCGCGACCAACGGGATATTGCCGCCAACCAGTTCAGCCAGCCGCGTGGTATTATTGATATCAACGTTCATTGTCGTGAGGTCCCGGTTGTTTATTCCCAGAACGCTGTAACCCTTCGCGGGAAAGCCAACCATACTTCGCACCGCCAAAAGCGTATCCGCGTCGTGCACCTCAAGAAGAACCGTCATCGTTAGCTGCGCCGCGGCAATCATCAGGTCTGAAAGCTCGGCTGGTCTGAGCGCCTCTGCGATTAGCAGTATCGCGTCGGCCCCCGCCGCTCGCGATTCGTAAACCTGCCACAAGTCGATGATAAAATCCTTCCGCAAAACGGGCAGTTCCACCGCCGCCTTGACCTGGTCGATATATTCGAGCT
>JBELAA010000096.1:0-8353 GCA_049509315.1 Sedimentisphaerales bacterium | reverse complement strand
AGGGTTAAGCTCGAGAACGGGCATCAGATACTGGCGCACGTTTCGGGCAAGATGCGAATGCATTTTATCCGCATACTGCCGGGCGATACGGTTACCGTTGAAATGTCGCCTTATGATTTAAACAGAGGCCGGATAATTTTAAGAAGCTGAAAATGCCGGCCGTTGAATGAAACGGAACAAACGGATGAAAGTAAGAAGTTCGGTAAGACGTATTTGTGAAAATTGCAGAATTGTCAGACGCAAGGGCGTCGTGCGGGTTATTTGCAGTAACCCTCGCCATAAACAGCGTCAGGGTTAATTACCCCGCGCTTGTGGCCAAAGGCAGTTAATAAGGAGCTGATATGCCGCGTGTAGTTGGTATAGATGTGCCTAATCAGAAGGCGATTTGGATTGCGCTGACCTATGTTTACGGGATAGGAAGGCATACCTCTGTAGAAATTCTCAACGAGGCCAAGGTTGACCTGAATGCCAAGGCGGGCAAACTGACTGAGGACGAGGTGAGTCGGATTAATCAGATTATAGAGCGCAGCTACGTAACCGGCGGTCAGCTTCGCAGGCAGGTTACACAGAATATCGCGCGATTACGCGATATCGGCTGTTACAGGGGCATTCGCCACAGGAAAGGGCTGCCTGTTCACGGCCAGCGGACGCGCACCAACGCCAGGACGCGCAAGGGTCCGAGGAAGACCGTGGCCGGGAAGAAGGGCGTGAAGGAAATGCGAGGATAGTTAGTTTTCATAATTTGGTGCATGAGGTTTTGAACAATGGCAAAGGTTGCAGCAAAACGTAAAGTCAGAAAAAATGTGGCAAAGGGAGTCGTCCATATAAAGGCGACTTTCAATAATACCCTAATAACGATAACGGATACCGCGGGCGATACGATTTGCACAAGCTCGGCCGGCTGTGTGGGTTTCAAAGGCGCGCGTAAAAGCACGCCTTTTGCCGCGTCACAGGCGGCGTCTCGTGCGGCGGGCACTGCGATGCGAAACGGCGTCCGTGAAATCGAAGTGAAAGTGAAGGGGCCGGGCCCGGGCAGGGAATCAGCGGTTGCAGCGCTGCAGCAGGCGGGTTTGCGAATATCGTCAATCGAGGACGTTACCCCTCTGCCTCATAACGGATGCCGGCCGGCAAAACGCAGGCGCGTGTAGTTTTTTAGAAGATTTGTTTTGATAAACAGTTACTGTATTGAGTAATTTTTTGGAGCTGGTTAAATAAAATGGGACGTTATCTCGGTTCATCCTGTAAACATTGTCGTCGGGAAGGTATGAAACTTTTCCTTAAGGGCGCCAGATGCTGGACGGCAAAATGCCCGGTCGAAAAAAGACAGAAAAGCTTGGCGCCTGGAATGCACGGCTGGCGCAGGGGCAGGCCCAGCGAATACGGCGTTCGGCTTCGCGAAAAGCAGAAGGTCAAACGTTTTTACGGCATTTTTGAACGTCAGTTTATACGGTATTTTCACCGGGCCGAAAAGGCGAAGGGCAATACAGGCCAGAACCTGCTGCAATTGCTCGAAAGACGCCTCGACAACGTAGTTTACAAGCTGAATTTCGCGGCTTCGAGAAAGGCCGCCAGGCAGTTTATCACTCACGGACACGTTTACGTCAACGGCCACAAGGTCGATTTGCCGGACTACAGCGTTGACGTGGGAGATAAGATTTTGGTGAAAAATACGGAAAAAAGCACGAAAAAGGCAAAGCAGCAGCTTGACCTTAACCCGAATTTTGCGACGCAAAGCTGGCTGCAGCTTGACCGCGCGAAACCGGAAGCAACGGTCGTTTCTTTGCCGACAAGGGATGATATTCAAATCCCGGTCGAGGAACAGTTAGTTGTTGAATTCTGTTCAAGATAGTTTTGAATTGCGTTCTCAGGAGTCCAGTATGCGGATTACATGGCGTGGTTTGGAGTTGCCGACTCGCGTTGAGCGAGATAACAAAGTAACGGGCGAAAGATACGGAAAATTTTATATCGAGCCGTTCGAGAGGGGTTTTGGCACCACCATCGGTAACAGCTTGCGGCGGGTTTTGCTAAGCTCGCTGGAAGGCAGCGCGGTAACGTCCATTAAGATAGGGGGCGTCAGCCACGAGTTTACCTCGCTCAACGGCGTTATGGAGGACGTTACCGATATCGTTCTTAACGTCAAGAACCTGACGGTTCGGCTGCAGGATGCCGGCCCGAAGATTATGAAGGTTTTAGCCAAGAAGGCAGGCGTGATAAAGGCCGGCGATATAACGGCCGACCCCGCTATAGAAATTGTCGATAAGGACAGGGTCATAGCCACGCTCACCAAGGACGTGGATTTTGAAATGGAAATGGTGGTCGAGACCGGTCGCGGCTATGTCCCCGCAGCGGAACGGCTGGCAACGGCCGACAAGTATGAGCAGGAAATCGGCAGAATCGAGCTGGATGCGGCTTACTCGCCTGTTACAAGGGTGCGATATACTACCGAGGACACACGCGTCGGCCAAAGGACCAATTATGACCGCCTGATAATCGAAATATGGACCAATGGAACCGTCACCCCGGAAATGGCGCTGGTCGAGGCGGCAAAAATCCTGCGAAAACATATCACCCCCTTTGTCGAGTATAGCGAAATCGGGACAGAAACCGTGGCAGGTGAGGCGGCCGTCGAAGAGGCACAGCCCAAGGTCGATAAAGAGCTGGAGACAAAGCTGAATATGCCCATACAGGAGCTTGAGCTTTCGGTAAGAGCCAGCAACTGTCTTGAATCAGCCAAGGTGGAAACAGTCAGGCAGCTCGTCAAGATGAGCGAGCCCGACCTGCTGGAAATCCGCAGCTTCGGCAAAACCAGCTTGCGAGAGGTCAAGAGAAAGCTTACCGATATAGGCCTGTCGCTGGGAATGACTGGTATTGATTAATTTTGATAATTGCCCCCGTGTCTGGGATGGGGCCTAAATGAGGAATTGTGGTTTATGCGTCACAGAGTAGCAGGAAGACAGTTGAGTCGAACAAGCCAGCACCGTATAGCATTACGCCGGAATTTGGCGGTGGCGCTGTTTGACCATGAGACAATTTCGACGACAATCCGAAAGGCAAAGGAGGTCAAGGGGTTTGCCGAGAAGCTGATTACGCTGGCAAAGAAGGGGACGCTTGCGGCAAGACGGCGGGCGATTGCTCAGTTAGGCGACCACGATGTTTACGCCGAGGAAGACGGCGCCCAGGTCAGGAAGGGAACCATAATAGGCAAACTCTTCAGCGAGCTTGGGCCAAGATATTTAGACAGGGCGGGCGGCTATACGAGAATAATTCATCTGGCCAAAAGACGGCTGGGAGATAACGGCGAGCTTGTTTTATTACAGCTCATCGGCGCAAAGAACATTGAGAAAAAGTCGAAGGCCGGCGACAAAGGCAAGAAGAGCAAGAAAAAAGAAACCCAGCCGGCCAAAGCCGCCGCAGGCGGAGCATAGCTTTTTCCCGAACCGTTTTTGAGGGGAATACAGATGAGTGCTGCCGATTGCATTTTCTGCAAAATAGCGTCCGGGCAGATACCTGCCGTTAAAATCTACGAAGACGACGTTATCGTCGCGTTTCTCGATATCGGTCCTATCAGCGACGGCCATACGCTTATCATACCTCACGGTCATTTCGAGAAGGTTCACAATTGTCCCCCTGAGGTCCTTAGTCAAATCTGGAGCCGGTTAGGCAAAGTCGCAGGCGCCGTCGCGTCGGCTATGAACGCCGACGGCTACAATGTCCTTTGCAATAACGGAAGGGCGGCAGGCCAGGTCGTTGACCATTTGCATTTTCATATTGTCCCCCGCAAAGCGGGCGACGGCGTTTTTACGCAATGGCCTTCGCATAAATACGGCCCCGGCCAAGTCGAGGCAGTTGCTGAAAGAATTAAAAGTAAATTATAGGTTTTTAGCCGCCGGTTTTGTCCACTGCAATTTTAATAAAGTTAATAAAGTTGTTATAACCGGAGATATTTACTTGCCATAAGCAATTTTTGTGATATATTTGTAATTGAATATGACCGCGGGGTAGAGCAGTCTGGTAGCTCGTCGGGCCCATAACCCGGAGGTCGCAGGTTCGAATCCTGCCCCCGCTATTAAAATCGGAGATAGCTCTTTATTTGACAAAGAGTTATCTCTTTTTTTTTATTTTCAATTTTTGCCCGTTTCGAACCCCCAGGCCTTTGCCCATTTTAATAAAGGTCGGAGGTATGAAGACATCACCCGTTAGTGGATTGCAGAGATAACTCCATAGTCAACAGGGAGTTATTTTTTTCTCTTTGTACCTAATTAACCAGCTATTAAGACATACGCATTACAGGGAGATCAAACTGATGACCCAAACAGTCAGACCTGAGGTAATACCTATAATCAGAGTAGCAAGAGTATGTACTTTATAACCTGTTTTTACGTCCATTTTGGCCATTTGGGTGATGACCCAGAAAAAGCTATCGTTGGCGTGTGAAACAACCATAGCGACAGCGGCCCGCTTTCTTCCTATTTCTGAGTAATGCCGGCCGCCTCGCCAGATGCTACCTGAATCTGCCCGTGCTTTGGCAATCGCAGAGTGACCGCCAATATCGCTCCCATCGCCGCACAGCTTGCGGCAAGCAACAGGGACCATTGGTCGCCTTCCGACTTTTTGACCAGGTTTGCGAGCAGGACACGCGTGTACGGCCCCAGAAAATTCCCCACCAGGTTGGCAATCGAATTGATGATGGCCACCGAGGCCGCGACGGCGGTCCCCGTCAGAAGCTGTGCCGGTATTGACCAGAATATCGCGAACGAGCAGAACCAGCCGATCGCCGACAGAGACAATCCCAGGACCGTCAAGAACGTCGTGGTTGTTCCCGTCGTCAGGGCCGGCGCCAGGGCCGCCATCGCAAGCCCTATGGCCATCAGCATACTCGCAAACGCCACGTGAAATTTGCGCTCGCCATGCCGATCCGAATGCCGTGCGAAAAACAGCATAGCCACCGCGGCCAGGGCAAAGGGAATCGCCGTCAAAAGCCCCAAATATATCGAGATAATGTAGTCCGGTGTTGGGGTCACCGCTGGAGCGGTCCCGACTACCACTGCCGCTGCGCTTTGAACTGCCGACGCCGTGGAGGACGCCATCACGATGGCGCCTGTCTTCACAAGTATCGGCTTGAGGATTACCTGCGAGAAGCCCTGAACCGGGTAGTATCCCCAAACCAGCATGCTATAAAGCCCGGACAATAGCCAGGTGTGCGGAGATACAAGCGCCGCCCTGAAATCTGAGGCCCGGTGCGTGTAATTCTCGGCCTGGTCCTTGGCCATGATATTCGCCAGGCGTTCGCGTTCATCGGCCGTAAGCCATTTCGCGTCGGCGGGCTTATCCGTCAGATAGAACAATACGACCAGTCCCATTACGACCGATGGCAATCCTTCCAGCAGGAATAACCACTGCCACGGCTGGCCGGGGAAATGGTACTTGTCCACCGAATACAGAATCAGGCCGCCAAAACAGTTGCCGATCATCTGGGCCATCGCCTGGGCCAGAACGAACAGGGCCGTGGCTCGCGCGCGATAGCTGCGAGGAATCCAATACGACAGATAGAGAATCACACCCGGAAAGAAGCCCGCCTCCGCCGCCCCCAGCAATAAACGCAGCGTGTAGAAAAGACCGGCGCCCCGGACGAAGATGAAACACGTCGAAACAATGCCCCATGTGATCATGATGCGTGCGATCCATCGCCGCGCGCCAACTCGCTGCTGGATCAGATTCGACGGCAATTCCAGCAGACAGTACGGAATATAGAAGATCGCAAGTCCGATTGTAAAGATATGCTTGTCGAAACCGTGTATCCACTTCTCCATCGAGCTTTCGGCCATGCCGATGTTGGTGCGGTCGATATAGTTCAGCAGGAAGCACAGAATGCAGAACGGAATGATGCGCCAAAGCACCTTCTGAATCAGTGCGTGCGTTTCGTCCTGGACCATGGCGGCACCCTGAGTCCTTTCATAAAAGGCCTTTCGGCTGTAGCGGCTTTTTTATTTTGAATGCCGCACCTCAACTTTGGCCAGTTTTTCATAAAACTGGATAATTCCTCCGTGATCATTTGCGGCCTTACCGTCAACTTTGAGCGCCTGCATAATTTCCATTACGCCGCTTGTCAATGGCACGGGGACACCGACCTCGTGCGCGGTATCAAGAGCATTTGCCAAATCCTTGATGTGCAATTCAATCCTGAAACCAGGCTTGAAATTACCATCTAATGCAAGCGGGACTTTGGCATTGAGAACGTTGCTGCCCGCAAGCCCGCCTTTAATCGCCGCAAAGACCTTTTCCGGGTCAACGCCCGATTTAGTCGCCAGAACCATCGCTTCCGACATCGCCGCGATGTTGCACGCCACGATCATCTGGTTGGCCAATTTTGTTACATTGCCGCTGCCGATATCGCCGACCAGCACAGCCGACGACCCCATCGCCTTGAGAACGTCCTCGACCTTCTCAAACACCTCTTTTTTGCCGCCGACCATAATTGAAAGCGTCGCGTCTTTGGCTTTCGGCTCGCCGCCGCTGACGGGGGCATCGAGCATTTCGACGCCTTTTTTCCACACTTCACCGGCGATTTCTTTTGAAACCATCGGGGCTATTGAGCTCATATCAATCAGAATCAGGCCCGCTTTTGCACCCTCTAAAACGCCGTTTTCTCCCAACACGGCTTTTTTCACGTCGGGAGAATTGGGCAGCATTGTAATTACAATCTCGCTTTGCGCCGCGACGTCTTTAGCGCTTTTGCCCGCTTTTGCACCTGCCGCAACAACCTCTTTAATCGGCTCCTGCTTAATATCGTAAACCGTCAAGCTGTGACCCGCCTTAATCAGGTTCAAGGCCATCGGCTTACCCATTATTCCCAATCCTATAAAACCAATCTTTCTCATTGTGCTGTCCTTCTAATTAATCAATCGGCGTCATTACAACTTTCATCGCCTGCTTGGTTTCCACCAGTTTGAACGCCTCTTCCCACTTATCGATAGGAAGCTCATGTGTTATCAATTGCTCGAGGTCGATTTGGCCTTTGCTCATTAAGGTAAGGCATTTTTCCCATACGTCCCAGGTATGGCTGAAATGTCCCTTAAAAGTTACAGATTTGGCAATCAGCGGATCTAAGCTCAGGTTTACGGGTTTAGGGCCCCAGCCGATTTTGGTAATTTGCCCGTTTGGCCGCACCGCTTGCATCGATAATTTCAGCGTTTCTGCCGCCCCCGCTGTATCCACAATTAAATCCGCGCCGTAACCGTCGCCTAAGGACATTATTTTCGGCAATGGGTCGGTATTGCTGCTATTGATAGTAACCGTCGCCCCGTATGATTTTGATAATTCCAGCCGGCTGTCGTCGCCCTGCGTGCCGATTGCGATGATTTCGCTTGCCCCCGACAGTTGCGCCATCCTCATACACAGTAACCCAATCGGCCCCGGCCCGATTACCACAACCGTATCGCCGGGGTTTACGGTGCTATTTACGATAACCGATTTATATGCCACGCATAACGGCTCAGTCAGTGACGCCGCCTTTAGCGAAACGTTTTCCGGCACCCTGTGCAAACTTCTCACGGGGACCTTCACGTATTTTGTAAACGCACCGTCAACATGAAAGCCGAACCCCTTTCGCCCCCTGCACAAATGATAATTATTGCTCCTGCAAAGCGCACAGTGGCCGCAGTAATCGGCGTGTGTTTCCGATGTAACCCGTTCGCCAGCCTTAAAATTTTTCACCTCGCCGCCGACCTTGACGATTTTGCCCGCGAACTCGTGTCCTAAAATAAAAGGGCAGTTAAAATTGAATGTTACCGAACCGTTGTGCATATGAGGGTCGGTCCCGCAGACGCCGACGTATGCCACTTCCACCAGAACGTCGCCGGGACCAATTTCCGGCACCGGCACTTCCCGAAGCTGCGTCGCGTTGGCAACGTTATCGTATTTGACTACTGCTTTCATTGTTTTCATAATTGTTCGCGCCCGCCTATGCCAAAACCTTTTTTACCGCCTTTACAACCGCGGTATCAGTCAGGCCATAATGTTCCAGTAGTTGCTCATAGCTCAGCGCCGATTGTCCAAAACAATCCTGTATTGCGACGGCTTCTATCGGTAAGCCAGTGCCTCGTAACGCAAAAGCGACGATACTTGCAAGCCCGCCGATAATCGTATGCTCCTCGACTGTTACAATTCCCTTCACGTCGGCTGCCAGTTTCCTGATAGCTTCTTCGTCAATCGGCTTGAGTGTGCTGACGTTGACCACCCGCACTTGTTTACCTTCTTTCTCAAGCGTCTCTGCTGCCTTGAGCGCCTTATAGACCATATAACCGTGTGCAAATACGGTAACATCTTTACCCTCCCGTATCACACTGGGCCTGCC
>JBELAA010000095.1:0-11307 GCA_049509315.1 Sedimentisphaerales bacterium | reverse complement strand
CGGGTCAAAACCTCAGGTTGCTCCTCGGCCGGCGTCGGCGGCGGTGTTGTCTCATCGCCGAAAACCGTAGCGCCCGTAAGAGCCAACTCAAAAAGTGTCTTGTATTACTATTTAATACGTATCTCACCTTAAAATTATTGCAGAAAAACAAAGTTCCCCGGGAAGCCAAAGCCAACGATCGGATTCGAACCGATAACCTCCGGTTACAAAACCGGAAATAGAAAACGCTAACCATTTGCAAAATCAAGCAGTTACAGAAACCGGCGAAACCGTCTTGGCGTCCTGCTTGGCGCTTTTAACCCCAAAATACCCTGACTTGGCGTCCGTTGTCAAGTGCTGGCTGGACCTGCCGGCGGATTCAAAACGACTGATTCTCAATGAAATAGCTGGTAAATAAAACAAGCTGATAAAATGCGAATATGCAAAGCACAAAACCGAACCTGTTAAACAATTTAAAACTTATGGCCGGGGCGTGCCCATCGGTAACGACGGCAAGGCGATTTGTGCGCCTGCGTAACCCCGGCCGCTTTTGTTTACAGGGGTGACTTATGGCAAAGATAACAAAAAAAATCACAGAACAGACCTCGGTTAATGAAAACGATATCAGACGGCTTGCAAAGGACTGGTTTGCACGCCAGAGCAATGACGCAAAGCTAACAGCGGTTTTGCTTGAAGAAATGTCTGACGCGGACCGCGGTAACGATGACCTGGCGGCTGAGATTCTTGACGGATATCGTGCCGAGCTGCTACATGAAACAAACCCAAAAAATGCCGACCCGGATGGTTTTGAAGGAACGTTGTTGTGTTTATTGGCAAAAAAATAATCGGAAATTTTCTGCGAACAGAAGGGCGGCGGGTATTCGCAACCCTGCCCGTTGAGTAAGCGGGTGAATCGGGCCGCTCTTCTTTCGTCAAACAGAAAGCTGATTATTGTATAGGATTAAACTGGTGACATGAGACGCATAAGAGGAACCGGAACCGATTATTTACCGCCTGATAAGTATTTGACAATCGAGCAGGTGAATACGCTTAGGCAGTCGGTTTGCATCGAGGCAGAGCGAGCGAGACAAAACGGCAGCCGGCGAGGCCTGGTAAACTGGATGCTGATTGAGTTGATGCTTGAAACGGGATTGCGGGCTGAGGAAGTTTGCTGTTTGAAGCTCGAAGATATGCCTACATATCACGGCAAGGATGTTGTCCGGGTCCGCCACGGCAAGGGCGACGTTTTGCGGACGGTGAATGTTAAGCAGTCAATGAAGGATAAAATTGCTGAGTATGTTCGATTGTGCCGGAAAGGGGCTAAGCCAGGAAGTCCGATGTTTGTCACTGAGGCGGGGCAACGGCTGTTACGGTGGCGAGTCGGCCGCAAAGGTAAAGTGGTAACACTAAAAGAACGAACGGCCCGGCTCAGTTATCACGAACTATATATGCGGATAAGACATATCGGAAAACGGGCAGGGATTGATAATCTTTATCCTCATAAACTAAGGCACACATTCGCTACTTTTTTATATAATACCGAAAAGGATGTGCTATTCGTTCAGCGACAAATGGGGCACAGCCGGCCTGAGATAACATCGAGATATTCTCAGCCACTTGACGAAGCCGGAAGGCGGCAAACGGAAGCCCTGTATTCTCAGTCCGATGTGCCTTAACAGTAATACTATCGCCGTATGATTACCGTTAATAAATGGGATGGTTTGTAAGTCGTTTAATGATGAATAGTTGCAAGAGCTTAAGAGGTTTACCAGAACAGGGCAAAAAAAAGGTGGCGACACAAAACAGCGTGTCTCATCATTCGAGGGCTGTTTCTGATTTGATAATGAGGGTGGCGACAGACAGGAATGTCGCTTTGCCTCCCTCAATCTGTGTTATTGAATCAATAACAGGGATTTGCATCTATGGGCATAAGCACGGTAGAATAAGGACTTATGAAACATCGCTGCACACAATCTTTTTCGTTGGGTCCTTCCCAGGGGTTGAGGGTATTGCAGTCAGCGAAGGGCGCGCAGAGGGCCAAGTTTGCTATGGGAATTCGATGTCCGGTCGGCTCAAAAAGAATGATTTGATGTTGGATGAGTTATAGGAAATTACGAATAACATAAAGAGTCGTATGAAAGGAGAAGTTATGTCTAAAAAAATGCGATCCGATTTACGAGTGCCATTGACCGAGCGATTTGCTTATCGGTCCAAATGGTATAATAAAAGCCAAGCCGAAGCGATATTCATGTCAGCCGCGATGTATTTGGGAGCAACGGATGAGATGATTAATCGTTGGTATGATGAAATAATAAAGAATCAAAAATAGAGATTGTCAGAAGCATCGGCGATCGAGAGCAATCAGGAACCGCGGCCCAGAGCCCGGGGCGTTAAAATAGCTGGCTGCCGGCGGTGATCGAGAAGAGAAATTTGCGGCGGATGTTCGACGTCCGGTCCTGCAGGCCATAATTTTTTCAAAAAACCTTTGCTTTTCTGATTGTTTAAGCGAAAATTGCCTTTATGAAAAACATTGAATCAAATCTTTTGAACAATTCCGTTATTATGGCCGGGGCGGGCTTATCCGTAAGGACGGCCGCGGTCTCAATGTCCGTTCATAACCCCGGCCGCTTTTTTTATGAGGTAAATTATGAAAAACATTGAGCCACAAAACCCGGAAACGTTGCCTCAATTGATTAGCCCAAAACATCTCGCGGAAATACTCGATATCCCCGTCGATACAATTTATAAATGGAGACAACTTAACAAAGGCCCGCGGTCCGTCAAAATTGGAGAACGGCTTATACGGTATCGCATAGCCGACGTCGAAAAATGGCTTGAGATTTTGAACATCGAGCCGCAAACAATTGCCCAACGGATGCTCTTGTTAAGACGGCATTCATAATCTTGGCTGCTTTTTTTTATATGATGGATTCAGACCAAATCGAATATCGTTGTGCATGTCTTATCAATGAGTTTTTCTGGATGGTCTCAAACAAACCACACGGTCGAAGCCGGAAATGTCGTCATTGGGAAATCAAACGAAATATTCTCCATAACAGAATAATACGTTTACATAAAGCGATTTTTAAGGAAAGCGCACTTGAAGAAATTCCCATAGAAGACGAAGGTTCTTGGATAAACTTTAATAATTTGGCGCTTGTAGAAGAGTATTATCAGGAACCACCATTCAACGCGACGGTGAGATTGACAAGCCATATAACCTTAAGAGAGTTTATAAGGAAATGGTGTCTGTTTGAACATAGTAACGTGACTGCGGAAGCGAATAAAATATATCATACACTCAGGCGCAAGGACTCACTGAATATCGCATTGCCTTATCCAGTTAGAAAGCAAAACAAAAAAAGAGGCCATGTCTTATATAGAGAATCAGATTTATATTTTGCGTGGCGCCATTATCAGAGAATCTTGCATAAGCTCCATTTGCCGGATTTGAAACCATACGGCGAAATAATCTGGAAGGTTGGCGAGAAAGTAAAGGGAGAGGATTCGATGTATCGGTGTAAACCAATAATTCACTATTTTTAACCTGTCGCCTCAAGCCCGATTTCCCGCGATTTTGTTTTAATATCAAACTTTAAGAATGACATTTTATAGAACCCCCTTTTAACCTCTTGAAAATCTCCCACAAAAGACGAAACTGTTTTTGAACAGTAAACGATAAACGGTTCAAGGCAAAATTATGGAGTTATTATGAGTGAAAATCAGTTCCTTACCCCCGGCCGAATCGCGGCTATTCTTAATTGTCCCTTGCATCAGGTTCTTTATCTTTTACGTGCCAGGTGTATAACGCCGATTGGCAGAGCTGGGCATTTGAGGGTATTTGATGAAAAAACCGTAGATGTCATCCGTTCAGAATTGGCAACAAATAAACAACAACATTCGTTCAATAATCAGCCGGAATCGAGCCGTGTTGCAACGGGGACTCAGAAAAGGGATTTTTGATTGTGGCGATACTTGAAGTAAAACTTGACTGGCGGGGTTACAGCGGATTGGTAAATGCAAACGACCGAGCATACAACCAGTAAGATTTTGCTTTCGGCTGATGATGCGGCCGCTGCATTGTCGGTTTCGCGTGCTCACCTTTACTCGATGCACGCGGCCGGGCAAATACCGCAGCCGGTAAGAATCGGCAAACGAACGCTATGGAGCGCCGACGAGCTGCGGGCGTGGGCGTTGGCCGGCGGTCCTTCACGCGAGAAATGGCAGCAGATTAAGGGGGGTATTCTATGCCCGAAATGAAAAAGGCCGGTGCGTCAACACCGGCCAAAAGAAACACCTTACAACCGGAATCATATCACAGGCGATCCGAACCGTCAACAAAAATCCGAATCGGTGAGATTTTATTTGCCTGCCTGCAGGACGCACAGCGCCCGGGCACGTGGCAAGAAATCGAGGAATTGTTACGGCGTCGTTGGAGCGGACCCCCGATATCGGCGGTCAAGACGAACGCTACGACGGCAAACCTACACGCTACACAAGTGGGCTTCAAGCCCGGGCAAGCTGGAACGTCTAATTGGTCTGACGTGGGGGAGAAAATCAATCCTGACGAGGATAAAACGTTTTCGGGTTGCGAAATATCGGCGGGGGTGAATTCGTGAGCAACAGGCAACGACGTTTTGTTCACATACAAGAGGAGTTTTACAAACTGGACGGGTTGACAATTCTGTCTGCGAACCTGTTGGCGTTGATAGCGGCGTTTCGTGGGGAGGGTTTACGAATGTCAAATGAGGATTTGGCTAAGTTCTTTAACGTCGAACGATGCACAATCATACGAAGCATAAACAAATTGAGGGAAAAAAACTATATCACAAACAAAGGCGGCCATCAGTATAACCGGCGACTTGTCGCAAGTGGTGTCATTTTGATACTGCTGGATAGTGTTAAAATGCCTCTAAGTGGTAGCAAAACGATACCAGAAGTGGTATCAAAAAGCCACAAAACTGGTAGCAAAACGCTACCCATAACTAAAGAAAGAGAAGAAAAAGTAAGCACCGCCTCGCCCTTGCCCGCCTTTGAGGGGCGGGCTTCGGCGGTTCAAACCAAGGTAGCGACGCAGGCAGAACGCCGGGAGATATTTGAGAAAATGCCGGATTCGTCGCCGTTCAAACGGGCGATACTGGCAAGGCAGGCAGTATGATGAGCCAAGGCGAAAAATTTTTATAAATATTAACACTTTTCAGTTGCAAAGGGCGATAAGGAGTATATGATATGGGTATGGGAAAAAGGAAATCAAACATCGAAGCACAGTTACGAAAGGCAATCATCGAATCGTCTGTTAGCCGCTACCGAATCGCAAGGGAATGTAAAATCAGTGAAGCGGCGTTGTCGTTATTTGTGAACCGTAAGAGGACATTGACACTGACGTCCGCGGCAAAAGTGGCGTCGTTTTTGGGGCTTGAGCTTGGGCCCAGGGCGAGAAAACGAAAGGCAGGTGCGAAATGAGGGTTTTCAGGGCTACATACACAGACAGGAAAGGGCGGGCAAAAGAGGCCCGCAAATGGTATATCGAACTGCGAGACCATCAGGGGAAGGTGAGACGATTCCCGGCTTTCGTTGACAAGCAACAATCGGAAGTGCTTGGCCGGCAGGTCGAGCGTCTTGTATCTTGCAAGGTTGCCGGCGGTCCGCCTACAACGGAATTGACGCGATGGCTTGAAGGCACGCCGCAAACACTCCGCGACCGCCTGGTGCAAATCGGCTTACTCGACCCTGAGCGTGCGTTTGGCGGAAAGCTTCTGTCTGAGCAGCTTGAGGACTTTAAGCAGTTTCTATCCGACGCCGGGGACACAATTGAGCAGATCGAACTTTCGGCAGGCAGAGTTAACCGAATCCTCGAGGATTGCAGGTTTACCGTATGGGCTGACATATCAGCTAACGCGGTAAGCCGATATCTCAATGACTTACGAAATCGAGAGGGTTTAAGCAAACGGACAGCAAATCACTATTTGCGGTCGATAAAGCATTTCTGCCTATGGATGGTCAAACAGCGAAGGGCAAGCGAATCCCCCCTGGCACATCTTGACTGCGTATCGGTAGAAGCCGGCGATATCCGGCACGGGCGCCGGGCCCTTTCAGTGGACGAAATACGCCGGCTACTGGAAACCACAGCGAGGCAGCCGGAGCGGTTTGGTATGACGGGACCGGAAAGGGCGGTTGTTTATCGCTTGGCCGTCGAGACAGGCCTGCGTCGAAATGAGCTGCGAAGTTTAACAAGAGCTTCGTTTGACTTTGATAATTGCATTATCACGGTCGAGGCACAGCACACAAAGAACGGAAAAGAAGCTGTATTGCCGCTGAGAGCGGATACGGTTGCGGAGTTAAAGCAATTCGTAGCAGGTAAGATGCCGACCGTCGGCGTTTTCAACTTGCCGGGGAAAACTGCGATGATGATAAGGGCCGATTTAGAGGCCGTGGGTATCGCCTACGTTGACGAGGCCGGGCGTTTCGCGGACTTTCATTCGCTGCGACACACCACAGGGACGCTGTTGGCTTCTGCAGGGGTTCATCCGAAGGTTGCACAGACCATTATGCGGCATAGCGATATCAACCTGACGATGATGAGATATACCCACACACTAACAGGGCAGGAATCCAAAGCCGTTGAGAGCTTACCGGATTTGTCGGCGCCGAGCAGTCAATCACAACGGGCGGTTGCAACAGGGACCGACGATAAGAGGGTTAATGTCTTGGCGTCCTGCTTGGCGCAAGGTGATAGGCAACATACTACAGGTCAAGACAACATTGGACAGTTTTTCGGTGGGACCAAAGCCAACGATCGGATTCGAACCGATAACCCCCGGTTTACAAAACCGGAGCTCTACCATTGAGCTACGTTGGCGTAATTTTTATATCGGCAGTATTATACTGAAAATGGGGCAATTTCGCAAGTGCCCGGGCGAGATTCTTAGTGTAAGTAATTGTGTGTAAGTTAGGGTGAAGGTATGGTTGTCATCCGGCTCGGTCGCTTTTTAGTTCTCCACCTCCACAACACAAAATAAACCATGGCCGCAACCTAATCCCTGCGGAAGAGAAAGCTCCAGATTACGTAGAACGCAAGCCACCTGCGGCTCCATAACACTTGCCCAAAAATCAACTGCAGGAAATCTGTCGGCATTCCTGTATAACCACGCCAGCATCTTTAACTCATCCGCGATACCGGCGGGACTTGATTCTATTATCCTTTTAACCTCCGCGTTATTGTTGCACATCAGGGCATTGAGCACATTCACCACTGTCTGCCATTGTTTATAATAATCGTAGATTCGCGTCCAGCTTTCTATGTTCGCCTCTTTCAGTTCTTCCAGATAATTCATATCCATACTCAAACCGTTTATCTGTCCCCTGTAGTCACGGTCGAACAGCCGATTTACCGCCACTCGTGTCTGATGGCTTTGTTTTTTGAAAATGCTTGTGTCCATATGGCGTCCCACAAAGATTGACCTGTCCCGTATGGTTACTATTTTTGTTTTTCTTTTGGCGGACTTAGCTGCTGTTTCGATAAGCCCGATAAGTTCCGAACCGGTCCAGTACGTCACATCAAACCATTCTACCTTTTCAGGACTCCGTTCCTGCGGCGGTAACAAATAATACCAAGTCAACTTAGTAAGTGCGCTTAGTGTAATGGCGGTTCAAGTATTATTCTCGCTGCATTCTACGGCAAACTGGATTTCCGCTTTCGCGGGAATGACAATAGGGCGCAATAATTAACTTGACTTGGTATTATATAGCTCGTTCGAGCTGTAAAAGTTTTAATTTCAGGGTTTTTCCTCTGATTATATCAGGGCCGGCTTTTGCCTCTAAAAAGGCGGAGAATTTGCCGATTGAGCCGTCGGCGTGAATGACCCTGTGGCAGGGAATAATAAGAGGAACGGGGTTTTTCGCAAGAGCATTACCTACGGCCCTTGCCGCTAAGGGTTTGCCGACCAAACGAGCCAATTGCGAATATGATATGGCCTTGCCGTATGGGATTTTCCCGCAACCCATCAGCACTTCTTTTATAAAAGGCCCAAGATTATCGAGGGCAAGAGGAATGTCGCCGTTAAACTTGACCGCCCTGCCGTTAAAATAGGCGACAATCTTATCCTGCAGGGATTTTAGAAGATTTTTTTGAAATTTTGGCTTACTCAAACCCGCGAGAAGGTAATTTTGGGTGATTTTCCGGTCCGGCGAAGGTAAAACCGTGCGTAATAATCCCTGAGCATTGGCCGCAAGACCAAAATAACCCCATTTTGTTTTGAAAATCGTGTATTTAATCGTATCAACCATAATAGCACCTTTTGTTTCAATCCCGGCGCGTCGGGATTAAAAATTGTTTCTAGTAAAGTCATTGACGCAAGTCCTCTTTTCTGTTAGATATACGGGTTTTATACAAATATGTGCCGGCCTGCACGATAAAATCGTTGCGGAGTAGATATGTCGTCCCTCGAAGACCTGCGGAAAAAAATTGATGAGATTGACGCCAAGCTGGTTGAGCTGCTCAATCAGCGCGCCGGCATAGTCATTGAGGTCGGCAAGCTCAAGAGACAGACAAGCGCCCCCGTCTATTCACCAGACCGCGAAAAGGAAGTCCTCGAAAAAGTAACAAAGCAAAACAAAGGCCCCCTGCCGAACAAATGCCTCAACGCTATATGGCGTGAGCTGATGAGCGGGTCATTTACTCTCGAAAGGCCCTTACGAGTCGGCTACCTGGGGCCGGCGGGAAGCTTCAGTCATACGGCTGCCATCGGCAAATTCGGGACAAGCGTCGATTATGAACCGATAGTCGATATACGCGGCATATTCGACGAGGTCAGCAAAGGCCATTGTGATTTGGGAATCGCGCCGATAGAAAACACGTTGGGAGGCGGCGTAGTCGAAACGTTAGATGCGCTGGTGGATTCGGACGTGAAGGTTTGTGCCGAGATTTTGATGTCGATTCATCATAACCTTTTAGCCAACTGCAACCTCGACCAGATTGAGAAAATTTACTCCAAACCCGAGGTTTTTGCCCAGTGCCGCAACTGGCTTGCCTCGACGTTCAAGGACGCAAAGACCGTCGCGGAGGCGTCAACTGCCAGGGCTGCCCAAAAAGCGGCCAAAGAGCCGAAGTCGGCGGCAATCGGCTCGACTATCGCCGCCGAGCTGTATGGGCTTAAGGTAATATGCGAAAATATCGAGGACACGCCAAATAATGTAACGCGGTTTTTTGTAGTCGCAAAAGAAGATTCAAAACCCACCGGCGAAGACAAAACCTCGGCGCTATTCAGCACCGCCCATAAGGCAGGCGCCCTGGTTGACGTTCTGGAAGTGTTCAAAAAATACGAGGTAAACCTGACAAATATCGAATCCAGACCGAGCAAAAAACGCGAATGGGAATATTATTTCTTTGTGGATTTAACAGGCCATCGCAGCGAGGAAAAAATTCAAAAAGCCCTCGATGAGGCAAAAAAACACTGTTTGCAGCTTTCGATTCTGGGCAGTTTTCCCCGTGCAACTGAGGTTTTAAATTAAGGAGCGCATCGATGAGAAAACCGTTTATAGCGGGCAACTGGAAAATGAATACCGACAGCCACAGCGCTGTCAAGCTCGTTGAAGGCATCGTCGCGGGTTGCGGCGATACGGCCGGCAGCAAGGTTGACGTCGCGGTGTGTCCGCCGTTTGTTTATTTGCAGGCGGTGGCTAAGGCGTTAAGCTCGTCGCGGGTATCGCTTGGCGCACAGAATGTATATTTCGAGCAGAAAGGCGCCTTTACCGGGGAAATCAGTTCCGCGATGCTCAAGGACGTCGGCTGCATATACGCGATTTGCGGCCATTCGGAAAGACGGCACGTCATCGGTGAGACCGATGAGCTGATAAACAAAAAGGTCCACGCAACCATATTAGGCGGGCTTTTGCCGATTTTATGCGTAGGCGAATTATTGGAAGAACGCAAAGCAAACAAAACCGCTGAGGTGGTAACCCGGCAAATGAAAAAAGGGCTGGTCGGCATAAGCGAGGAAAAAATGTCCGCGATAACAATCGCATACGAGCCGGTATGGGCAATCGGGACGGGCCTGACCGCCATGCCCCAGCAGGCGCAGGAAGTGCACGCCCTGATAAGAAAACTGCTGGCCGAGATGTTTAACAGGAAACTGGCTGAGGAAATTCGTATTCAGTATGGCGGGTCGGTTAAACCCGATAACGCCGCAGAGCTTATGAATCAGCAGGACGTTGACGGATTATTAGTCGGCGGAGCAAGCTTAAAATCGGATGATTTTGTTTCTATTATCAAAGCGTCTGTTTGAAAACAAACATTACAAAGGTAAGGAAAAAGATATGACATTCAATACATTGCTGGCGGCAAGTTTTATAACGAATGTAATTGCGGTGATTTTTCTGATTTCGTCGATTGTGCTGATACTGATCGTCCTGATTCAAAAGGGCAAGGGCGGAGGCCTGAGCAGCGCCTTCGCCGGCGGTATGGCAAGCGGGCTTTTGGGCAGCAAGACCGGCGACGTCCTTACGTGGATTACAATTGGGGCGGCAAGCGTCTTTGTGTTTTTTGCGCTTATCCTTAACAAGTGGTGGAAGCCGACGGGAAGCGGCCCCCTTGCACAAACCCCCGCTCCCGTTACAAGCACTGATACCGGCCAGGGTCGCAACCAGGGCCAGCAGGAGCCGACGGGCCAGCCGCAACCTCAGGCGCCGAGGCAATAAAATTATGATTAACAGTATGACAGGATACGGAAATGCCGAAGGCAGATTGGACGGCGTTACATACGTCGTTGAAATCGGCACCGTTAACAATCGCTATTTTAAAGCGACGCTCCGGCTGCCCGAGACATTGGAATTTCTTGAGCCGGATATCGAAAAGCTGCTTCGTCAGGAGCTTTCCCGCGGCACGGCCAATTACACGCTCAGGCAAAAAGGCGCTCCGGCCGAAGCGCTTTTCGAAATAAACGAAAAGGCGCTGAAAACACTGATGAACCGTCTCAGCAAAATTTCGCCGACGGGCGATGTCGAACGAAAGCTTGATTTAGGAGGACTGCTGGCGCTGCCGGGTATTTTGTCGCCTGCGATACCGACGGGAGCTATGGCGGGACGAATCCAAAAAAAGGTCATTGCGATTACGCATCAGGCAATCAAGGCATTAAAGGCGATGCGAGCTGTCGAAGGAGCGGCATTGGCGGCCGACCTCCGGCAGCATTGCAAATCGATAAAAACGTCGCTTGAACGCATACGCAAACAAAGCGTGGCCAGCCCCGTGCAATATGCTGAAAAACTTAAAAAACGCGTCGATGAGATGCTCGCGGCGGCAAAATTGAAATTAGACGATGACACGATTGCCCG
>JBELAA010000094.1:0-8368 GCA_049509315.1 Sedimentisphaerales bacterium | reverse complement strand
ACATCCCTGACGGCATACATTTTTTTATCGTTACCCCGAATGTGCCACTTAAAACGGCCGAAGCGGTAATAATCATCGGGGTCAACAACCGTATAGAAACCGTGGCCTAAATAAATCCTACGAAAAGCGCTGCCGTATTTGAATTTTCGATATAGCAGGAGCGGCCAGGCGCAGATTCTGTCGAGCCAATCCGGAATGCAAGCTTGGAATATAGTCATTTTGTCGTCCCCTCTTCAGCCACAGAGATTGTAAGCCACAGAGCACACAGAGGTCACAGAGAATAAAAAAATAGTGTAAATCCGTCTCGCCGAAACGAGACTCCGCTAAAAGCTCCGTGTAAACCCGTGTCTAAAATTAACAATGTTAATCTGTTTTTTATCATTATGCTAAACGCTCTTAGTTTGTTATCTTGTGTTCTGCATGCCTCTTTCTCTTTTTTAATTATATCCTTGATATACCTAATCCAACCTGACTACATAATTGAAATTGTAACATAACTGTATGTTAAGTCAACAAAATAATATAATAATTGTGTGTTTATTTAATTATTTACGTAACTGCCTGTTAATAATGTAGTTAGGGAAGCCGAAAATGAGGCGTATAGGTGGTTTTAGATTATTTCATTGCTTTTGTTATGGAGGACAGGTCATACGGAAGACAGAAGACAGGTGACCGATGACAGAAAACAGCGGAGACCCTGCTGTGTCTTAGTTCTGTTTATTATCTATTGCTACTTTTTTGTTTTCCCTTAAATTATTAGCTTTCGGAAAAGTGAACGCGGGTTTTTGTTTCTGCATCGCATATCCGAAGTTGAGCATTGTATTATTGCCGAGTTTAGTTATCTCGGGCGGGTTTATAAACAGATTGGCTATTGCCCCCTTGACACCACTGAAGAAACCCTCAGATTCTTCTGAATCACAGATAGATGCCACTTTTATCCCCATTCGTGGGGTCTTTTCGGTCTTTTTGAATATTAGCGTGTTGACCCGTGCAACTATCTCATTAGACCTGTTTTCATACTTATATTGACCATCTTTGGGTTTAACGTTATATAGGCCAATGGTTACGCAGCTTTTTCGGCCCCTTGCGTTGAAATGTATTTCTACCTCGGTAACTGTCTCTGTAGAGGCGTCAATCGTTCCTTTAACCTCAACGCGGCCGAACCCTTCTCCTTCGAACTTAATGTAATCGAGCGTATTTACCAGCGGCTCGCCCTGTTTCAACTTACCGGCGTGTTGGGCTATCATTTTCTCAGGGTCAAATGTGTTTTTGTGAAAGCCCTTTCCCAGTATTTTGAATTCACAGGCCACATAAAAGGAGTTTGAAGTTACGTTTTTTTCATACGAGACAATACCTACCTGCTGCTCATTATTGGCGCTGGTTTCCCTATCCACAAATGTCGGGGATATCAGCGGAATAAAATACATAAAAGAGGAGATGGGGTTCTTCTCAAACGTCTGGCGGCTGTAACTCAACGTAACAGAAGGGCCGTCCGGCTTCGCTAAAGCTTCGCCGGATAAATTGGCATCGTTGACGTCCGCCTGTTCATTGCCGACGCCTCGGGCAGGATTGTTGGGGTCGGAACTTAACACGACACAGGGGGTCAAAAGAAAAATGCAAATAAAGATTACTGCACATAAAGCGATTAGACGTTTTATTAATACACTCCTTAATGTTAAGCACATATTTCCTGTCGGAGCATTCATACGCCCTTAGGTTTGCCAAACGACAAACCGCCCAGGCCGATAATGATTGCAACAATTCCGCCGATGAGCATCCATATCGCCTTGTCGGTGGGTGAGCCGGTGAAAAAACGGGAAACGTCAGAGGTGAATGATTTTGTCGCAGCAACGCCAATGACCACAAGAACAATACCGCCGGCAAGAATTGCCAGTGAAATTAGTTTATTCGTATTCATTGAATTATCCTTTAATGTTTTATGTTTAGCTCACGAAAGGTCACGTGATTTTTCGTCCACTGATGACTTGAAGCAGAATAACCACAATGGCAATCACCAGGAGAGCGTGAATCAGACCGCCCGCGGTATAGGAGGTCAGTAATCCTGCGAGCCACAATAAAACCAGGATTACAGCGATAGTGTAAAGCATAACAATCCTGCCTTTCTTTTTTTGGATTTAGTGTTCAGCGCACACGGCCACAAGCCGCCCGATGGACCAGACCCGCATATTCATTTTCTATACCAACTCGAAACAGTTTTTTATTGCCGGGATTATCTATCGGAGTGTCTTTTCTTTAATTCCTCAAGATACCTTGCCGCGGCATCCTTGCCGCCTAATCCGAACGCAAGGGCCAGGGCGAGGACGACTCCGCCGAGAATAATATTGAAGGCAGTGCCCACCAGAAGCGGTGCGATACCAAGTTCTTCCATCGCAATAGTCACCGCGAAGATTATAATCGCCCATTGACTTATGCCGGCAATCAGCTCAGGTCTGGGCAGATTGGCGTTGCCCGCTGCCGTGCGAACTATTCCCGACACAAAACTGGCCAGAAACATTGCAACCACCAGAACGAGCAGTGCCGCTATCACCTTGGGGACATAAGCGAATAAGCTTGCAAGAACATCGGAGGCCCTGGGCAGCCCCAGCGCTTCAACTGTCATTACTAAAACCATAATAATAATCAGCCAATAAACCAGGCCGCTTACCACCTGGCTGGCGGTAATCCTCAAATCGCCTTTCCTGAGGACTTCTGATATACCCGTTTTGTCCGCCATCGCGTCGAAGCGCACCGCCTTAAGCAGCCAGTCAACTACCCGCCTGATTGCCTTGGCCACAATCCAGCCCACAATCAGGATTATTAACGCGCCAAGCAGGATTGGAAGATAGTCAAGTATCTTCGTCAGCATTTGGCGGACCGGGTCAGCTATAAGTTCGTTCCAGTTCATTTTTTTGTCTCCTAATTAAATTTGAATGTTTTTTTGGCGTTTTTGGATTTTGCCCTTTTTAATACAATAGCTGATACGCCTTTATATCCATGGCCATTCAGCGTTCTGTGTCTAAGCACCATCTGGGATGCGCCGATGACTTTTATAATTAGCGAATGACTTTTGTGGTATTATGTCCCCCGGCAGCGTTCGGGGCTATAGGCAAATTGCCTAATTTAGACCTCGCTAATGCCTATATAACAATCGCCGGGAAAGGTGGCAAACAAGTTTTAAGTGTTGACTTCTACTGAATGATTTGCTAAACAAGGATAAACAAAGCGGTAAAGATTAGAGGGCCGAAAATGGGAATGAAAAATTCGGAATACAGAACAAAGAATACAGAGTGCAGAATCGCCCGGGGTCGTGAGTCGAAACTCGTAACCGGTAATCACGGGCGCGAGAGGCAGACCACAATATTTTTAATTTTGGTTTGTGTAATGTGTGGAATCTGCGGCTGCGGGACTTATAAGGTGGCGCCTGCGGGGGTTATGGCCGCGAACAAGGAGCGGGACGGCGTTACGATAAAAATGGAGCAGGGCCGGCTGAAACTGCAGGTGTTCTCGCCTAACGTAATTCGTGTTGTATATGGCAGGGATGAGGTGCTGCCGAAGACAACGAGCTTTGCTGTTATCGGCAAACCCGTGAGCACACGCTGGAAAGTCATTGATGACGCCAACGAGATTCGCCTTGTCACCGATAAGCTCGAGGCCCGCGTGAACAGGGCCAGCGGGGTCGTCTGTTTTTATGACACAAACGGGCAGGTCATCCTCGCTGAGAAAGCAAACGGGGAGAGGTTATCGAAGCAGAGTTTCGGACTATCCGGCAATGAGGCGATTTACGGACTGGGTCAGCATCCCAACGGCCTGATGAATTACCGCGGCGCGAGCATCCGGCTGCGGCAGGAAAACGGAGAAATCGCCGTGCCGATGCTGGTTTCGAGCAAAGGTTACGGCGTGCTCTGGGATAATCCGGCTGTAACAAATGTAAAAGTCGGCTCTGTCGAAGAGGCGAATCCCCTGCTGACAATATCAAGTGAGGCAGTGGATGTGGTTAATTATTATTTTATTTACGGGCCCCAGCTTGATGAAGTGATTGCGGGATACCGCCAGTTGACAGGTGCGGCGCCGATGATGAGCAAATGGACGTGGGGGTTCTGGCAATGCAGGGAACGATATAAAACTCAAAACGAATTGTTAGACGTTGTAGCTGAATACCGAAAACGGGAAATCGGCCTGGATGGGATTATTCAGGACTGGCAATACTGGAGGCCTGGCCAGTGGGGTTCGCACGAATTTGACCCGAAGCGCTACCCCGACCCAACACAAATGGTAAAGGCGGTGCACGACGCCAACGCGCACATAATTATATCGGTCTGGCCGAAATTCGATGCCAACACGAAAACCGGGCTCGAGCTGGAAAAAGCCGGTGTGGTTTATTCGAAAAAGTTTCTGAGTGTGTATCCTAAGGGTCAAAATATGTGGTATGACCCTTTTAACGCCAAAGGCCGGCTTATTTACTGGAAGCAAATTTCCAAAAATCTTTTCTCGCAGGGGTTCGACGGCTGGTGGCTTGATGCAAGCGAGCCGGAATTGAGCGGCAAATGGGGCGAGATGAGAAATATAGCTACGGCACAAGGGCCCGGCACGAAAGTTTATAATGCCTGGCCTTTGCTGCATACCACGGCTGTGTATCAGGGCCAGCGTGCCGAGACGTCAGCAAAGCGGGTGTTCATTTTGACACGGTCGGCATACGCCGGCCAGCAGCGTAACTCAGCGGTCGCCTGGTCGGGAGATATCAAGGGAACCTGGGATGTATTTGTAAAGCAGATTCCGGCGGGATTAAATTTCTGCATCAGCGGCATACCCTACTGGAATACCGATATCGGCGGATTTTTCAGCGGTAATCCTTCCGACCCGAATTATACCGAATTATTCACACGGTGGTTTCAGTTCGGGGCCTTTTGCCCGATGTTTCGCGTGCACGGAACCAATTACCCAAAGGAAATCTGGAAATTCGACGAGGCCACTCAGCGGATTATGGCTGAATATATCAGAATGCGCTACCATTTGCTCCCCTATATTTATTCCTGCTCGTGGATGGTAACAAGCCAGGGTTACACAATGATGCGGCCTTTAGTTATGGATTTCCGAAATGACGCGAATGTTTTCGATATCAGGGACCAGTATATGTTCGGTCCCGCTTTGATGGTTAATCCTGTTACGCAGCCCGGCGCAATGAGCCGAAACGTTTATCTTCCGCAAGGCACAACCTGGACCGATTTTTGGACGGGCCAATCATACCCCGGCGGACAAACTATCACCACGGCGGCATCAATTGAAACGATGCCGATATTTGTGCGGGCGGGCTCCATTATCCCTTACGGCCCGGCGATTGAATACGCGACGCAAAGTAATGACCCAATCGAGCTTCGCGTTTATCAAGGCGCCGACGGGGCCTTCACACTATACGAAGACGAAGGCGACAATTACAACTACGAAAAAGGAAACTACGCAACAATTAAGATTACCTGGAGTCAGTCGCAGCAAACGCTGACTATCGGCCCCCGGCAGGGAAAGTTCACGGGAATGCGTAATAATCGCAAGTTTAATATCGTCTGGGTAACACCGGGCCACGGCGAGGGCATTTCCACCACTGATAAGCCCGACAGGGTCGTCGAGTACAGCGGAAAAGAGTTAAAAATCCGCTGATGATAGATTAATGCAGATTAATATAGATGCTCCCGCCCGCGGATTCAGACCTCACGGCTTGATTTTTATTTCTCCGAGCAGGGGAAGGTAGCTGGTTAAAGTCCAGTCGGCCCGATTAGAAACAAATATCATTCCCCAGCCAGTGTTGTGCTTGTATCGCGAAATCAATAAAATCCACCACGCAGTCGAAATTGAGGTCACCTGTAACCGGCGATGTGCATACAGGCGGGTTATCTCCCGATAAATGATTTTCCAGCCAGTGCCCGGCCAGTATCGCTGCATCATTAAAATCGAGGGCGCAATCACCGTTCAAATCGCCGATAAAATGCCCGTGTTCATTCGGTGGCGGATTCAATCGCCTGTCGTAATTGTATTTCTTCGCGTAGCCGTTAGTGTTGATAAGACCGACAACGCCCCTTAAAACCTCCGAAATCGCCCCATGTAAAATAAGGGTATCTTGCGGTGGATTATAAACCCCTCTTTTGCCGACGTTTTCCGCCCCCCATCCGCCGCCTCCAACGGTTATACCGGCCTCAATAATAGTTGGATTTGGAAGATACCGGCCCGACGACCCCGGCTTAATGATTCCAATTGGCCGATAAACATATCCGCTGTAAGCCGGCGGCGAAATGGGTGACAGCCCCGGGTCAACAATTTTTATTACCCCTTTTGTGATAAGCTCGATAATATTCGGATTATCCGCCGTCGGTATTCCGTTTTCATCATGTGCGCCATTGACAATAATAGAGTCAGCAACCCATATATTGCCCGTTGCGACGACAAAAATCTTGCCGTTGACGACCATATTATTAATGTCTGTGAAATTAGCGTCCTCGCCGCCGCCGATTACGACATTTCCGTTGACGAAAATTTGCCCCGCCGGTTCGCTCGTATAACTTCCGAAATTCTGGGTAACATATGTATCAGTTATGGGAACTATAATACAGGGGTCCGAGTTCTTCCTGTAATGATAGGCATAAATGTTATATTTCTGAAAACTCATCGGGTCGCTGCCCCATACGATATTATAATCATAAGTCCTTGGACTATGCAGTACGACTGTGCAGTTCGGGTCAATGCGAACCATTCCGACGTCGCCTGAAACATAAAACTCAATCTGCACGGCCGTACATTTCGATCCTCCGATGATGGATGCGGCGGTCCCCGCATCGAATCTGTAAGCCGCCGCCGTGCTGTCGCGGAAACTATCAATCATATCCTGTACTGCCGCCTCATTGGTTATATTCGAATCAGGCACGTCGAAATCTATGCCGTTTTGAAAGCAGGACATTACCTCTTCGTATTTATCGTTCCCGTCGGGGTCGTATCTGGATTCGCCCATTTCGACTTTTTCCGTAAAAACGGGGCTGCCGTTTGTGTCGATTATGTAAATATCTCTCAGGTCGGGGTTGTCCTGAAGGTTGTTAATGTGTAAGGGCATATTGATTATTTCCCCGCTGGCGAAATAAACTGGACTTGTAGTGTTTGGCCCGGTCGGGACTCTGCACATCCCCATATCCCATCCGTGACCTGCTATAATGTTATAGTCAGCTACAGTTGTTGCCTCGGTGCGCAAAGGTAAAATTGCCGCAAAAAGCAGAAAAAAGGTGAATATTTTACGCAAAATGATCAAAAAAAGCGTTTTTTCGGCGGTTTTCATTATATTTTCCTTCTTGGCCGTATTTTCCACAGTTCCTCAAAATCATTATCGGCTTTCCCTTTCCAAAAACCCTAATCATATTCTCATTTTAGAAGCCCTTGACTACACCCCCCAAAAACGGTACTATTCTGAGCTTTGTTTTAAACCGTAAAGACACGAATATGCTGCTTAAAATCGGTGTAAGTCCGTGTTATTTTAAAGTCAGTGTCCGCCATCGGCTCTGCCGATGGCGAGACCTCGCCCACCGCTTTGCGGCGAGGCGGGTCAGTCAGTGTTTAGGAGAAAGATGAAAATGGCGAACAAAATGGTGTACTTCTTCGGCGGCGGCAAGGGCGAAGGAAATGCGAAAATGAAGAACCTCTTAGGCGGCAAAGGGGCGAATCTTGCCGAAATGGCCAACCTCGGCGTGCCCGTCCCGCCCGGTTTTACAATCACTACGGAGGTCTGCACTTATTTTTATCAGAATAAGAAAAAATACCCCGCCGGCCTTAAGGGAAAAGTCGCCGAGGCAATGCGCAAAATCGAAAAAATAATGGGCAAAAAATTCGGCGACCCGAAAGACCCGCTTCTTATGTCGGTCCGCTCCGGCGCACGCAAGTCGATGCCGGGGATGATGGAAACGGTGCTCAACGTGGGGCTGACCACAAAGACAATCCCAGGATTAATCGAGAAAAGCGGCAATGAGCGGTTTGTGTATGACGCGTATCGGCGATTGATTATGATGTATTCCGACGTGGTTATGGAAAAGGCGGCGGGTATCGAGCCGAAGGAGGACGCGGGGATTCGCAGGCAGCTTGAAAAGATAATGGACCACCTTAAGGAGCAAAAGGGCTACAAAAGCGATACCGATATGTCCGCTATCGACCTCAAGAACCTCTGCGAGCTGTTCAAAAGCAGGGTCAGGGAAATATTAGGCAAGGATTTCCCCGATGACCCGGAGGCGCAGCTTTGGGGCGGTATCGACGCTGTATTTGCGTCGTGGAACGGCAAACGGGCCATCAGCTATCGCCGCATCGAGGGGATTCCCGACGAATGGGGAACTGCGGTAAACGTGCA
>JBELAA010000093.1:0-8409 GCA_049509315.1 Sedimentisphaerales bacterium | reverse complement strand
CTATATTGGGAATATTCCAGAACAGGACGTTCAATTCGCTTCTAACGATATGCAGAATGTGGCTTCGCTTTTTCGAGCCGGTCGAGTATCTGCGGTCGTTAAGCAGCGTAAGGACTTCAATCGCAAGATTTGTCTTATGGGCGTCTTTGGCCTGGTTTACAATTTGCCGGCAGGCAAATCTAAACTCATCGAACGACCATTCCGGTATAACGTCCCTGAGCATTTCGAAAATCGCCAGGGAGTTACCGGGAACAAACCTCTCGTTGATTAACGTCTGAATATCATCTTCCGATTCTTCAGGCACGGCCGGCTCCTGTGAAAAATCACAGGACTCGTTTGCCGTGGGCAAATCGACATTTACGCCGAATTTGTCCGTGCAGTTAATTCTTATTTTGCCTGCTGAATCCTTTGCAAGATTGAATATGAACGCCCCGCCGTCGTTATGAGAGCCGCCGCGGGCGTTCCAATACTTGTCAGCCACGGGAACAATCCTTTTGTCGTCTTTCGACAAGCTCAAAAGCGTGGCGTCTATGGCCTGTTTTTCCGAGCAAATCAATCCCACCTGGACCTCACCATCGCAGAACGCGAACACCTGGGGCCGAAGCATCGCGGTATCGGTTATGCCCATTAGCTGATATTTCTTCTCGCGGGCGATGTTGCGGGCGATAATGAAAAACCACGGGCCGTCGGGCGAGCCGTGTATGTGGGTCGCTTGAATGTCGCGGTAAATCTTTTGTTTTTCCTCGTCTAACATATCAAAATCCAGCTCGGTGGTCGGGGCTAGCGCCTCGATTATGTATTCGAGCGGGTAATGATACGTCCTGCTGAGTAAATCGAATAATAACGCCGAAACCTCGGTATCGGTTAGGAATTGCGGATATATGTTTCGCTGCTTGAGGTATTCGGTTACGGAATGGTAATTGGCAAAGTCGCCGTTATGCACAAGCGCCATATCGATTGCCGCGAAAGGATGCGCCCCGCCGGGATGCCAAACCCGCCCCTTTGTCGGGAATCGCTGATGGGCAATCCAGACGTAGGCACACAGGTCCTCGATTTTGTAATATTTCACAATCGCCTCGGCGAACCCCACGACCTTGAGAATCATAATGTCCCTGCCGTGGGACAGCACAAACGCCCTCTTTTCGCCCAAAGACACGTAGTATTTCTGATTCAAGCTGAAGCTGTTCTGATTGATAAATTCGTCTTCCGCCTCGCCCCGGTCGAGTTTTTGCAGGTTGTTCTTAGCGATAAAAGCGTCAAGCACCTGCTTTTTAACCCGCACAAAGTATCGACAAACGTCAGGCGGCTTTACCTCAAGGCCCGGCACCGATTTCCAGTCGCTGACTTTATCTAACTGCTTCGAGGCCGCGATATCGAAATTAGGCGTGATAAATTCTTTCTCGATTTCAGGACGTGCCTGAGCATCAAGAAACGCCACGTGCAGCATATAATAATTATCGAGAATTTCCCGGCTGACGCCCAATTGCTCCGGCACCAAACCCACCGCCGCGATACCCCCGCCTTTGCCGTTGCCCCGGTTGTGCATCTGGCGCGACGGCTCGTAAATGTGCTTTCCCGGCACCGGCTCACTACAGCAAAAACCCACAACTCCGCAGCCGCCCTCCTCGGCTTCTTTCCTTATCTGCGCCGAGTAGTTGAGATTTTCGGCCAATCGCCTTCTCGAATCTGCCAGCCGTTTTATGATTTCGCTGTTCATTTTTTCAGCCCTGAATCGTTCGTATAATCAAGGTGCGTCAAAAGGTCGGTGCGGCCGCGTAATTCGGTAACGCTTTTCATTCCGAACCGCTGTAAAATCCCGACGAGCACTTTATGCCACGCATTGTAGAGGTTGATAATCCTCTGAGTGCCCCAGTCGATATTCATTTTAGCGGACAGCTCAGGGTCGGTTGTCGCGATACCTCGCGGGCAGCCCCTGCCGCTCTCGCATCTGCTGCAACGCACGCAGCCAAGCGCTACTAATTCCGCCGTGCCGATTACGACCCCGTCTGCGCCTAAGTTAATCGCCTTTGCCACATCATAAGCCGAGCGTATCCCGCCGCTGGCAATCAGCGTAACCTTATCGCGAACGCCCTCGTCGGCGAGAAACTTGTGCACCTTGCCAATCGCGTATTCAATCGGCATAGCGATATTCTTTTTCGCGATATCAGGCGCCGCGCCCGTCCCGCCGTAACCGCCGTCTATGTGAACAATATGAGTGCCCGCCGAGTAACTGCCAACCGCAACCATATCGACATCTGTCGGCGTCGATACCTTTGTCGAAACAAGCGCACGCCTGTTTACATGTTTTATCCAGTCAAGATGCTTTTGATGGTCTTCTATGGAATAAACGCTGTGGAACGGGAACGGGCTAAACAATGATATGCCCAAAACCGCCTCGCGCATCTTTGCCACAGCCGGGGTATTTTTATCGCCTAATAAGTGGCCTCCCAGGCCGGGTTTTGCCCCCTGTGCGTATTTGAATTCCACTATAGGCACACGCTGAATTGTCTCTTCCCGCACGCCGAAAAGCCCCGTGGCGACCTGCGTAATCACGTGGTCGTCATAAGGCCTCATTCGTTCCATATAGCCGCCCTCGCCCGTGCAGGTGAAGGTGTTCCACGCAACCGCTGCCCGTGCTTTTGAAAGCTGAGTAACGTTACTGACCGAGCCGAACGACATCCCGCCCCCATACCAGGGAACATCAATTTTGATTTCGGGTCTGCCGTCGTCGCGTTTATTGAGCGATATGCTTGTGTCTATTTCGCTTTCGCTGACTTTAACCGGGGGCTGAGCCGGGAATTTGAACCGCAGCTTATCGAACCCCCCGCCGGAATTGCCGCATTCGTAATTATAATCATATTCCTTAGGCGGGACGTCGCCGGTTTCCGCCATTTTCCAGGTCGCCAGAATCAAATCCGCCGACCAGCGGAAATCGCCCAGCGCCTTGAACATCGGGTTTTCCTTGACCTCAAGCGCCTTCTGCGGGCATTTGGCGACGCAGAAACTGCCGGATTTTTCACACGCCGGCCCGATGCACAAGTGGTTTTTCGGCTCAGCGAAATACTTGTAGCCGGGCTTGAGGACGTGAACCTTATATTTGCAGACCTCGACGCATTTGCCGCACAATTTGCAATTGAGATTTCGGTGAACGATGTATTTGGCAATCTCATTGCGATAGCGCGACGGCGCCGGCCTGATAGTCCGCGTTACCACTTCCTGCGGCACAATCGTCTTGGCCGTATTCTCAGGCAACACGTTTTTAATTGCTTCTTCTTGAACCGAATAGCTTGCCAAAGGTTTCCTCCTCGAGATTTTCAAAAAACATCGCCCGGCCTACATCGCCTCGCAATCGGCGAACCTCGCGCATTCCCATCGCGCCCATCATTTCAATCAACTGGTCGTGCCAGGCGGCGATTAAATTGGTCATCCTGCCTACGCCGTAATCGAAATCGATTTTTTCCAGCCGGGCAGGGCAGGTCATACCGGGTTTACAGCTTGCGCATAAGTGACATTCAAGAGCGATAAGCAGCGGCAGGTTGATTGTTATCAGGTCCGCCCCGCATATAATTTCTTTTGCCATATGCTCAGGAAGCGCTATTCCGCCCCCTGCCATAAGCGTAATCTCATCCCTGATTCCTTTTTCAATCAGGGCAGTGTGAATCTGCCGCGTCATCTCCTTAATGAATCGCGGCTTTTGTGAAGCTAACTCATTACCGTTTGCGTCCGCGACGATATGTATTACTTCGATTTCCTCAAGTCCGGCAAGTTTTATCGCCCGCTCGACTCCCGCTGATGTCAATTCGACCCTTATGGCTACGACAATATCAGGGTGTATCTTTTTGATTTCTTTTATACGTTCTGTAACCTTTGGGCCGTCGGGTATTTCCGCCAGCCGGGTTTTCCTAAGGGCTTCTTTGGGAATATCCTGACCGTCGGCAATATAAAACGCAATGTTGTCGAGCTGTTTATCGTCGCCCTGCCATTGACGCGAATCAATAATAGCTATTATGTCGGTGTTTACAGCGGTCTGGGCGATAATCGGATTAAGATTCGGCAGCGTATGTATCGGTGATGCCATATCGATTATCATCGGCATCGGTATTGAGACAAGTGGACTTCCTGCCTTTTTGTATGCGCCGAAAGCAAGATAGGGCAGTTTCCTTCCTATATCGACCGACGTGCTGATATACTCCCGCCCGTGAATGCCGTCGCGAGTAGGCCTGACGATTTCAGACATATCAGTCCACATCGCGTCGAAACCATAGCCGGCGAATGGCCCGCGATAACCCGCGCCCGAAACCGGGATTTTGGCTGTCTCCGCCTGAAGCCAGGTCGTTTTGATAATGTCGGGCTTCCAGTAACTGTTGCCTAATTTTTCATATTCGGGATTTATCGACATACACAAAAGCCCTTTTGTGCAGTCCTGAACGCACGAGAAACACCCCATACAATCGAAAAACAGCGTGTGCACGTCTTTCAAGTTGCGAATATAATCCGCTTCTTCCCTGTAACGGTCGTAAACACATGCCTTCTTAACGCAGTTATGACATCGTGCACAATCCTCTCGCCAATCGACGACGCCGTATTTACCTATACGGGGCCGGCGAGGCGGCACGGGCTGTGTTTTAATATGATATTTTTCAGGCATTTTCGATTCCTGTTACCCGGCTTCGCCTTCGGCTACGCCGAGGCGAGTGACAAGGCCGCAGCGACAACATCAGGCGATAACTGTTTAGCCGCCGCCGGCACGGCGGCGCTGAGTATGTGTATGCCACGCAGGCCTTTTATTTGTTTGAGTTTCTTAATCGTCTCGACGCAGATTGCGATTCCCTCTTTTTTCTGCACCGCTTCATTGCCCGCTTTTTTCAGCCGGTCAATCACATTATCCGGAATATAATAATCAGTATAGGTCTCCCGAAGTTTTTGCGCCTCAACTGCGCAATTTAACGGCTCAACACCAGCTAAAATCGCCGCCTTTGCGGTAATACCCTCGGCTTTGGCAGCGTCAAACCATTGGCTAAACGCCTCAACATCGTATATTGCCCCCGTCTGAATGAATTTCGCCCCCGCCTCGACTTTCTTGGCCAATCGCAGCATATTCAATTCCATTGGCTTCAAAAACGGGTTGGCGACCGCCCCCACTAACATCGCAAATTCGCCCTCGATTTTTGTTCCGTTGGCCAGTTCCCTCTTTTCCATCATATTCGTTACCAGCTCGACAAACTGGATTGAGTCGATATCGTAAACATTGGCTGACTCAGGGCATCCGGTCAGCACTTGGTGATAGCCCGACAGGCACATTACGTTTTTGATTCCCAGGTAAGCCGCACCTAACAAATCCGACTGTAAAGCAATGCGGTTTCGGTCACGCGTAACAAGCTGGCAAATCGGCTCAAAGCCGGCCTTCAACACTGCCGCCGATGCCGCAATTGAGGACATTCCTATCCCGTGGCAGTTATCCGCCACGTTGACCGCCGTAAGCCCCTTACCCAATACCTTAACAGCCGATTCAATCGCTGAACCATTTCCCGACACCCCGGGCAGGATCTCCGCTGTAACAATAAAATCCCCGTTTGCCAGTTTACCTGCGAGCTTGCTCTCGACTTTCATATTACCGTGCTCTCCTCAATCTTGCCGGTTCTCTTCTTTTTGATTTTTTCGATAAAATCCCTGATTTCTCTGACGGCCCCCTCTACGCCGTCGTCCTTAAGCATAATCACCGCCATACGCCCCTTATCCATTCCGATTTCCTCAAGCAGCGACTCGACGGCCTCTGCTCTTTTTTGCGCCCGTAAATTTCCCTCAAGGTGCCTGCACTCGCCTTTTTTGCAGGTTACGATAACAGCGCCGTTTGCCCCGGTTTCAAACGCCTTGACTAAATAAGGAATGTCAATTTTGCCCGAACACGGCAGCCCTATGGTCTTAACCGTAACCCCTTCAAGACCCCGGCAAATCTCCGCCGCCTGGTCCTGCTCAAGGCCGTTCGAACAATAAAAAACATACATCTTTACTGTCTGACTATTCATAATCCTTTTTCGTAATATAAGCATTGCTTATATTCATCTTTTCCTAATTATTGCGTTTTTAACTATATACGCCGCATTTGACTGTTTGTGTTACCATAAATTATGAGTATACCTTATACTGAAGGAAGTTGCAACAATTTTTCATACCCTGCAATAGATTCTTAAAGCTGAACGTTGCCAGCGTGTTTTTTGTTAGTATAAATAAACCGGATTGAGCGTCGTCGGCGCCGCCCCGCCAGCCCCATTGAATATCCTGCCTGGGCAATTAAAACCCCGTAATTAGGCATTTCCCCTATTTTGCCCCCTCCTGTAAAAATGTAAACATACACTTGAAGCGGCAGTATTAAAACCTGATTAAAGGCAGTTTTTAAGGGATGGGTTATGAAGGTAAGAATAACCGAAGATTGCATCGCCTGTGGATTATGTGTGGATATATGCCCCGATGTTTTCGAGATGGGTGAGGAGTTCGCACAGGTAAAAAAGGACTGCGACCTCGATAAGCATAAAAACCTCGTTAATCAGGCCGCTGAGGAATGCCCCGTAAGCGCAATTATCGTGGAAGATTGAACAGGCAGTCAAACGGGGGCGGCCAAAAATGAGCATTTACGAAGGGCGAATTAAGCATTCTGCCAATACAATCTTTTAAAGTGAATACGTAACATTATTGCAAGAATTATGTGATGAAACTTAATAATCGATAAACAGGCGTCGGCAAAACAATAAAACGCTGTGGAAACAAAACAAGAACAACGTGGAATTACGACTCAAATGGGAAACATAAGCCGGAGGAACGTTTATGAAATCTACAAATCCCATCAATCTGTTATCGAGTTACTCGCGGGCCCAAAATGAGCGGATTTGCCCGGAGTGCGGCTCGCAAATGACACAGGCGGACCGAATCAGCGAAAACGGCGTAATTTTTGTCTGGTATAAATGCAGCCAGGACAGTTGTTCAGGGCAGTGGCTGCAAAAGCTGCCGCAGACGTCCTTCACGCTAAGCACCGTCCTCCAGGTGATCGGTGCGATTTGATTACCGGCAATAAAAAGACCGGACTCAGGACGTCGTCGAGCAGACAAAAGCAAAGAGAAGATTCTTATGCCGGAGGGGAGGTTTTTGTTTTGCATCAGCGGTGGTCCTGGAACTGCCTGCCGTGGGTCAATACAGACAGCCGGCAAAATGAGGATATATACTTGGCTCAGACCGCTGAAGAAAACAGAGTCAGGTAAAAGCTGCAACACCGCCCCTTATATGCAATATGCCTTTGCCAGGGTGCAGTCAATCAGGCAAAAGACGAGTCAAGGAGAGGCAATTAATGGCTTCAGTATGTTTTTATTTTCAGGTGCATCAGCCCAACCGGCTGCGATATTATAACGTTTTCGACGATGAGTCGAATTATTTTGACGACGACAAAAACGCCGAGGTCTGCCGTAAAGTCGCGGGCAAATGCTACCTGCCAACAAACCGGTTAATGCTGGAGCTGATTGAAAAGCACAAAGGCAAATTCAAAATCTCCTACAGCATTACGGGGGTTTTGCTTGAGCAACTGCAAAAATTCACCCCTGAGGTTATAACCACGTTTAAGCAGCTTGCCGACACCGGCTGCGTCGAGTTTCTCGGCGAAACCTACTACCACAGCTTGAGCTTTCTTTACTCCAAAGACGAATTCGTCGAGCAGATAAAACAGCACACTGATATTATGAAACAATTTTTTAGTCAGACACCCCGCATTTTTAGAAATACAGAGCTTATTTACAATAACGACCTCCCGCCGATTATCGAGCAAATCGGCGGCTTCGATGGCATAATAACAGAAGGCGCAGACCACGTCCTCGGTTACAAAAGCCCCAATTTCATTTACAGGCCGGCTAATTCACAAAAATTGAAACTGCTTCTTAAAAATTACCGGCTAAGCGACGACATCGCCTTTCGGTTTTCAAACCGCGACTGGCGCGACTGGCCTCTCACCGCCGAAAAATTCGCCTGCTGGGTCAACGCGGTCAACGGCTGCGGCTACGTCGTGAACCTTTTTATGGATTACGAGACCTTCGGCGAGCACCAGTGGAAGGAAACAGGCATTTTTGAATTTATGCGGCACCTGCCCGGCGAAATCCTCAAACACCCCGACAACGATTTCAAAACGCCCTCCGAGGCGGTGCGGGCGTATAACGCCGTCGATACAATCAGTGTCCCCCGCACGATAAGCTGGGCCGACGTCGAGCGGGACCTTTCCGCCTGGCGAGGCAACCCTATGCAGGAAAACGCCCTGTCGGAGCTTTACCGGCTGAAAGACCGCGTCCGGCAGGCCGACGACCCTGAAATTCTCGCCGACTGGAAAAAGTTGCAGACATCCGACCATTTTTATTATATGTGCACAAAATGGTT
>JBELAA010000092.1:0-20890 GCA_049509315.1 Sedimentisphaerales bacterium | reverse complement strand
ATAAGGTCCGTAAATGTATTGAAAAGGTATCTGGAATCGTGCGGGCCTGGCGATGATTCGGGGTGATACTGAACGCAGAATGCGCCGAGGCGTTTGCAGCGGAAGCCCTCAAGCGTGTTGTCGTTGAGGTTGACGTGGGTAAGCTCGACGTCTTTACCTTTTAGGGAGTTGATATCGACGCAGAAGCCGTGGTTTTGCGAGGTTATTTCGACCTGGCCTGTTTCGAGATTTTTAACGGGGTGATTAGCGCCGCGGTGTCCGAACTTTAGTTTGAATGTTTTGCCGCCCAAAGCCAGCCCCAAAATCTGATGGCCTAAGCAAATTCCGAAAATGGGGACTTTGCCTAACAATTGGCGGGTGTTTTCGATGGCGTAGGTTACCGCCGCCGGGTCGCCGGGGCCGTTACTGAGGAAAACGCCGTCGGGCTTTTGCGCCAAGACCTCCTTTGCCGAGGTGAACGCGGGCACAACGTTTACATCGTAACCGTGACTGTAAAGCAATCGCAGTATGTTCTGCTTGATGCCAAAATCGTATGCGACGACCTTAAATTTAGGGTTTGAACCCCCAGGATGAACCTGGGGGCTTTCGAGGACGTCAATAACGGGCTTGTCCCATTTATAGGGTTTGGCCGAGGTTACGTCCTTAACAATGTCTCTTCCGACAAGGCCGGGGTATTGTGCCAGCTTCTTTTGCAGTTCCGGTATCCGTAATTCCGTCGATGAGATTATGCCTCTCATTGCGCCTTGTGTGCGGATGTGCTTAACAAGTTTTCTGGTATCGATGCCGGCCAGGCCCACGACGTCGTTCGCCTTGAGGTAGTCACCCAGCGTGAGCTCATTTCGCCAGTTGCTTGGGTAAGGGCAATCTTCCTTGACGATAAAGCCGGCGGCAAATATCTTTATGGATTCCCAGTCGAGCTTATTGGTGCCGTAGTTGCCGATAAGGGGGTATGTCATTGTGATAATCTGCTCATAATACGACGGGTCGGTTGTGATTTCCTGATAGCCGGTCATACTGGTATTGAAAACGACCTCGCCGCATTTGAGGCCTTTTGCGCCGAAGCTGGCGCCTTCGAAAACTGTGCCGTCTTCCAGCAGAAGTATGGCTTTCATTTTATCGCCCTCCTTTACGATGCCATAACTGGAGGGGTTTGACGCCTATGCGTTCTTTTTGAAGCGCCTCGATTGCCTTTGTAACCGCTACCGCGCCTCTTATGGTTGTTACGTAGGGGACCTGCCGGTCTAAGGCGGTCCTCCTGATTGAGAAGGAATCGCTGACGGTCTGTTTGCCGATAGTTGTATTGATAATCAGGTCGATTTTGCGATTAATGATTGAGTCGATAATATTGGGTCTGCCTTCGCTTACCTTGAGCACAAGCTCCGCGGGGACGTTATTGTTTATAAGTGTGATACAGGTTCCCTTTGTCGCGGTGATTTTGAAGCCCATCTGGTGCAGTTTCCGCCCGACCTCAATTGCCTTTTTTTTGTCGTAATCCTTGACGCTGAACAGCACAGTCCCGCTTTTGGGTAGCGGGTTGCCGGCGGCGATTTGCGACTTGGCGTAGGCGATACCGACCTGGTCAGCGATTCCCATAACCTCGCCGGTCGAGAGCATTTCAGGCCCTAAAATCGTATCGACGCCGGGGAATTTGAGGAACGGGAACACCGCTTCCTTGACCGAGAAATGTTTTGGCCATATCTCTTTTGTAAAACCAAGCTCATCTAAGGTCTTCCCCGTCATAACTTTGGCTGCAAGTTTTGCCAGAGGCACGCCTATTGCCTTACTGACAAAAGGCACGGTTCGCGACGCCCGCGGGTTGACCTCGAGTATATAAATTTTATCGTCCTTGACGGCTAACTGTATATTCATCAGCCCTTTGACTTTTAATTCCATAGCCAGCAGTTTTGTCTGGCGCATAACCTCGTCGATAAGCTGTTTGCTTAATGATACCGGCGGCAATGAGCAGGCGCTGTCGCCTGAATGTATGCCGGCCTCTTCGATATGCTCCATAATCCCGCCGACGACTACGCGACGGCCGTCGCATATCGCATCAACGTCTAATTCGGTCGCGTCGTCTATAAATTTGTCGATGAGAATCGGGTGTTCGCCTGATACCTCGATTGCCTCATCGACGCAGGCCTTCAGTGAATCCTCATCGTAAACAACGTCCATAGCCCGTCCGCCCAGCACAAACGACGGACGAATCAGAAGCGGGTAGCCGAGTTTATCTGCGATTTTAAGCGTCTCCTCGTATGACATCGCGGTTCCGGACATCGGCTGGAGCAGCTTGAGCTTTTTAACGACCTTATTGAATCGCTTGCGGTCTTCGGCCATATCGATGCTGTCGGGGCTTGTGCCGATAATTTTGACGCCCGCCTCTTCCAGAGGCACGGCTAATTTCAGCGGCGTTTGCCCGCCGAACTGGACGATTACGCCGTCGGGCTTTTCTTTTTCGACAATCGACATTATGTCCTCGAAGGTCAACGGCTCGAAATACAGCCGGTCCGATGTGTCGTAATCGGTCGAGACGGTCTCGGGGTTGCAATTTATCATTATTGACTCGATGCCGATTTCCTTCATCGCGTATGCCGCGTGAACGCAGCAGTAATCGAATTCGATACCCTGTCCGATGCGGTTGGGACCTCCGCCAAGTATTATGACCTTTCTTCTTTTGGTCGGGTTGGCCTCACATTCGCTTTCGTATGTGGAATACAGGTAAGGGGTCGCTGCTTCAAATTCTGCGCCGCAGGTATCGACCATTTTATAAACGGGGTTGATTCCCGCCTGCTGACGTTTTTGACGGAACTGCACCTCGGGCATTTTCAGAATCGACGACAGGTATTTGTCGCTGAAGCCATATTCCTTTGCCTGTCGCATCATCGCTGCGTCAATTTTACCTCGCCGGCCTGCTTTAATTTTGGTTTCGAGCCGGATTATGTCCTTGATATTGTTCAAAAACCACGGGTCGATTTTGGTAAGCCCGTAAACTTCATCGACACCGACCTTTCTTCGCAATGCTTCCGCCACATACCAGATTCTGTCCCAGCGGGGTAAACGCAGTTTGTCTTTCAGCTGGCGAAGCGTCAGGTCATTGTTGATATGCTTGTTATCCAAGGAGTAGCGGTCGATTTCGAGCGACCGGATTGCCTTGCCGAACGCCTCCTTGAACGTTCTGCCTATGGCCATTGCTTCGCCCACCGACTTCATCTGCACTGTCAGCGTCGGGTCGGTTCCGGGGAATTTCTCGAATGTGAAGCGGGGCCATTTCACGACGCAGTAGTCAATCGTCGGCTCAAAACACGCGGGCGTCTTTTTGGTAATATCGTTTGGTATTTCATCTAATGTATAGCCCACCGCCAATAGCGATGCGATTTTAGCTATGGGAAATCCCGTCGCTTTTGAAGCAAGCGCCGAGCTTCGCGATACGCGCGGGTTCATTTCGATTACGTATAATTTGCCGTTTTCGGGCTTAACCGCGAACTGAATGTTCGAGCCGCCCGTTTCGACGCCGATTGCCCTGATAATTTTAATCGAGGCGTCGCGCATAATCTGATATTCCTTGTCGGTAAGCGTCTGGGCGGGGGCAACTGTGATACTGTCGCCGGTGTGAATTCCCATAGGGTCTAAGTTTTCAATCGGGCAGACGATGACGACGTTATCCTTGCGGTCGCGCATTACCTCTAACTCGAATTCCTTCCAGCCGATGACCGATTCTTCGATAAGTATTTCGTGCTTGGGGCTGAGGTTCAATCCCCAGTGGACAAACTTCTGGTATTCCTCCCTGTTATAAGCGATATTGCCGCCTGTGCCGCCTAATGTATATGAGGGTCTTATGATAGCCGGTAGTCCAATGTAGTTGATGAGCTGCTCTGCCTCTTCCCAGCTATGGACGCAGCCGCTTTTGGGAACGTCGAGGCCGCAATCAATAATGGTTTTTTTGAACAGGTTGCGTTCCTCCGCCCGCTTGATACTCGCCAGATCCGCACCGAGTAATTTCACCTTGTATTTTTTCAAAACGCCGCTTTCGGCCAGCGCCACCGCGGTATTGAGACCCGTTTGTCCGCCTAATGTCGGCAGCAAGCTATCGGGTCGTTCAATCTGTATTATCTTCTCGACGAATTCCGGCGTGATTGGCTCGATATACGTCCGGTCCGCGAAGTCGGGGTCTGTCATTATCGTTGCGGGATTGCTGTTGACTAAGACGACCTTATAACCTTCCCTCCGTAATACCTTGCAGGCCTGCGCCCCCGAGTAATCGAATTCGCACGCCTGGCCTATTACAATCGGCCCCGAGCCGATAATCATTATTTTATGTATGTCTTTACGTTTCGGCACGTATTATTCCATAATACACTGACTCACACTGACTATAACACTGACTTACACCGACCAAAACGTTTTTAGTTCGTGCCAGTCAGTATCTCCGAAAGTCCGTGTCAGTCAGTTTTTTACAGCATCACGCGTCCTCTGTCAACAGTTTTAGTTACGACGGATTCAGTTGTGGGTGCGTTCGTGGCGGGCAATGAGGTTGATAGTCAGCTTAAAACTGAAAACTCAAAGTGCAAAGCCAAAACGCAAAACTTTCAACTATCAGTTTTGGTTTTGGGCTTTAAATTTTACGCTTTCGGATGATTATCGCACCGAGGCCTAAAAGCAAAATCGTCCCCGGCTCAGGAATTGTGTAAATGAAGCTGTGACTAATATAATCAGTGCCTTGGTAATAACCTGTAATTTGATTTCCGGATATGCCCATTGCGATTGTGTAGAGTGCTCCGTTCATATGTAAAGTGGTCCAGTTTTTACCGTCATAAAGAAAACCGTCATGGGTAGTTACGCCAATAAGGCGATTTCCGTCGATATCTGATACGGTTGTTTCATCCGAACCTGGCATATCGACGTTGAACCAGTTTGAGCCGTCATAAATGAATCCGCGCTCTAATATCTGTTCATCAATATATCCGCCAACAATATAGTTACCAGAAATGCTCATTGGTTGTGTAAGGATTGAACCTGGCGGATTGATTTCGGTCCAGGTTGTTCCGTCATAAGAAAACCCACTTGAATAATAAAGATTTATGGTATGGAAGCCTACTACATTACTGCCGGATATACCCATCGTTTTTGGTCTAAGTCCATCAGGCGTTTTAAAAGTATTCCACGTAGTTCCATCATAGATAAAGCTGCTTGAGCTGTTATAACCAACGATGATACTGCCATCGATGTCTGTTGCGTATATATCAGAAACGCCAGGCTGGTCGAGTGTGGTCCAGGTTGTCCCGTCGTAGATAAATCCGTGCAGGTGAGAACCGTCTGAATAAGTTCCAACAATTTTACCGTTGTCGATTCCGTATGCTTCTGTCCATTTAGCTCCCGGCATATCAATGGTTTGCCATGTTCCGGCCAAGGCACAGGTTTGTATTAAAACTGTTAAAGCACATATCCTGATATGTACTAGATGGCATTTTTTTCTCACACCCTTCTCCTTTTTCCTTCTTTTTTATTGTCTTTTGCCCTTCAAACAAAAGACATAAATGATTATACCCTTTTAAGGGCGATAGTCAAAGGAAAATCGCTCCGGCTCAGAGTCACTCAATTTGACAGCCCCACGAGTTCCACATCGTCAATATTCCATCCCGAATAAGGGAATGCTCTGCCGCTGAGTATCTGATAGCTCCACCTCACATAAACCGTTGCTTTGCCGTCCGCTATGCTGCTTATATCGAAATGCTGTTGCTGCCACTGATTGTCTGCGATTTCGTTATCTGAGGGATTAACCCAAATCGTTTGCCAATCGCTTCCGTTGTTGGATGCCTCGACCATACATTTTACGTAATCTGAGTTATCTGTATTGAGCCATCTTGCGAAATTAAGCGCGACTTGTTCATACCCGTTGCAGTCAAAAGGCCCACAGCTATGCTATAATCACCGTTAAGATTAACGCCATATACATTTTGCCCCGTGAAACCCTGATTTGGGTCGGGATACCCGTGTGAAATACCGCCCGTCCCCGTCGGCGTTCCGAATTGCCATTGCCCCTCTTTTGGCCAGTCAGGATTTGTATTAAGATTAAAATCAGCAATTCTCATATTACCTCTCTGGAGCCAATGGGACGCCATTATTGCGAAATCCTCTAAATCCACCTTGCAATCTCCGTTTAAATCGCCGGAAATTTGTTCGGCACAGGTCGGCTTGGCAATCCCAATATTTTTCAAGCCAAGTGAGCTGTGTCCCCCGCCTGCCGCGATGGCTGTAAAACCGCTATTGGGTGACGGAACATTGCATTGACCCAAATGGTTGTATCCCCAGGCCACAATCGAACCGTCTTGTTTGAGACCAAGCGAATGAGACCATCCAGCCGCGATAGCCGTAAAACCGGTATTGGGCGATGGCACAACGCATTGCCCGGCGTACTGCCCCTCGTAAGTCACATTACTTCCCCACGCCACAATAGAACCATCTTGTTTAAGACCAAGCGAGTGATCCCACCCGGCAGCAATGGCTGTAAAACCGGTATTGGGGGCCGGAACATTATTTTGACCTTTCAAGTTGTTTCCCCACGCCACAATAGATCCGTCTTGTTTAAGACCAAGCGAGTGATAACCGTTGGCGGCAACGGCTATAAAGTTGGTATTGGGAGACGGAACATTACATTGACCCCAACCGTTGTCTCCCCACGCTGCGATTGAGCCGTCGTTTTTGAGGCCAAGCACATGTCCATTGCCCATCGCAACGGCCGTAAAACCCGTATTAGGCGAAGGCACATCGCATTGACCCCAGGGGTTGATTCCCCAGACCACAACAGAGCCGTCGGTTTTAATACCAACCGAGTTATAGTTGCCGGACGCAACGGCCTTAAAACCCGTATTCGGCTCCGGCACATCGCATTCACCCCAGAGGTTGTCTCCCCAGGCCACAATTGAACCATCGCTTTTCACGCAGGCCTGGTGCCCCCCGCCGGACGAAAGGACCGTAAAATCCTTATTGGGTTCCGGCACATTGCATCCGCCGGTTCCGTTCTCTCCCCACGCCCAGATTGCTCCGCCGGCATATACCGATATCGGAAAAACAAACGCAGAAAGGAAAAAACATATCGATACAAATGTGATGAAAAAACACATCTTGTTTTTTGGGCAACTTTTCATATCCTTCTCCTTCTTCTATTGCCTTTTGCTCTTCAAACAAAAAAATAATTATATTTTTTTCAGGGCGAGAGTCAAAGGAAATTCGACGAATTTGTCAGTATTCAGAGACAGGTTTATGATGTAAAAAACAGCCGATAGTTGTGTTTTCAGCGTAAAAACGGGGGCAGGAGACAGCGAAAAACTAAAAGCTTAAAACGTAAAGTCATAATTTGGTTTTAAGATTTGGTCTTTAAACTTTACGTTTTGTTACCATCGCCGCTCGCCTGCCCTTGAAGCGTAGCTGGCTGCTGTCTCTTTTAGCTGCTCTACGGTCTCGACCGTCTCTCAGTAATTAATCTTTGCAGCACTTATATCTTTAGCTTTAACTTCAATCGATTTTGTTGGAATAGGCGCCTGATATACCTGCTTAGTCTGGTTGATCAGTTGAGCATGTGATACCAGTTTCCCGGCGTAAGCAGCTTGAGCTTTTTTCTTGGCATCATATTGTGATAAAGCGTTGATAACAATAGAGCTTAGATCCATGAAAAACACTTTATATGTGCCTGGAGTTTGATAAGAAAAGTTGCCGTTCATAATTTCCTCCTTACTTATTTTATCAAGTATCCCGTTCCGGACTTCTTTTCACAATTTTTTGGAACCCATCCCCATTTAATTGTATTTTATCAAAATTACCGGTTTTTGTCAAGCCCATTTTGCTCATTTCGACATTCCTGTTCTCTTCCGGATTTGGAAATCTCGATGAAAAAGCAGATATGTCCTTATAACATAGGGTCTCAAGAGGATAGATGATGCTAATGTCTGGAAATCCTGCCGAGCGCTTATTATAGCACAATAAACCTGCTTTTAAGTCTTATAATATATAGGAATGACGAAGGGGCGACCTCGAAAGGGGTGGATTGGGCAAAATCCCCGCAGGCGTAGTTGAAACTACGTCGAGGACGATTTTGACCCGACAACACAGTCATCGGGCTTTGCAGCCGGCCGCAGTAGAGCGGGTTATTCGGATAGGCTCTAAGGGCGTTAGTAAAAGGGGACATATAAAAATATAAAACCCATTGAGCCGAGTTCGACGATTCTACAGGCTGAAACCATATCTGGGAGTGGTTCTACGTGATTCTATAGACCAGCTTAACTGCGTTTTCTCCTCAAAATCGCTGCTCGCCTCGGCGTAGCCCTTTGGCGAAGCCGGGTCAACTGTTTTAGTTACGACGGATTCTTTTGTAAGTGCGATGGAGGTTTAACCACAGATTACACGAAGCTCTTGCGAAACGAAGCGTAGTCTCGCTTTGCGGGGCGGGGCGAGGGCGGAGTCCCCTCAGAAATTGCAAAGCAATTTCGAGGACTTTAGTCCCCTGAGAAATCTCTTTGAGATTTCCAGGACAAAAGTCTCGGGAATCCTGCGGATTCCACGAGGCCGGAAATCCTCTGGATTTCACGGGGTCGCAACAGCGAGAATGATTTCACGGATTAGAAGCTTTCCTCCCGCCTCTATTTTCTTTGCCATAACCAAACAGTTTAAGCCCTGCCCAAGAATTTGCAATAGGTATTCTATTTGACCAAAGGCCTACTTCGGTATAACATATGGCTATTATCCAACATTTTGAGGGCTTACGATATGCGTTATATTACAGTGCTTGCGGCAGTATGCCTCTTTTCAGCGGTGTGTTTGCCAGAAGCTATTAATGAAAAGGAGAAGACATTATGAAGACACTCTGGAAGATCATGTGCGAGGAAGACGAGTATCCCGGTATGTGGCTGCAATGGTACAAGAAGCAGTGTGTCGCTGTGGGCTGGGCACCCGAAGGCGGCTACAAACTCAATGAAAAACATAGGACGGCCAAAGGTTGGAACACCGCCCGTAAAGCCATTAATAAGATGGAGGTCGGAGACCTGATTCTGGTAACTCTTGAGGATAACAAAATTGGGAGGCTTGGTGAGGTCGTTGGAAAGGCTATTGAAGATAACCAATGGGAGCCTTTCGTTCCGATTGACGATAAGTATCACTACGGAGAAATAGGAAGGCGCATTCTGGTTCGGTGGGAATTGACAACAGGACCCGATGACCCCGATATGGTTATCCAGCTTCCTGAAGGACATGCATTGAGGTCTGGCGACAAGCGGCACACAGTAAGTAAGATAAAACCTGTACGAATGCGCAACCTGAGAAAGCTTATGAACGACCAAAGCAACTGGGTCGGACTGTTCAGCAAGTTCAATTATGAAAAAGCATTGTCCGATTATATCGCTACCTACCCGCACCGCTTAGAGGACGGTCTCTTGCGGCACCCAAGTAAAACGGTCAGAGAGCATGTCTTCGAGGGCGGAAGTCGTTCTGACGTTCTACTGGCAGACCGCGATGGCAACCCAGTTGTAGTCGAATGCAAACAGGACCCCGCATCAGTCGAGCACATCAAACAACTTCGCGGCTATATGGAGAGAGCTGAAAAGGAGACGCAAAAAAAGGCCAGAGGGATTCTGGTTCATGCCGGTTCTCAAAAACTGCCTGCGGACGTCATCTGGGAGGCAAATAAGCGACCGAAAGTGGAGATTGTCTGTTATCGATTGAGGGTAGAGTTTCCAAGATCAACAACATAAGGAAGCTGGCGGTTGGTAGTTCGCCTACTATGAACTATTAGCTAACGACCATGAACTGCAAGGCTAAAGATTTTTTTCCTAAATTCTTTAATTCCGCTCAAAATGTCCGATAATGAAAATCAGCGTTCAGGGGGTAGCGTATAGCGGACAGGTAAAACGCAAGACAGCGGGTAGCGTTTAGCCCTTCGATATTGTTTAGGGCGGGCAGGGCAGGATTTCGGTTTTCTCCCGGCTTCGCCTGCGGCTACCCGGCTTCGTTAAGAAACTATGCCGAGGTAAACGCCGTGGCGTGCAGCCAATCGACGAAGCGATTGAGACCGGCGGATATTTCGGTATGAGGGTTATAGCGGAGGTCCCGGCGGGCTTTTGATACGTCGGCGAAGGTTTTTTCAACGTCGCTGGGCTGTTTCGGCAGGCGTTGCCCCCTAAAGGTTAAACTTTGAAAATTCCCTTGACAACCGTGGGCGGGTCGGCTATTTAGGTTGCTTTTACGTTTCAGTTTAACCCATAGGACGATATTGAAAGCCAGTTTGGAGCTATAGTTATGCTTCCGTGTAAAAAAATCAGTAAGAGCAAGACCCACAGCCGACGAGCACATCACCGGCTTAAACCCGTCAACTATGCCGTCTGCCCCAAATGCGGGCAGGCAAAGCTGCCTCACGCCGCCTGCCAAAAATGCGGGTATCTCAATTCAAAAATCACATTGAAAGTCGCTGAAACAACCGAAAAGGAGTAATCCACCACAGGCGGATAAAAAGGAGTAACCCTTGATTCGGATAGCGATTGATGCAATGGGTGGCGATAAGGCACCGGAGGCCGTAATAGCCGGGGCTATTGATGCATTGGGGGTTCTTGAGCCGGATGATGAGCTTATCCTGGTAGGCCCCAAAAGCGTTATCGAGTCAAAACTGCCGGCGGAGATTTTGCAGCGTGGTGAGCATAGCCGAACCCACGGGGCCAAATTGACTATTGAGGATGCACCCGACGTGATTGGTATGGATGAGCCGCCTATTGATTCGCTAAGGAAAAAACCACGAAGCTCAATCGGCATTTTAGCGAAATTGGGCAAGTTAGGCAGAGCGGACGCGGTCATTTCGGCGGGCAATACCGGGGCTTGTGTGGCGGCGTTCCAGATGCGTATGCGGAATATCGAGGGCGTCAACCGGCCCGGTATCGCGGTCGTTTTCCCGACTTTCGAAGGCCCGGTTACTATTTGCGACGTCGGCGCCAATATCGTCTGCAAGCCAATCAATCTGTATCAGTATGCGGTTATGTCGTCGATTTACGCGAGGCAGCTTTTCGGGTTCCAAAATCCGAGAGTGGGGCTGATGAGTATCGGCGAGGAAGACGCAAAGGGCAATGAGAACGTCAAGAAAGCCCGCGAGCTTATTAAAAAAGACCCAAAAATTAATTTCATAGGCAATATCGAGGGCAGGGACATTTTCAAAGGCGTCTGCGACGTCGCGATTTGCGACGGCTTTGTGGGCAACGTCGTTCTCAAGCTCACTGAGGGGCTTGTTGACGGACTTTTCAAGACCATAAAAAAGGAAATAATGTCGAGCAGGATGCGTTTCGTGCTTGGGCCGATGTTCGGCGGTGTAATCAGGAATATTTACAAAAAGCACGATTATAACGAATACGGCGGCGCGTTATTGCTTGGGGTAAACGGAACCGCGCTGATAGGCCACGGTGCAAGTGAAAGCAGGACAATTAAAAACGCAATTCTAATATCGAAAAAATACCATCGGGAAGGAATCAACGCGAAAATCGCCGAATACTTAGCCGCCAGCAAAATAGTGGAAGAGCCCAACGGCGATGGGCCGGGGGGAGATTTAGGAAATACGGATGACAAAATCGATTGAGTCGCACCAGCCGAAATACAGGGCAGTAGTCGCAGGCCACGGTTCATACGCGCCAGGGGGAATCCTGACAAACGATGACCTCGCCAAAATGGTCGAAACATCGGACGAGTGGATTACCACGCGGACGGGCATTAAAAGGCGCCATAAATGCAGCGAAAAAGAAAGCACCGCCCATCTTGCCACCGAGGCGGCGAAACGAGCGCTTGCTGTTGCGGGATTATCGCCTGAAAAACTCGAGCTTATTATCGTGGCGACGATTACCCCCGAAATGGTATTTCCATCGACGGCCTGTTTTGTGCAGCAATACTTAGGCGCGAAAAGGGCCTGGGCGTTCGATTTGGCAGCGGCGTGCAGCGGATTCATTTACGGCAACTCAATCGCGCAGCAGTTTCTCGAAAACGGCCGGCTGCGAAACGCTCTTGTCATCGGCGCGGAAACTTTGACCAAGCTCACCAACTACAAGGACCGCACAAGCTGCATACTTTTCGGCGACGGCGCGGGCGCGTTCGTGCTTGAGGCCAAGCCGAGGAAAAAAGACGAAAAGCAAAGCGAAATCCTATACAGCACTATGTATTCCGACGGCAGCTCCTGGGAGGCGCTCAACTGCCAGGCATACGGCTCGCGTCACCCGTCAACCCGGCCTCTGGAAAATCCCAATATGGTCTATATGGAGATTAAAGGCCGGGAAGTTTACCAGCAGGCCGTCAGGCGCATCGTCGAGACAGTTACCGAATGTCTGGATAAATGCAAGCTCAAGATAGACGACGTTAATATGATTATTTCGCACCAGATGAACGCACGCATTATCGAATCAGCAGCCAAACGCTTAGAGCTTCCGCCTGAAAAATATTTCATCAACATCCAGGAATACGGCAACACCTCCTCGGCCTCAGTGCCCCTGGCTTTCGACCAGGCAGTCCGCGAAGGCAAAATCAAACGCGGCGACATCGTCGTTCTGGTCGCCTTCGGCGCAGGCCTGACCTGGGGAGCCAACGTCATCCGCTTTTAGCCACAGATTACACGGATTTATTCACCGCGGAGGGCGCAGAGACCGCTGAGAATTTAGCCACAAAAAGCACATAAGGGCACAAAAACCCGTGTTTCTGGGGTTTGCCGGACCCTGTATGTTGTAAACTGGGGGTGTTGAAAAAATATTCCTTGCAAATTATGGGTATTTGGTGGTATATTAATAAATACAAATATTAAGACCTCCCTCGTGGTGGAGGACTGTGTTTTAATGTCGTTTTTGGAGGAGAGACAATGTGTTCGCTCGACTTGAAAAGGCCATCCCTGGGATATCTGATATTTTCCCTGGTCGTGATTATGGTTTGCAGCGCTAATGTGCCGGCTGCGCCGCCCGGATGGAACATAACACAACTGACAAACAACAACTATGATGACTACTCTCCCGGAATATCCGGTTCAAACATCGCCTGGGTAGAACGTGATGATGTTAATGATATAACTTCTTTACTCTTCTACAACGGCTCAACTACCATTAAACTGTCTGATCACCTTGAAGATGAAACCTTTCAAATCCACGACTCAAATGTTGCATGGGTAGAACATGATGATGTTAACGATATAACTTCTTTACTCTTCTACAACGGCTCAACTACCATTAAACTGTCTGATCATCTTGAAGATGAAACCTTTCAAATCTACGACTCAAATGTTGTCTGGGTAGAATATGATAATGATATTTCACCGTTATTCTTCTACAATGGCAGGACTACAACCAAACTATCCGATAACGTCGACAGGGACAGTATTATACTCTTCAGGTCAAACGTTATCTGGAGAGAATATGACTATGTTAATGAAATGGAACCGTTATTTTTTTATAACGGCTCAACTATCACCAAACTGGCGGCTGACGTTGATTGGAAAAATTACAAAACCTCCGGCGCGAACGTTATTTGGAAAGAATATGATGACGTTAATTATGTTACATCTATATTCATCTTCACCGGCTCAACTATAACAAAATGGTCAGACAGCATAGAAATATATAACTTTGAAATTTCGGGTTCAAACGCCATATGGGAGGGATATAATGAAGAGTATGATACTTCGCCTTTATTTTTCTTCAACGGCTCAACTATCATCAAACTATCTGACCACCTATCAGATGACATCTATGAATTTTCCGGCTCAAATGTTTTCTGGTTAGAATATTATTATGGTCCGTGGATATGCTTTTATAACGGCACGACAACAACCAAAGTTGCAGATAGCATTAATGAAGACAGCTTAAAAGTATCCGGTTCAAACGCTGTCTGGACAAAATACGATGAATTTAATGATGTTACGCAGTTATACTTCTGCAACGGCTCAACTGTTACCAAACTGTCGGATAATATTGAGGATGACTATCATCATGAAAACTATTATATCTCCGGCTCAAACGTTATCTGGGAAGAATCGGATGAGGTTAATGATGCTGAACCATTATTTTTCTTCAACGGCTCAGCGGTTACCAAGCTGTCAGATGATATCGAAATTGGAACCGCTGGAATCTACGGCTCGACCGTCACTTGGTTTGAATGGGATGAAGTTAATGATGTTGAGCCGCTATTCGTTTACAATGGCTCAACTGTCACAAAACTATCGAGTAGCGGCGATATAGAAATTATAAGAATTTCCGGCTCAAATGTCTTTTGGACAGAATGGGATGAAGTTAATGAGGTCTCGCCTTTGATGGTCTACAATGGCCAGACAATTGTCAAACTGGCAGATAATGCCCTTGATTCAGATTCCATATACGTCTCAGGATCATATGTAGCGTGGCTGAGTTATGACGGCAATGATAATGAATTGTTTTTTGCAACACAGCTCGCTGGTCTTCTGGTTACACTTGGTCCAGAGGAAGTTATTCCTGCCGGCGCCCAGTGGAACGTCGACGGGGGTGACTGGCAGGATAGCGGAGCTATAGTTACAGGTTTGCTGCCTGGCTTGCATACGATGAATTATAAATCGATAGATGGCTGGATTGCACCTGTAAGTGAATCAGTTACCTTAATAGGCGGCCCGGCAACTTCTTTGAGCCGAACTTACGCACCACAACCCGGTAACATCCAGATTGCGCTTGGACCGGCGGATGCAGTTTTAGAGGGCGTGCAGTGGAATGTAGATGGCAGCAACTGGCAGAATAGCGGAGCTGTAGTTACAGGATTATCGATTGGTTCACACATAGTGGATTACAAATCGGTCGCCGGGTGGATTGCGCCTGCAAGTGAATCGGTTATTGTAAACAGGGCGGCGACAACTTCTTTGGGCAGAACTTATGCACCACAACCTGGTAATATTCAGATTACACTTGTCCCGTCGGAGGCGGTTTCAGATGGGGCCCAGTGGAATGTTGACGGTGGCGAATGGCAGGATAGCGGAACTTTAGTTACAAATTTAACAGCTGGTTCGCATACGGTGAATTATAAATCCATAACCGGATGGTTTACGCCTGCAAGCGAATCCGTTACTATAAACAGGGGGGCGACGACTTCAATTAGCCGGAACTATACGCCACTGCCCGGTAATATTCAGATTACGCTTGCCCCCGTGGAAGCAGTTTCAGATGGGGCCCAATGGAACGTTGACGGCGGAGCGTGGCAAAATAATGGGGCTACGATTATGGGGCTATCGGTCGGTTCACATACGGTAAATTACAGGTCGTTAACCGGATGGAATGCTCCTGTAAGCGAAGCAATTACTATAAACAGGGGGGCGACAAATTCTATCAACCGAAACTATACTATACAACCCGGCAATATTCAGGTTACGCTTGGACCCGCCGACGCAGTCGTAGCGGGCGCGCAGTGGAATGTCGACGGCGGCGGCTGGCAGAATAGCGGAGCCGAGGTTACAGGTTTGCCTCCCGGTTTGCATACAGTGAATTATAAATCGATAGCCGGCTGGATTGCACATGCAAGTGAATTAATTACTATAACCAAAGGTTCGACAACTTCTATCAGCCGAATCTACACGCAGCAGGCCCGCGGCCTTCTGATTAATAAATGCAATATAGCCGCAGGCAGGGGGATAAATGATAACAATGACATAATAAACTTTTCAGGGACAACCGGTATTACACCAGCCGAATTAAGCGGGTCAGATGAAATTACAATAAAAGTCGGTGACGTCTATTCAGAAGCGATACCCATTTCATCGTTCACCGTTAAAAACGGCAAATTCACGTATACCCGCAAAATACCGAGACGGAGCAAAGGGGCAATCACCTCGCTGGTGATAGATACAAATAAGCATAAGTTCTCTCTAAAAACGAGAAATATTGACCTTTCCGGGCTACATTGTCCATTCGATATTGAGTTCGATACCAGTAATTATCGAGGAGTAAGCAGCATTTATGAAAATACAGCTAACGGCAAAAAATTCATACCGGTTCCGTTGATGTCTGGCGTTGATGATTATTTGCAGATAAAGTCGGTGAAGGTCAAGAAAGGCAGATTGTCTGATACTCTTGCGATTAGAGGCGGAATCGCTTATGCGGTCCTGCCGACGTTGATGAGCGACGTGGTTGTGAAATTGGGCAGTCAAACCTTCACGCTCCCGGCGAAAAACTTTAAACCCAGCGGGAAAAGCGGCCATAAGTATGTATGCAAGGATATAGTGATTCCGGGCGGTATTGCCAGTGCGACATTTGACTTTGGTAAATGCACCTTCACTATCACCATAAAGAATGTGAAGATTAACACAACAACCGGCAAAGTCGGTTTAACTTTAACTATAGGCAGTTTCGATAAGCAGGTCAATTTTGACTTCGATACAGGACAGGCCATTTACAGCGAACTAGCACCGATTTCGCAATGCTTGCCAATAACTGGCAAGCTCATGACTGATTGCGATTTGAGCAATCCGTGTTTTTTGCCTGGCTTATAAAATGGGTGGTGTTTCTTTGGCCACCCGGCGGAGTGTCCAGTTTGAGCCGGGCGGGTGTTTATTCCAATTTTCCCCTTTTTGGCGCTTGCAAACCGGCTTAAAGACGAATTGGAGCATTCGCCCTCAAAATAAGGTTTCTGTTTCATTAAATAGCTTTCGAACCATTCTGCGGCGGCCAGGGCGGCTTTCTCTAATGCCCCCGGCTCTTCGAATAAATGGTCTGCGCCGGTGATGATGAGGAGTTTTTTTAACTGTCGGGTATATAGCAGCGAAATAAACTGGCTATCCCTATTTAAGAAACGTCGGCCCCAAAATACTTATTTTGGGCGACGGGTTAACCACTGAAGTGGATAATATTGTGCAGAAAATCACTTAACCATATACGCCTCAACCCCGTCGAAGGCGGCGCCGGTTTGCACTTCCGCGGGTCGAACCGAGACAATCATCGTGCCGGGCTTTATCAGGTAAAGGGCATAGAACTGAAAGACGTTCTGAGCTTTTTCTGTAATCCAGATGTTTTCCGGGAATGGCTTTGCGACCGCGCCGTTATCAGCAAAGGTCAGCTTGGCGGGGCAATAATCGACCTCGTAAGCCATATTGCCTTCGATTCTCGCCGTCGTGATAACGCCGCAGGGATTATGAATGACGCCATCGGAATCCAGCAGCACAGGCAGCTGGTCGCCGGCAAGGGTGGCACCTACGGCGGGATTATTGCATTTCAGTGAAAGCATACTGTAGCCGGCTGGAACCTTGAACATACGCGGCAGCTTGTTTCCCTGTTGTTGGCCTTCGGGCTGATTGGCATCCGTTTTTTTCAATTCGGCACGGACACAGGTAATCTGGTCCTGTTCGAACTGGGCCTGCTGGATACTTTGCTGGGTTTGCATCGCCTGCCACTGGGTCTGGTCTGATATGACGGGTGTTGCACCTTCGAGAAGACGCTGGCCTGATTTAAGCTCAAGGCCGTATATTTTGGCTGACACAAGTTTGATTTTGGCAAATCCCGTGGCTGTATCGGACGCCTGCATAAAAGGTATCGGCTTTGGCGATTCCTCTGCGGTAACAAGCCCGTGGACCATAACGATATCGTTAGATTTGAAAACAAGCGCCGCCGGCTCGGTGTCGGCCGGAATGTAGAATGCGAAGTCGATGAATTTCGTCCCCGCCTGGAAATCGGACTGCTGGAGAGCTATCGTCTCGGCCTGCCCTTTCAGTGCTACCCTGCCCGGGGTCTTGATATAGCCAATGGGATAAACACAGGTTGCGCCTGCCCGCAACGGCTGTTTTTCGCCTTTGCCTTCACAGAGCAGCTGCAATTGTCCCAGGGTGAAAGAACTGCCGGCCCGCATCAATTTATTTGTGAATCCGATACGAACTATAATTAGTTCAAGTCGGTCTTTTGCAGATAGAGCGCTACCGGAACTGTCTTTAAGATTGACCGCAGGCCAGGCGGCAGCTTTTGAAGGCACCTCAATTGTGCCCTGTTCTGTCCTCGTCGAAACCCTTTTATCAGCCAGGATACGGTTGAGGTAAAGCTGATTGAGAAAATCAGCGTGCAGGACCGCGAAACTCTGGCTGCCTGACAGCGACCCGGAGCTGGTTATGCCAAACCACTGTGTTAAAAAGCCGTCGGGATTGAGCAACGGCTTTTGGGGATTTTGCAGGTTAGGCCTGGAAGCGTCAAATCGCTGATAAGGGTAACTGGTCGGCAGGGGGGCCAGGTCGCCGATTGTCAGCAGCGTCCCCGAAAGGATATACCCCAGCAGCAGGCCCAGGACAATTCTGCCGACCCGTTCGGGCGTGGCGCCCAGGTCGATTGGCGGTCGGGTAAGAATCATAACAAGCGTCTGTAAACCTGCGAAAGTGATAATGAACAGGACAAGAAAGCAAACCGCCTGTGCCCATTTTGGCAGCATATCGTTTCGTATAAGCATTGCCGATAGCTGGTCGAACCATCCGAACGCGACGATGTTGGCACAAAGCGCCGCTATAAAAGTCGCAAATGCCCGGACGAAATTACCCTTGGAAAACTGAAACGCCGCACAACCCGCCATAACCACTAATACAATTATACTTGCCATTACAACCTCGTCTTTTTCCTTCGATTTATTATTTATGATTTATTATTTATTATTTTTTATGTCCCGGCGCGCCGGGATTCTTCAAATCATAAATCATAATTCATAATTCATGAATCTTTTGCTTTTTCCGCGTTTAATGTCCTATTGTTCTTCTGCCGTTTTCTGGTCTTTCTGTTTGGAAAGAACCCTGACCATTTCATTGATTGAAGTGGTGCCTGCAATGACCCTCATCATGGCCTGCTCCTGCAGGTAAAGCATTTTTGCCCGCCGGAATTCCGTAGCTACGTCTGCCATCGATTTGGATTGTTTGATTGCCTTGCGCAATTGCTCGTCGATAACGATTGTTTCGAAGATTGCCATTCGGCCGTAATAACCGGTTTCCTGACAATTTTCGCAGGGGAAGGGTTTGCCTCTTTTATCGTAAACGACCTTGCCTGTTTTATAAAAGACCTTTGCCTTTTCAGGCGGTATATTGAACTTGTGCAGCAGGTCCCTGTTCGGCTCGTATGCCTGCCTGCAGGTTTCGCAGAGCTTGCGGAGGATTCGCTGGTTACTGATACCCAGAAGCGAATCGACGGCCTTGTTGCGGTCGCCTACAAGACGAATCCATTTGTCTAACGTCCGGCAATCTGGGCCGTCTCGGCGTCTTCGCAGTCGGCTACGCCGATAATGTCAGGGTCGCTGCGGACCAGCGACTGAAGTTTTTTGGGATAGGTGGTTACGCCGCTGTCGCTCAGGGCAAAAGTGTTCTGAGTTATGTTAGGCAGCTTGCCCGATGGCTGTTTTTCGAGAGTAATGATGCTGTTGAGGAACGCGTCATAATTTCTCAGCAGGGTGTAAAATGTAGTGGTAACGCCGCTGTTTTTGGGGCCGGACACGATAAAGACGCCCGGTTTTATGCTTTTGAGATTATTGAGCTGTTCGAGCTGCTCAGGCGTAAGGCCCATGTCTGACAGCTTGGTGATACTTTGAAGGGTTATCTGTTTTGCCGGCAGTGCTTAACTCCCATTCGATACGCTTATTGTTCTGGAAAATGGTGAATTTGCCTTTCTGCGGTTTTCGTTTCTCGTTGATATCGACATGGGCAAGGTTTTTTACGAATCGCAGGAGGTAATCCATCTGGTCTTTGGGGATGGCCGGCTGTTTGAGTGGGGCGCCATCGACATAGTAGGTAACGCTGTAGTTTTCGATCGCAGGCGTGCAGATGATATCGTATGTCCTGCGATACAGGGCGTCCTTGAACATATTATATGCGGCTTTATAGCCGAAAAAATCGGGGGTTTTGGGCTCAGGGACGGGGACCTCATTGTTATGTGCGGAAATGAATATGAAACTTCTCATTGTTTCGGTTTTTTTAGTCCGGCCCGCAAACAGGTCTTTTATATGGTCGGCCGTAAGGACCCGCTGAAATTCGGGGACGGCGGCGTTACGGTGCATAACATAACTAATCGAGGCGGCGCCGGCGGCAATGAGATACAATGGCAGGCCGAGTCCAGAAAATTTGTTTTGTTCCCACGGCTTCGGCGTCTTTGTAAACCCAGTTGAGAATTGGCAGCCATCCGAAAACCAGAATCAAAAAACCGCAGCTAAAAGTCCGGGCATAAATTACTCCAAATACCGTATAAATTGACGGCTCACAGGATACCCCCTTTTTCGGTTCTGATACCCTTCATAGCCATCTTCAGTTCATCGGGATTGGGTGCGTGTTTATAGGCCTCTTTTGCCTCGACGTAACCATCCAGAACCAGCCTGACTAAGCTGTCAGTGAGGTTCTGCATTCCTTCCTCAGTGCAGCTTCGAATCAGGTTGGGTATATCCATCTCGCGTTTTTCGCTTATGAGCTTTCTCGCTTCCGGGTTTGCAAGCAGTATTTCGACAGCGGGAATCCTGTCGATGCCGGGCTTGACGCAGGGCAGCAGCAGCTGGCTTATTATTGCCCGCAGGGTCAAGCTCAGCGTCTGTCTGGCCAGGTCCCGTTCGACCTGCGGAAAAAGGTCGATTAAACGCTGCACGGCCTGCGAGGCGTTGGCGGCGTGGACGGTTCCGAAAACAAGGTGCCCCGTTTCGGATGCCCGCATACTTGCCGCGACAGTAGTTGCGTCGCGGACTTCGCCGATAAACACAACATCGGGGTCTTCACGCATCAGGTAAGTCAGCGCCTCTTCGTAGTTGCCCACGTCGATACCGACTTCCCTCTGGGAGACGATGGCTTTTTTGTCTTTAATGAAAAACTCGATAGGGTCTTCAATGGTAACTATGTGGCAGGAGCTGGTGGTGTTGATATAGTCAATCATCGAGACGGCGGTGGTCGTTT
>JBELAA010000091.1:0-17934 GCA_049509315.1 Sedimentisphaerales bacterium | reverse complement strand
TTGTTGCGATTAGGCACATACCAGCGATAACCAGTCGTAGCGCCGGTTTTCTCTTTTCGCAGCCGATGCACTAAGCATTCCAGCCAGTCCTGTTTTACGTAAATATCCGAATCGGCAAATGCCAGCACTTCGGTATCAGCCGGTATTTGCTGATAGGCGTAGAGCAGGTTATGGATTTTCTGACTGCATGTCCGACCGGTTCCCGAAACCAGGACTTTGTCTCTTTGAGCAGCCGGTCTCTCATTTTGCATAACGGCTCATACACCGGGTCATCGCGGCTTTCAACCACAAACCACATCAGGTAATCGTCGTAGTCCTGCCTGTAAAAAGAGGAGATGTTCTGCTCGAAGTTCTCGTCGAGCCATTTGCAGGGAATAATCAGGACCGTGCGGGGCGTATAAAAATGACGCTGCCTGCCGGATTTCTTCAGCGAAAACCAGAAGTTTGTTACCGCCAGCAGCAAAGCCAGCAACTCTGAAAATATAAGTATCAAGGCAACGTAAACCAGCCAGTCCATAGCCATAGGATGGAATTATCATTTATCAGGCGCAATTTATCAATCTTTGAGCCGCATTTTTATTAAATTGACGATTGGCGACTATTTGCCACTTGACTGAAATAATAATTTGTAAATAATAAATGGTTTATGGGTCGGTGCCCGAGCGGCTAAAGGGAGCGGACTGTAAATCCGCTGGCTAACGCCTACGTAGGTTCGAATCCTACCCGGCCCAGTTGTGGTTTGTGCCTAAGGTCGGCAGCCGGACAGTAAAACGACGATAACCTAAAAACACACGGCGGTAAGTTGAAATGCGGTTTGCAACAATTATGCTGTTTCGACGATATCATAAGGAGTAGCCATATGAAAACAAACTATTCACTAATGCTCATTCTTTTCACAATGCTCTGGGCCGGGGCTCCAAGCCCGGCGAGTCAGGCCGTAACCGCGACGATTGACGCTTCAAAAGCCGGGCCACCCATATCGCCATATTTGTATGGCCAGTTCATCGAGCACATCGGAGGTCTCATTTACAGCGGTCTTTGGAGCGAGATGCTCGAGGACCGCAAATTTTATTATGCCGTAATGCCCAAACCCGCCGAAGACCCTAACGCAGGCCAGCGCGAGGGGGCCGGCGGATTCGGTCCTGGCCGCAGACGCAACGTCGGCCCGGGAAGGTGGAATCCCATTGGCCCGGCCGATTCTGTCGTTATGGACGCCAATAATCCTTACGTCGGCGACCAAACTCCTTTGATTAAACTTGCCGGTTCTGAGCCGCGCGGCATCCGGCAGACCGGCGTTAACTTCACGAAAGGCGTCACCTACAATGGCCGTGTCCAATTAGCCGGCGAACCAGACGCGAATATTTCTATCAGTATCGTTTGGGACACTAACACCGCCGCGCGCCAGACGGTCTCGCTTGGCAAGATGAGCAAGGGCTACAAGAAATTTACCTTCTCCTTCAAGGCCGAAAACTCCGGGCCTGGCCAGTTCGAAATCGTCGGCACGGGCACCGGCTCCTTCCATGTGGGCGCCGTTTCGCTTAGACCAGCCGATAATATCGAGGGCTTTCGTCCCGACGCAATCGCCGCCCTCAAGGGTCTTCGCTCCGGCGTTTATCGTTTTCCCGGGGGCAATTTCGTTTCCGCCCACGAATGGCACTATGCGATTGGCGACCCGGACAAACGCCCGCCTGTGTTGGACCCCGTTTGGCGTGCCCTTCAATCAAATGACATCGGCACAGACGAGTTTATGACGCTGTGTAAACTCCTCGGAGTTGAGCCATATATAACGGTCAATGCAGGCACGGGCGACGCCTGGTCGGCCGGCGAATACGTCGAATACTGCAACGGCGATGTCTCTACGCCGATGGGTAAACAGCGAGCGGCCAATGGCCATCCCGAACCTTATCACGTGAAGTTCTGGGGCATCGGCAATGAAATGTGGGGAATCAGTTACCAGTATGGCGCTATGAAGCTCAATCAGTTTGAGTATAAGCACAACCAGTTTGCCAGGACAATGAAAAAAGCAGACCCGACCATCAAACTGATTGCCTGCGGCGCAATGCCGGACACGATGACCGGTTCAAAGGAATCGCTTAACCTGGGCACCAATCTGATACCGCCATACCTCTCGCCGGCCGACTGGACGGGCGGCTTACTCAAGAACTGCTTTGATAACATTGACCTCATCAGCGAGCATTTCTATAATTACGGCAACACGCACTTCAGCCTCGCCGAAGGCCGCCAGGTGCCCAATGACCCAAACGAACCTGTAACCGACTGGATGCGCCGCCCTGCCAACCATATCCGCATCAAATACGAGGAATACAAGGAATACGAAAAACTGCTCCCGCAGATGGTTACCAATCCAAAGCCGTTGAACATTGACGAGTGGGCCTATATGGGCGGTCGTTATCCCGTTTATCCGTCTTACGCGTGGGTGTTCCATGAAATGTTCAGGCACAGTGACATCTTTCAAATGGCGGGTTACACTTTTGCTACCTCGCTGCTTAGCCGCAATGGAACCAGCGTCACGCTGAACGCCAACGGCCTGGTCTTCAAAATCTATCGCGACCATTTCGGCACGATTCCGGTCGAAGTTACCGGCAACTCGCCGCAGCCCAAACCCACCGACCCGCCCGGCGGCGAGCAGCCGATGGTCAACGCCGGCAGCGACACCTTCCCTCTCGACGTAGTCGCCGCCTGGGCAGATGACCGCCACACGCTTACGGTAGCCGTCCTGAATCCAACCGATGTTGAGCAGCCGCTCAACCTCAAAATTACCGATGCTAACCTTGCCGGAAAAGGCACACTCTGGCAGCTTGCTTCCACAGACCCGAACGGTCAGAATCCAGGCATCCACAGTTCTTCCGTTGATTCCATGCCCGAATCCCTTGCCGCTCCGCGTTTCAGTGTGAATATTTACGAGTTTGCGGTGAAACGATGAAATTTTGTCACAGGATGTCCGGCTAACAATCAAATTTGAGCGTATTCCGCATCGGCCGCTCAAGAGAATTGGGGCATTTATCACTTCTGAACCATAAAATTCATGGCTTTTATGGTAAAATCGGGTAATATGGGGGAGATGGGCGATGTTGCTTCAAAAAAGCACGCATACACACAAAACCTGCCACTAACAAAATAACGCGAAATGACTGCTTAAAGACATAATTCCCCTTTTGATGTTATTCAATATACCAGAAATGCTCTGTTTGATTTTTGAAAAATTGGCGAAATAAAAGTTTTTTTGAGACGTCTTGTATTATTGGCCTGTTTATTTATAAAAGTGCTAAAAAGGCCATAATACTACAATATCCTTGACATGCCCTGTAAATTAGGATAAAATGAAGGTAATCAAAATTTAATATACACACTATAAAAGGAGACATGGGTGATGTTGTTTCAAAAAAGCACGCAAACGCATAAAACCTGCCCAAAGACCGGTAAAATCATCGATACAAGCAATAAAAAACGCAGGTTCTGGTGGTTTTTGCCGTTTACCGGCCTTTTTGCGCTTATCTGGTTTTTGATTCGTGTAATACCAAAACCCTCACGGGCAACGTATCCCTGCCAAAGGGTAGCGTTCCCCCTTGCATCAGGCTTTATAATCTGGGTAACGGGCCTTGCCGGCTCAGCGGTCGCCTTTCGTAAGGCAAAACGCGCTATGGCACGGGCGAGATACGTTGTCGCAGCAATAGCCATCATTGCCAGCATCGGCTTTATATGGGGGGCTTTAAGCAACACTGACATAAGATCAGTTTTTGCGGCGGATGACCCGAATACTCCCAACGTGCCAATCGGTACCGGCAGAGGCGTTCACCCCGGCCGAGTCGCCTGGATTTGGGATGCCAATTCCACAAGTTGGGCAGGCGGACACCCGCCATATTATTGGGATAATACCATTACCAATCAACAAGTCGTTAACCAGATGTTTTCAAAAGCGATTCGGGCGCTAACCGGCAGAGGCGATGATGCCACCGCCTGGGACGCGATATTCAGAAACTACAATCAGACGCACGGCAGAGGCAACGTCGGCTACACGCAGGGCGAAAAAATCGCGATAAAAATGAACTGGGTTTTGATGATTAATCAAACCAGTGGAGCCCAAAACAATGGCTATCTGGATTCTATTAGCATCTCGCCCCAGCTTGCGATAGCCCTGCTCAACCAGTTAACAAATGTCGCAGACGTCAATCCGGGTAATATCAGCATAGGCGACCCTCAGAATTGTATGGCTGACTACTGGTATAATATAGTCGGGCCGAATTGTCCGGGTGTGGTTTATTTGACGAAGAGCGGTGTTGTACTTGATGGCAGGACACAGGTTGCGCGCGACTATAATGCTCCATTTTACTGGAGCGACCCAATCACTAACCGCCACAGCGACAGCAATGCTCTGGACTTTATTCCGACTCATTTTTCTCAAGCAACCTATTTCATAGACTTCGCAATTCTCAAAAGCCACAACGACGGAGGAATCACGCTTTGCGGCAAAAACCATTACGGCTCATTGATGAGGGCCCCAAACGAAGGAACTTATTATAATGAGCATTTTACCAGGGCGACCGAAAGGCCCGGTATGGGATATTACAGGGCAATTGTTGACCTGCTGGGACATCCGAAATTAGGCGGCAAGACAATGCTTTGTCTCATTGACGGCCTCTATGGCGGTCAAAGCTGGGACTCCCAGCCAATCAGATACCTTATGGCGCCTTTTAATCACGACTGGCCATCCAGTATTTTCCTCTCACAAGACCCTGTCGCAATCGACTCAGTGGCCTATGACTTCCTGTGGACCGAGCTGGACGGAATCCATACCCCCACTTATGACCCTAACCCCGAATATAATTACCCGCACAAGTCCGGAGCGCATGACTACCTTCACGAGGCGGCCAAGGTTCCGCATCCCGATTCGGACGTAAATTATGACCCGAATCACGACGGCGGTCTCAAGGAAAGCTTAGGCGTTCACGAGCACTGGAACAACGCAACAGATAAAAAATACAGCAGGAATCTTGGCACAGGCAATGGCATCGAGCTTGTTACAGCCACACCCGGCTGGCCTGACCTGACCGGCGACAGGGTTGTCGATTTCAAGGACTTTGCTGTCCTGGCAAATGCCTGGGGAAGCCGGCCGGGCGATTCCAACTGGGACGCCAACAGCGATATTTCAGCGCCAGCTGACAATGTAATCGACATGAAAGACCTCGATATTCTGTGTGAAAACTGGCTTGCGGATTATTCAAATGACTTGATCAGGCCGGGGGCAACGCTTCAGGAACTTTATTCCATATCCGGCAGTGCCTTCGAAGGTGCGACCTGGGACCCCAACAGCCATAAACTGTTCTTTACGAAAAGAACCTCGCCATTCCAGATTTTGCGATATGAATCGCCCGGCAGCGTAACCGTCTGGCAGACCCCTTCATCGGAAACAAACGGAATGATTATAGGCAACGATGGCCGATTGCTTACCTGCGATGAAAACCCGATGCGGATTTCAAGCTATCGTATCGACCCCTGCGGCCCCGCCGATTTACAGGTTCTGGCAGATACAACAGACGGCATATCGAGAAAACCAAATGACCTCTGCCAGTTGTCAAACGGCAACATTTACTTCACCTGTCCCGACTGGAGCGCAGATGCCAACGCTTCAGGCCAGGGCGTATTTCTGCTTAAGCCCGACGGTTCATTATCAATGGTGAAAAACGGCATCTTTCAGCCAAACGGCATAATCACCTCCTTAGACGAGACCAAACTCTACGTCGCCGAAAGCAGAACCAACGCCGATACGTCCCGTCAGCGATGGTGGATTTTCGATATAAATCCAGACGGTTCCCTGAGCAACGGAGCTATATTCTTCAAGCCGTCAAACCCGCCTGATAACACCCACGTTGCCGATGGTATGACCATCGACGAATTAGGCAACCTGTATTTCTGCGGTCTTGGCGGCGTATGGATTGTCTCGCCGGCAGGTCAGCAGCTTGGTTTCATTTCGGGTGTTAAGCCGTATAACATCTGTTTCGGCGGCAACGACGGCAGGACCCTTTATCTGGTAACCGGCAACGGCAAACTTTACTCACTTGCTATGGTCGTTCGCGGAGGCGAATCAAGCAGTTGGTAGTGCTATGAAGTCATTGTGAGGCCGCAGGCCGAAGCAATCTCAATTACAAATCAGCCGGCTGACGATTATATCGCCAGCCGGTTTTTTTATTCCCTTGAAATAAACCCGTATTATTACTAAACTAACCATTAACCCGGAGAGGTGACCGAGTGGCTGAAGGTAACGGTTTGCTAAACCGTCGTGTAGGGTAAACCTGCACCCCGGGTTCGAATCCCGGCCTCTCCGCCATTTTTAATCCCACTCTTTAGAGTGAGATTAAAAATGGCGAGACCTCGCCCGCCAAGCAAAGCTTGGCGAGGCGGGTCCGTTTTTAATTTTCTATTTATTATTTTCTATTTTTCATTTATATAGAGCATAAGCGGCGCCTGAGGCAGGTCTGATGCTCAACTACCAATTGAGCGCCCGTAGCTCAGAAGGATAGAGCACCGGTTTCCTAAACCGGGGGTCGTCAGTTCGAATCTGGCCGGGCGCATTTTTTTCACTCCGCAGAACACGATGAAATCGTCGGTTACCGCTTATTAACCTAAAATCCGCTTTTGCTGTGAAACAACCAAAATTCCTGTAAACTAACAGGGAAAAAGCAAAATTTAAAAAATCGTTGCAATATCCCTCCTATTCTGTTCGTATATATTTATATGAATGAAAAGCAACTTCGAATTTACGACCATTTCAAATTACATCACCTGCGCAAAACGAATATAACCACCTTTAGGGAAAAACAATGAAAAGCAGCTTTTACACTACCGAGGAATTAAAAAAAATGGCTTTCAAGGCCATAGGTAAAGATGTGTTAATCAGCCGATACGCGCGTATTTACAGTATAAAGAATATTGAAATCGGTTCAAACGTAAGGATTGATGATTTTTGCATGCTCAGCGGCAAGATTAAAATAGGGAATCATGTGCATATATCAGCTTTTGCCTCCCTGTGCGGAGGAGATAAAGGGATTGTGCTTGAGGATTTCGTTAATATTTCCGAAAAAGTAGTAATATTTGCTAAAACCGACGACTTTAGCGGGGCCACTCTGACAAATCCTACTATTCCGGAAAAATATAAAAATGTCCTCTCAGCCCCGGTGATTCTGAAAAAACATGCTATAGTGGGCGTGGGAAGCTCTATATTGCCCGGAGTAATTATGGGGGAGGGCTCGGTTTTAGGTGCGAAAAGTTTCCTTAAAAAAAGTACCGAACCCTGGAGTATATACGCAGGAGCACCCGCGAGAAAAATAAAAGACAGAAAGAAAGACCTGCTCAAGCTCGAAAAACTGTTTTTGGAAGAATATAATAAAAAGCAATAGACCGGAACTGTCCCTTATAATCGCCTAAATCTGCGTTTGTTCTTGCGATGGTGTTTATCGGCTCTTAATTTTCCTGATTATTGCGTCGGCCATTTCTTTTGTGCCGACGGCCGAGGGGTCGTTGCGACTTTCTTTCATATCGTAGGTAACGTCCCTGCCTTCTGCGATAACTGCAGCAACTGCCTTTTCTAGCTTGTCGGCCTCGGCTTGTTTGCCTATATGCTGTAACAAAAGCACGCCGCTCAAAATCAGGGCGGTCGGGTTTACTTTGTTTTGTCCCTTATATTTGGGGGCGCTGCCGTGGGTCGCTTCGAAAATCGCCGCATTTTCGCCGATATTTGCCCCCGGGGCCACGCCCAGCCCCCCTACCAGGCCGGCGCACAAGTCGCTTAATATATCGCCATACAAATTCGGCAGCACGAGAACGTCGTAAAGCTCGGGCTTTTGCACAAGCTGCATACACATATTATCGACGATGCGGTCTTCGAATTCGATATCGCTGTTTTTGGCCGCGACCCGTCTGCTTGTATCAAGCCAAAGTCCGTCGGTGAATTTCATAATATTGGCCTTGTGGACGCTCGTTACTTTCTTGCGTCCCATTTTGCGGGCGTAATCGAACGCATACTGAACAATCCGCTGTGTCCCCGTTACCGATATTGGCTTGATACTGATTCCTGAATCCTGGCGGATTTGTTTTTTATTGTGCTTGTTTAGCCAGCTAATCAGCTCAGCCGTATCGTCCTCCGTATTTTCGCGGATTAACACAAGGTCAATATCGGAATACTTGCTGCGAACGCCCTTATAGCTTTTACAGGGCCGCACGCACGCGAAAAGGTCAAGCGCCTGACGCAAATGCACGTTGACGCTTCTAAAGCCCGTGCCCACAGGCGTCGTTATCGGCGCCTTCAGGGCAATCCCGTTTTTCTTTATCGATTCGAGCGTCTCATCAGGCAGCGGCGTTCCTGCCTTTGCCATTACATCTACTCCCGCCTCGCGCACGTCCCAGCTGATTTTAACGCCTGTCGCGTCAATACATCTTCTCGCGGCCTCTGCAATCTCAGGCCCGATACCATCGCCGGTTATCAGCGTAACATTGAGCATTTGTTGTTCTCCAAAATTTGATTAAAAACGAGATGGTATCCGCTTTAGACGTTTCTGTCAATTACTGACAGGTTGATGCAGGCGCAGTTATTGCGAGGCATTATCAATCAGCAATCAGCAATAAGAAATCAGAAATGATTTAATTGAGCATTGTATCGCTGTTTGCGTGAACGCAGGAGGCAAATTGATTCATATTGTGCTCGTAGAGGAGATTGTTCTGCTCTATAAGATGCGCAATCAGGCCTACCTGGCTCAGTAGAATCTCGATAAGGCCTAAATTTGCCAAAGTGGATTCGGGAGTGTATTGCGGCAGCGCCATTATGATATATCCGCAATTGGTGCGCTCGGTAACAAGGGCTGTGGCCACGATGCTGAAATCGTTTACCTGCGTTATAATCGGCTCGTCGCCGTCGTCTAATTTGGCGCACAGGTCTTTCAGGAAGCCGTCGGTCAATCCGAGGTTTGTAAATCTTTCGGTATCGCTTGGCCAGTAGTTGAGGGGCCCGCCCCTTAGGGTTCTGCTGACGATTATCACCAGCGGGCCGTCTTCGGGCAGTATATCGAAAACCTGCCTTGCGATTTGCTCATTCAAAACGCAATCCTGGGTATAAACCGCACTGCTATTCATTTACCGGCTCCTTTTTTTCACCACGAAGGACACGAAGTGCCGCGAAGTTTTTAGCCACAGATTACACAGATTAATCCGCCTGCGGCGGATAAACATAGATTTTTTATAATAATGATTTCGGCACTATGCGAACGCGACTTGGACAACCTTTACCACTGCCGTATCCAAAATGAAAAAACGCCGCCTCCCCCGAAATGCTTCGACTTTATAAGACCTTAACCTCGTTTCCCATTTGCATACAAAAAAGGCCGGCTGATAAACATAAACCAGCCGGCCTATAAACCACTTTTAAAACTACAAACCAGGATTGTACTCATCAGCTCCAATATCTATATCGTTATTGCCATCACCTTTGCCGCTGATATCGATTACGCGTATATCATTGTCAATATCTTTCTCGCCCGAGTAATTGATGTTTGGATCGCCTACATCGATACACGGCGAATTAGAGCCGATATGGAATAAGTTGGTGTCGACAAAACATGGGTCGGAACAGATATTTCCATTTTGCCCACAACCATCGCCGTCCTCAATACAGCAATAGGTCGCTGTGCAATTTCCGAACAAATCATCGCCGTTGTTCCATAGGATACTGTTTTTGACATTGCAGGACGCATAGTATGGGCCGCAATAAATTCCGTGACTGGAATTATTCACTATGGTATTGTTTTGTGTATTGCCGGTGACATAATTCTGGAAGTAAACACCTTCATTATTGTCATAGATGAGATTGTTTTTGATAGAGTTGGTAGTCATTCCAAGCGTTATTCCGTAATTTCTATTGTGGCGGATAATGGAATTATAGAGATTAGCTGTAGCGCAGCTCATCTCAACACCTCTGTTGCAATCTTCTATTATGCATCTTCTTACTGCGAAATTAGCGTTGCTTAAATACAACCCTCGATGACCACCGGTAATAGTGAAACCTGAAAAATTCCCGCTTGTATTTAAGCCAAAATTAACAGTATTCGTTGCGCCGTTATTGTCAATAACTGTCGCAGCAACTATATCCCAGTTGTTCGGGTCGATGCTGTGGATATTGTATGTTTTTGAATACTGCCAGGTTCCAACAGACACATTTTCCTTATACACCCACGGGTAAGCGGCGATTTCATCGCTGCTACAGGCATCAGCCACTGCCTTTTGAATGTAAACATACCATTTATCCCTGGTAATATTGTGAACTTTAGTTCCTTCCTGGTAAAGCTGCTGGACCTGGGAGGAGATGAGATTGGTATCGAATAATTTAACCTGGTCAATTTTACCATAGAATTGGCCGCCTTGCAAAGTAGGATTGCCGTAAATTACATAACTGCCGTCACCAATGCGGAATTTGGTATCATAAACCGACCAAGTACACCCTCCGCTATATGACGCCTCGGCTCGGCCATCCACATACAAATTTATGTTCATGTATCCATAATTATTATTATAAACCAACGCAAAGTGATGCCATTTGCCATCTGTTACATTACTGGTTCCACTGACATCGGTAATAGATAAGTCCTCATAAGGAAATCGAGCTACAACCTTATTGTTGTAAACAATAACCTGCCAGCCATAATACATGTTGTATCCAGTATTCCGCTGCGACCATTGACCGACAATTGTCTGTATTCCGGCTGTTTGCGTTGTATTGAACCAGCCGGAAATCGTGAATGTGCTTGATGGGCCGAAATAATCGTTCAAAGAATCTACGTAACCGTAACCATAATTCAATAAAAGAGCGTTATCGATGATTCCAGCAACGAAATCGCCGTCGGTCGAATCTCCAAAATCTCCATCATCATGGTTCCCAGTGGAGTCATCAATCCATTCATCAAGTTTAAACCAGCTGATTAAATTGGAGTAATGACCTGTAGAGAAGCACCAGACATCGCCCTTGGTAACGGTTGTGCCACTTATTTCATCTATTCTCCAGAAATATACGGCATCATTAGCGTCACAACTGGCTTGCCAGGAATTAACATCCTGTCTGCCCTTATATTCGGCGTAACCAGTATTTGCATTACTGATAACAATGTAATTTTTTCCGAAATAAATATCGTGAGAAATTGCCATTGAACCGGGTGACCAGCTCAAAACCGGCGTCAAGCCGATATTTGTCTGGCCATTTGACGGACACGGATTAAAGGCCTTTCCGGTTGCGGTAGTAAAGCTCCAGACGTCTCCTTTTGTTGTGCCTACAGTGTTTACTTCATCAATTCGCCAATAATAGACGGTAGAAAAGGTAAGCCCTGCCGGGTCATAGTTGGTGACATCCCAGGAATTTGCCGTCTGGTTGCCCATCCATTCAGGCGAATTATGCGTTGCTGAATTGACGGCGTTATAGCTTAAGCCGAAGTAAATATCCTGCGATGTGGCGTGCGCGCCGCAATTCCAGGATAACACAACATTCAAGGCAACATCCCAGGCGCCATTAGCCGGATACGGATTAAAAGCTTTTTCTCTCACATCTTGATTATAAATCTGCTCGACCTCATCGTCTGTTAAAGCAGCATTGAAAATCATAATGTCGTCAATCATCCCGCAGAACGGCCCGCCTTCGAGAACAGGCATATCACCGGAGTAGTAGCTGCCGTCGCCAATCCGGAATTTACTAGATGTTAAACCATGGGTAATTTTCATAGCCTCCTGCTGACCGTCAAGATATAAACAGGAATTGGAAAACTGAGTATTAAATACAAGTGCAAAGTGGTGCCATTGCCCATTACTAACATTTTGAGTCCCATTAATGTCCGTAACAGTACTATAGTTTCCAAATCTTGCAATTAACCTGTTATTTTCAACAAGGACCTGCCAGCCAAAGTACACGCTTATAAACATCCCAGGTGCTACCCCGTCCTTCTTTTGGCTCCAGTTTCCTACAATTGTTTGAATGCCGGTTGATTGTGTAGTCCTGAACCATCCCGCGACAGAAAATACAGCGTAATTGTCAGGGCTATATAAACCGTCAAGATCTGTTACAGAGAAATAATCACTAACGCCGTCGAAATCGGCAGCGCCATTGATATAGCCGCTCACCCAGCAGGGGTCATAACCGTTGAATGTCCCGTTATTACTATCGACAGAATCGTAGGCCGTTGTCCCGTATGTCTCATTTAATTTCCACCAGTGAGCACCAGGTGACAGATAGTTCTTCTTAACTTCGTCGGCTCCCATATCAACTCTTGAATATATACCTCTCCTGTCGCCGTCGATGTCGGTAGAATAGCCAGTGTTAGGATTTCCTGTATCGACGCAGGGGGAATTAGTTTTCAGATGGAAGTTATTAGAATATTCGTCAACAAAATAAGGGTCGGAACAGATATTTCCATTTTGACCGCAGCCATCGCCATTCTCAATATCGCTGTAAGTCGCTGTGCAGCCGCTGAGATCGTCGTTATTGTTCCACAGGATACAGTTCGAAATCCAAGGACTATTCCCGGAAATAACTTGTATGCCAAAGCTGGTATTATGGACGATGGTATTATTTTGAACGGTTCCACCACCGACATTGGCATCTTGGAATGCCAGTCCTTTATTGTTATCATATATCAAGCTGTTTGTGACGGTTACCTTTGAGTGTTCAGTATATATTCCTTCACCGTTGTTATCTCTGATTATGCAATTGCTTATTGTCGGCCATCTTGCCGAACAATAAACTCCTCGCTGTCCGTTTGTTATAGTAAGGCCTTTCAGATTTGAGTAACTGGAATTCATTTCAACAACGGCACCCACCCCATTGCCGTCCAGAATTGTTGCTTTTATCGTATTAAGGTCATTCGTATCAACGCTGCGTAAAGTAATATACTTGCCGTTGAAATTGATATTTTCATAATATGTCCACGGATACACTACTATTTCATCATAATTATTTGCGTCATCTATCGCATCCTGAATATATTCATACCATTCCCTGGCTGTTTCATTATGTACTCGTAAAGCTTCATCTGCGCCAATATCTACGCGGCCGGCTAAAACCCTCAAATCACCATCTATATCAACTTCGCCGTTATAATTACCACATGGGTCTCCGGCATCGATACAAGGGGAATATGGACTAATATGGAAATCATTGTTATCAGCACCAACGAAGCAGGGATCAGAACAGATATTGTGGTTTGTTTCGTTAACATCATTACAGTCACTGATACGGCTATAAGTAGCGTTACAATTTCCGAACAAATCATCGCCGTTATTCCATAGGATGCTGTTTTTGACATTGCACGATGTATTATAGAGTGTATTACAATCAATTCCGTGGCCGGAATTATTCACTATGGTATTATTGTGCATATTGCTGTTGGCATAAGCTTGAAAGTAAATACCTTCATTATTGTCGTAGATGAGATTGTTATTGATAGAGTTGTTGTTGAATCCCATTGATCCAAGCATTATTCCGAAAATTTTATTGTGGCGGATAATGGAATTATAGAGATTAGCTGTAGTACTGGAGCTCATCTCGACACCTGTGTTGCAATCCTCTATTACGCACCTTCTTGCCGTGGAATGAGTGTTATTAAAATACAGTCCCCGATAACCACCGGTAATGGTGAAACCCGAGAAGTTCACGTATGCATTGTAGCCCAATTGAACTGTATTAGTTGCCCCATTATTATCGATAACTGTCGCAGCAACTATATCCCAGTCGTTCGGGTCGATGCTGTGGATGTTGAGAGTTTTTGAAGACTGGGGGATTCCCTGAACAGACACATTTTCCTTATACACACCTGGATTAACCACAATTTCAGCGCCATTCGAGGCCTGATTTATAGCATCCTGTATATTTACGTAATTTATATCAGCAGTAATATTGCGAACACGGGGCAAACTATAGCAAACTGTAAACTGCTGGTTGTCATAAAGCCCACCGGCCTTTGTAGCGACTCTTATACTGAAAGAATCGGAATCAATATAAGAATAGACCTGGTTATTTCCGGTAAATGTGTGAGAATTATTGTCAGCCGTATCCCATATTAAATTGCCGTCGTTATGCAGTTCTATCTTTATTTCCTTGCCTCCCATTAATAGGACAGCGTTAGAATCACGGTCAACCAACTCGAAGTAATTCATCTTATTTGGCTCTATTCTCGCCCAGCCATTATGGTGTAGATATTGATATACATGCCTGGATTTGTTAGGGACGCTGTAATGCACATTATCATTCCAATAGCTGTCGTTAGGATAAGGGTCAGGGGGAATCTGTTCTTTTGGCAACCGCTGCCGCTGTAAAAGCCACTTAATCGGAGATGTATGATTAATATCTTCCAAGATAGGAAGACTAGACCATAGTATAATTTGTTCATCGTGGTTAGTTATATCGAATCGCCAATCTAACGCCTCGCTATTAAAGGTGACATACCTCGCACCGCTATGACCATTATTGTCGGCTACCACCAAATATTTATTATTATAAGTATCAACCGCCCGTAGCCGGTCAAAATGATATTGAGAATTACTATACTGTTCTGAGACATTTCCTGAAATTAAAACCACTGGAATATGGCTGTAGCGACTCGCCAGCTTCTCCGACAATTCCAATCTTTCATTACAACTAAACCTATTACAGATTTTATCGAGAGCAAATGATTGCCAGCAATCAATCAATACAGCCCCGGCAAATAAATCCCTGCCTGCAACAAGATAAGAAGAACCTTCTATGCAGCCCCATGACCATCCCATATAATATACTCTATTGTAATCTATGTTGACTCGTCTTTCCTCACCGTTGTATTCTGAAAAATCGCTTTTAGTATAAAACCTAAAGTTCGCGTCTTTAAAGTCCTTCATCAATGAGCAAAATGCCCGCAAAAACCAGCCATCTGGGCCGCTATGAGGCCCATCAGAATCTGCGGGGCCCATATAAAAATTTCCTAAGGATTGCCCAAGCCAAGCACCAATTCCTATCCAGCCAAGCTCATCGTCTGAATAAACTGCATTGCTTCCATCCTGATATATCCGGGTGCGGTAAGGCGTGTTGTAATCAGGCCAATGCAATTTGTTGAAATTCCCGGAATCCGGATACCATTTAATTGGCTCCGGCACAATAATAAAGCAGTTATAATTATTAGCTAAGTTTGCAAGGTCTGCAGGGTACTGTATTACATTCGAATCGCCAGGATGCTGTGGCAAAGCTAGTGATCCGGGTTGCCATACAATCACTGGATGGTTGACATCAGGGTCATAATTGTCAGGATAATAAATCCAATAAACCAAAGTTGCCCCATGATACGGATAAAAATATCCATTGAACCCCTGAGCAAAGCACTGTGGAATACAGATCAAAATCAGGATAAACGGAAGATACAACTTTGCAGTCTTCATTTTCTGCCTCCTTAAATAGGTGTTATAAAAATTGTTTCTTGGGCACAGAACATCTGCGCGATGCTTTTCAAATTCACGAGAACAAGTGTGTTTTTTGTCATAGTGTTTCCTAAATCCTTTCGTTAACACTACGAAGCTTTATCAAGTCGCAATCCTCTTTTGACAAACATAATTCTTTCCGGGTGTTAATCAAGGACAAAATCAGAAAAATGTGAAAAAATTTTATAGGGCAGAAAAATCCACCGCAGGCGGATAAATGTTAAACTGGGTAATCCTTCGATAAACTCCCCCGACAAAAAAATTTGAGGGCAGGCAGGACAGGTCTGCAGTTCACCATGAAGTCCTCGAAGGTTCACGAGGTTTTACTTTTTGAAAAAATCCGTGAAATCTGTCTCGCTAAGGCGAGACTCCGCTAAAAGCTTCGTGTAATCTGTGGTTCGTTTTGTGATTTATTACAGTGCTGCTTTGAAGCGGCTCATCGGGAAACGTTTTCCGGGGCAATCGGTTTCGTGCCCGCCGGGGACGTCCCTGTGGCCGTAAATACGGCTTTTCAGAATATGGTATCGCTGCTGTAAAAATCTCACTAATTTTATAAGCGAATCCATCTGTCTGCTGGTCGGCGCCGTGCGGTTAAAATCCCCGATTAGACATATCCCAATCGCTTCCTCGTTCGCCCAGTTACCCGGCGTGCCTCCCGCGTGCGCCCCGGTCAACTGGCCTCGCCAGCGATACGTCGGCTCAACCTCGCCGTCGCCGCTGTCGGTGCCGTTGCCTATGACAAAATCATACCCGATACCGTTCCAGCCGTTGTTCTCCCTGTGCCATTTATCAATTATTGCAGCATCGCCCTGGTCTGTTGCGGAATGATGAACCACGATTGCCGTCCACATCCTTTCAGAGCGGGAAGGCATCCATGCGCGGGGAGCAGGACCTGTTGACGGAGGCGTTACGAGCGGCGGCGTCGGCCTCACAGGCGCCGGCAAAGGCGTCGGCGGGGCTATTGCTGCTCTGCGCATAATATTCACCCGTTCAAACGTTGCTTTTGTGATTTACGACAGGTTATTAATCGGCTATCTGCTGCTTTTCGCTGCACTTTTTGACGACTGCCTTTTCTCTTTATACCGAATCATTCTGACGCTGTTGCCCCGGTCGGTATATTCCACCACGTCCATAAACGAACGCATCAAAAGCATTCCCCTGCCGGCCGGCTTGTAGAGGTTATCGCCGTATCGCGGGTCGGGAATCACCTCGGGGTCGAATCCGCTTCCTTCGTCGGTAACGGCAATCTCAATTTTGTCATGCTCGATGGCATAATCGACTTTAACCGCCTTGCTCGGTTCCATTTTGTTGCCGTGCCTGACCGCGTTGATAAACGCCTCTTCCAAAGCCAGGTGCACCGCGAAAATATCTTCCTCGCTGAAGTGCTGTGCCTGCAAATCAGGAACTATATTTTTATACACCTCAGCAATGGCGGCGGGTGTGCTCGATACCACGACTGAGCGGCTGATAGGCAAATCTGAAATCATAAACCCGCGCGCTTAAATTTCTCCTAAATTATTTGCAGCCGGATTACCTGCCGGCCGACGGAAAACTACCGATGCTGTCAGGGAATCCCTTATCCGACATCTAACCTGCCCCGACAAACATCATTGATACAAAACAACTGATGCTGCTACTGTGCCCTGTCAAAGCTGGTTATCGCCGCATCCCTGTCAGGATATATATCGAAAATTTTTGTCAGCCGGGTTATCTTAAATATCTCGTAAATCCGGGGGCTTATATTGCACAGGCGCAGCCGGCCCTCGCGCTCGTAAACCTTTTTGCTGACTCGAATTAGGAGCCCGAGCACCGCCGAGGACAGGAACTTCACCGTTGAGAAATCCAGCACAAGATTGATTTTTTCTGCCTGCTCGATAACGCCGTTGAGCGAATCCTGAAGCTCGGCAATATCGCGCTCCTCAAGAATCTTTTCGTCGGTGAAGGTAACTATTGTCGCCTTTTCACCATACTCCACACTGACTCTCGGTTTTAATGACGCCATACGTAATCTCCATAAAAAAACGCCGTTACCCGCCCAAACCACAAAGCTTGTCTGCAAAATATCAGATTTCCCGCCGCTTGGCAAAAAAAAAATAAAATTTTTCTTGCATTGTTGAGGATATTCTGTAAAACTTTCAAAATCTATGTTTTTTCGGGAAAAAAGTCCTTGCATTTTGGGACAGGTCAACAATAATAGAACCAGAGATTAAGGGGTATGTTTGCCCTCACCACACCATATATCCGCCAGGGACGGTTTGATTACTGCACTCGCGGTCGGCAAAAGTAAACGTGTATGTAAGCACGATAAAATTTATTAGCATTTAATTTGGTTTTGTAAGGAGTATGAAATGAAAATCAGCAGATCCACCGGTTACGGCCTGCTGGCGGCCTGTTACATCGCCAGGAACGAAAAGGAAGGCATCGTCCTTTCGCAAACCATTTCCA
>JBELAA010000090.1:0-8580 GCA_049509315.1 Sedimentisphaerales bacterium | reverse complement strand
CCGGGATGGCGATTCGAGGAGTATCTGCTGGACAGGGGTTACGACGTCCGGACAAATATTACCCGTTCGTTAGAGCACGCCTGCGAGCTTGCCACTAAGGCGGCACAGGAAGCGGATTGTGCGATGGTTGTTGCTGTGGGGGGCGACGGGACAATCAGGGAGGTAGCGCACGGACTGGAAGGCAGCAACAAGGCGCTATTGATTGTCCCCGGCGGAACTGAAAACCTGTTGGCCAATGAGCTTGGCCTTGATAAATCACTGAAAACGCTGACCGCGACGTTCGAATCATATTTTACGCGGCCTCTGGATTTGGGAAACGCAAACGGCAGGTGCTTTACCTCGATAGCCGGTTTCGGTTTTGACGGCGAGGTTGTAAAAGGCGTGAGCCGGAAACGCACGGGACATATTAACTATTTCGATTACTTTTGGCCGCTGTGGCGGACGTTCTGGCGATACCGGTTCGATTCGATGAAAGTTGAGGTCGATGGCGTTGAAATTTTCGACGGCAGGGGGCTTGTTTTCATTGGCAATATTTCGAGATACGCGCTGGGGCTTAACATTCTCGACCGTGCAGATTTCAGCGACGGCCTGCTCGATATCTGCATTTTTAGATGCGACAGCCGGCTGCACTTAGTCAAGCATTCGGCAATGACGGTTTTAGACCAGCACACCCGCTGCCAGGACGTGATTTATACACAGGGAAAACAAATAAAAGTCAGCTCCGACAATCCAGATTTACCAACCGAAATAGACGGCGACCCGGGTCCCGCGGTCCCCGTCGAGATAAACGTTATTCCAAACGCGGTCAGGGTTATGGTGCTGCCGGGAAGCAGACCCGCCGGCATAAGGAGACAGATTTTAAGGGCGCTGCGATAGGTTTTGACAATTTATCGTCCGTCGTCGATAATGATTGGCTAATATGAAAACAAAAAACTTCAAAATAGGTTCGGTCGAGGTCGGGCTTAATGCCCCGATGTTCGTAATGGCGGGGCCCTGCGTTATTGAGACAAAACAAACCTGTCTCGATATCGCCAGGCGCCTGGCGGAAATTTCGCAGCGGACGGGTATCGGCATTATTTACAAGGCCAGCTTCGACAAGGCCAACCGCAGCAGCATTGATAGTTACCGCGGGCCGGGTCTTGAAAAGGGACTCGATATTCTCGACGCAGTGCGACAACAAACTAAATTGCCCGTTATGACCGATGTTCACCTTCCCGAGCAGGCCGAAATAATCGAAAGTGTTGCGGATTGTTTACAGGTGCCCGCCTTTTTGTGCAGGCAGACCGATTTGCTTATCGCCTGCGCCGAGACCGGCAAGCCCGTTAACGTCAAGAAGGGCCAGTTCCTGTCGCCGGAAGAAATGAAAAACGTGGTCGAGAAAATCAGGCACAGCGGCAACGACAAAATCCTGCTTACCGAGCGTGGGACGTTTTTCGGCTACAACCGTTTAGTCAACGATATGACGGCCATATCAGCTATGAAGCAACTTGGCTGCCCCGTTGTTTTTGACGCGACGCACAGCACCCAGCAGCCCGGCGGCTTGGGCAATATGAGCGGCGGCAATCGTCAACTTGCCCCCATCCTCGCCAAAGCTGCCATCGCCGCGGGCGCAAACGGGCTGTTTATAGAAGTCCACACGCGACCCGAAAAATCAAAATCAGACGCCGCTACAATAATGCCCATCGAGTGGGTCAAGGACTTGTTGGTCGCCTGCGGGAAAATTTTCGAAATCGTTAACGAGTAAAAACGTGGCTAAGCAGGGTAAATACCTATATGGGCCGGTGCCGTCCCGCCGCCTGGGACGCAGCTTGGGCGTCGATATAATCCCTTTTAAGACCTGCACTTTGGACTGCATTTACTGCCAGTTGGGAAAAACCACCTGTAAAACCATCCAGCGGAAGGAATATGTTCCAGTAGATGACGTGCTGGCTGAGCTTAAACAGTCCATCGACGCCGGCTTACAGGCCGATTACATAACAATAGGGGGTTCAGGTGAGCCAACCTTACACAGCGGTATCGGCCGGCTGATTGAGGGTATAAAAAAAATGACTAAGATACCCGTAGCCCTGCTTACCAACGGGACCCTTTTTTATATTCCCCAGGTCAGGGCGGATTGTGCCGGCGCGGACGTGATTTTGCCCTCATTGGACGCCGGCGACGAGGCAACTTTCGATAAGGTCAATCGGCCAGTCGAGGAGATAACGTTTGACCGACTGGTCGAGGGGCTATGCGAATTAAGGAGGCAATACAGGGGTCTGATTTGGCTGGAGGTTTTCTTAATCGAGCGTTTCAATACTGAAAGCCCGCAAATTGCCAAACTTGCCGAGGCGATAAATCGAATTCGTCCCGACAAGGTCCACCTCAATACAGCCGTCCGCCCGACCGCCGAGCCGGGAGTCGAAAAGGTTTCCGCCGAAAAACTGGTATTGTTCGCCCGCCGGCTCGGCCCCAAATGCGAGGTAATCGCCGATTTCGTTTCAGGCAGATGCGGCAAAGCAACCGACGCAATCACCCAAACACTGTTATCAATACTGAAACGCAGACCCTGCTCACTTAACGACCTGTGCTCGGCGCTGGGGCTAAGCGCCGCCGATGCGATGAGCTCCCTCGAGACGCTCGAAAAGCAGGGCGAGATTCACCGCGAAACCAAAGCGGGACAAACCTTCTTTAAAGTCCGCTAACCGAAATTACCCCATACGTCAAACCGGAAAGTAAAACATACAAAATCCGTCTATTTATTATCTGACGGGTTAAAGACCGCAGGCATATTGGCCGATAAAAGCAGTGTGGAGTTTTTGTCATTAACGATTTTATCCGCCTGTGGTGGAATTATCGCCTCTGGTTTAGGAATATGGGCAGAGTTAAAAAACAGCTCGTTCTCAAAAAAGGCAGACAGAAATTCATATTCCGCTATGAACACGGCTGCGAGGACAAGCTCCTCGATGTCCTGGTCGAGCAGGCACAAAGCGGCAGGACGGATTTCGACTGGTTCGATGCCGCGGTCGTCAGCTTCAAACTTACTCAATCGCTCATCGGACAGGCCGACGAGCTTATCGGCGATAACGTAAAAGCGAGACACTAAACCCGGATGGGTCCCGCAGGAAAGGGACTCCAAAATTTTACTGATGTAACAGGTAGATAAATTATGGAAGACAGCTCAATTATCCAGGATTTTCTCAACTACTTGCAGTTCGAGAAACGTTTCAGCCCGCACACGGCAAAATGCTACGGTGTTGACCTGCTTCAGTTCGGGGAATTTATAACCGGAGGCGCCGACGCCGGCCACGCCGACGGCGACGTTCCCGGCTCAGGTGATGCAGGCACGGCGACGGCGGTTGCCACCCAGCCGAAAGTTGACGTTGACCGGATGCTTTCATCGGCCGATGTCAACTCGATACGGGGATATATGGCGGGCCTTAACGATAAGCAGTATTCCAAGGCCACCATTGCAAGAAAGCTTGCGACGCTTCGCAGCTTCTATAAGTTCCTTGTTAAAAGGAACCGTATAAGCTCGAACCCCGTCGTCGGAATCCGCACGCCGAAGCAGGAAAAGCGCCTGCCAAAGTTCCTCGAATACGAGGAAATCAAACGCCTGCTGGAAACGCCGCCGACCGATTCCTGGCTGGGTGCTCGCGACAGGGCTATTATGGAAACGCTATACTCAACCGGAATGAGGGTCAGCGAGCTTGTGGCGCTGAACCTCGACGATGTTGATTTCTTAGGCGAGGTCGTCCATATCAGGGGTAAAGGCAAGAAGGAAAGAATCTGCCCAATCAGCTCCTCGGTTTTGCAAATCATCCAGCACTATATGGAATTCAGAAATAAACGCGCCCAGCTAAACGGCAACTTCGACAGCAAAGTCCTGTTTGTCAACAAGCACGGTAGGCGTCTCAGCACCCGCAGCGTCCGCCGGAAAATGGATAAATACCTGAAAATAGCCGGGCTCGACCCCTCAATAAGTCCGCATACGCTTCGGCACAGTTTCGCAACCCATATGCTCAACCGCGGCGCCGACCTGCGAAGCGTCCAGGAACTGTTAGGCCATCAGTCGCTTTCGACTACCCAGATTTACACCCACCTGACGACCAAAAAGCTAAAGGATGTTTACACTGCCGCTCATCCACGTGAAATGGACCAGCCGGATACGGACGTCTAAAATCAGAAGTGATAATTCTGAAAAACGAAAGGGCTGGCATTTAGCTGGCCCTTTTTATTTTCTATGAATTATAAACAGGGTTATAAATCCGTCTGAAGCCACATACTTGCAAAAATAGCAAAATCCTTGAAATTGATTATTCCATCGCCGTTCAAGTCGGCATTAGCATCAAGGGGTGGAGTTGTCAGCCAGCCCTGTGCTATTATATCAAGCTCCTGAAAATCTATAACGCAGTCGCCGCAGGGGTTGCCGGCTGGGGCGAAGTCAAGCCGGGCAAAATCGGCCGAACGCATAGAGAGCAAGCAACTTTCCGGCTTACACAACCGGATATCGGCAAAGTATAGTGAACCTGAGCCTGTCCCGCTTCCGAAACCGATATACATATATTTAACATTCATAAGGTCCACGCCCGCGGTATTGAAATCCCTTGTATTGATAATCCATCTGTGCCACTGCGGGACACGCAGGTCATTGAGGTCTTCACCGTATAAACCGTATGCCACCATTCTTTCGTTAATGCCGTCGCTTAATTTTACATATATAGGCAGGATTGAGTTGGATGAGTTGCCGTAAAAAGATAATTCTAATCCCTTAGCGCCAGCGAAAGTCCAGTCCGATTTTACCTGGTAGGGTAAATTATCGGTATTCACCCTGACCTCGGATCCACTTTGATATGAGCACTGCATTGACTGATTGCCGTTATAGACATAATTAGTGTCTGTGTTGAGGTGGACAGATATATTTAAAGGCATCCAGACGGATTCCAATTGGTTGTCATTGCCGTAGGTGTTAAAATCATCAATAGAGGCGACGCTCGCGATTAAAGTTACCGGCGAGGTTTCAATTATTTGAAATTTATGCACAAAAGAGCCAAGCGGGACGGTGAAATTAATCGTCCCGGATACGGATGCTACATACTGACCGATGATACTATCAAGTGTAACGTCTTTGACGGTAAAAATTCTGTTGAAGCGGGGCGGTATAGCTGGCATAGAGGCAGTAAAGGAATAATTTCCGTCTCGTGCCTCGGCCGTCATAGTCAAGGTCTTGTTCGGCTCGTCCCAAAAGGCAGTAATTTCATTAACCTTCTTTTTGCCGGTATCGGTTGACTCGATAACCGGGGTAAGTGCGTCTTTCTGGCCGTAGCTGATTGCTAATTCGACTGCCTCGCCATGTTCTAAGGTCGGCAGGACTATTTCCTTGTCGCCGTAAAAGCCGCCAAAGGAAACCAGGTTATAGTCATTGATTTTGACTGATTTGATACTGTTCTGTGCCAATAAGGTCACACCTGTCAGGGGTACAGAGCTGTTATTGGTAATTTTTACATCGCCGTCAGCAAGGTATGTAATAATTATATCTTTCAAAGTAACCAGGTAATCTCCCATATTCGCTACGGTAGGCGACCAGATGAGGTCTTCAGACCGCTTTTGGGCGATATATTCCAGTTCGGAATCGAAGACAGGAGTAATTTTTACATTATTGCCGGCGTTATACCATGCATGATTTTCAAGTGCACTATAACCGAGGTATTCGTGGCCGATATGAACCCCTCTTTCACTGATTAAAGCGTCGACCCTGTCGATTGTATAGAAGTCCTCGGGATGTTTGCCCGTGTTTTCAGTTGACCAGAGATAGATCCTTTTATTGTCTTCGATATTGTTATCTATCTGATTGTTATAACAAAACAAGTGCACAATGCGTGAGGGAGAATCCAGGACAAGCATATTAAGGGCATAATCGGTCGTACCAACATCAAAGGATGACCAGGCGTATTGATAATTATATTGTTCGAGCAGGTCTAATATATAATTATTGTCTCCTTTAATTGCGCCCTGAGAGGCGAGATCTTCCCAATTGTTTGTTCCACCACCTGCGCCATGGTCGATCCAATCTCTGGCATGATATTGTGAAAGTGTTTCGAGGCCCGAGGAAACAACTGGTCTGCTGTCGGTGTCAGGTGTAATGGAATGGCCGATTATTTCGACGCCGTCCTCATACAACCGGTCCGTAAATGCTTTAAAGTTCACGTCGGCAAGACTGGCATAGGGGCTTGCGCCTGAAACAAAAACCGATTTAGTCCAACCAATCCCCCTGCCAACGATTCCTTTTGAGCCGTAATTCGGATCGGATTCGTCGCTGGTGCCGTAAGCGACGGCTTTATTCCGGTCCAGCGTTTCGTTGTCAGCATGATTAGAAAGAGTTAATAGTGCGTCATAGCCATAGGGCTGTCTTGTTTTTACCAGATAAGACAGCGTTGTGTTTGTATCGACGGCAAAGGTAACAGAGGCAGTGTATGAATAACCGGCTTTTCTTATAGTTTCATTTGTATATACGACCGAGTTGCTGTGTTTTGGATAGTAAAAATGCGGGTGATTGTTTGTGTAATCGAGATAAAAGTTTATCAGGTAACTGCTGCTCGCGGTGCGTGTTAACCGCATTGATTCCATCGTATCTGAGCCCGGAAACGACAAGCCGTTATCGAATTCCACAATCCTGGGCGTGTAAGTATCCGAATTATAAGTATTTGGGGATTGAAAAGGAATTAACGCAAAGTCCCTCGTCATTACACGGGCGTTGAGGTCTGGAACGTTAAAGTCGCATCTTTCTTCACTGACAAGGATATCCTGTTTGTATTGTAAGGCAACGGAATAATCTATGTAAGGTGAATGGTTATTCATCTTATATGTGTAATTTACCGTTACATATGGATTTGTATCATCGGAGGCGGTAATTGTCGTATCATTTCCATTAACGAGCAAATTGTGCGATATGGGGTTGTGTTGGAACGTATATAGGAAATCTTTTTCAGTGACCTTGAGATTGTCGAAATAAACAGTGGCTACGGTTGAGCTTGACATATAGAAAATTATCTTGAAAGAACCGGCGTTTGCCGGCGGTCTCCAGGTAACCATGTTTGTAACCCAGGAATTATAAGCCGTTGTCTGGATTACGTACCTTGCACCCGTCTTAGCTGTTCCTGAGCCATCGGCAGATGCGTAATAATATACGAGGACCTGGACTGACCCGGTAGTAAAGCTGCTTATATATGAGTCGATACTGATTGTATATTGAGCGCCCTGCGACACGGTCAAAAGCGGAGAATAAACTATCCTGTTTTGTGTATCAGGGATAGCGGCGTCGAATTTTAATGATTTGCCGCCGCTTGAGGTTTTTTCAGAGGAAATCCGGATATAGGATTCGTCAATGGACCAGCCGTCGGGGATACCGTCATTATTATCATCTATTTCGAAAGAAGCATTAGGGACTGTTATTATCGTGGGTGTGCAGTTCGTTTCTCCATAGTCAAAATAGAATAAGGGAGAATTACTCAAGATGGAGACACCGGTGCTTTTCTCGACAATATTTAATGAGCCGTCCGTATTAACAAAGGCACGATAATAATCAGTTTCTACAACATTAGCGTCGTCAGCCAAGAGGCTTGCATTAATTAACAAGACAGGGGAAAAAACCAAAAATAATATTTTAAATGACATCTTTGCAGGTCCTGATGGATTGCGCTTGGGGGGTATTAAACCATTTAAAAAAGAAAAGGACCGCTAATGAATGAAGAACAACTCTGCATATGCTCATATTGACACCCCCGAAAATAAGATGGTTACATGAATCGCCTTATCCGTCCTTTAATGTCTTTCAAATGTGATTTTTAATTAAATAATTATACAGCATAAAGCGTATTTTGTCAATATCATCTTGAACAAGAATGCCCTTTTTGACACTGAAAAACGTAAAAATCCGCTTTTGTGCCTGTAAAGAAGGTTCGTTCGAACCAAGCGGAGGTATGAGCCGCAAATTCCGGATTAAATAAAGATTGCAAGGGGTGTGGGTAAAATGAGTTTTTAATCGCTGGAGTGATTATTATTGTTGCCGATGTATTCGGGGACAAGCTCTTTGATTTTGCCTGTTATGGCGGCGTGGTCGCCGATTTTGGCAAGCTCGACGAGCTGGTCGATTTGCCGCCGAAGGTGAACTCTATCCATCGGGATATTTTTCCATATCCCGATTTTAGGATGGTGCGTTTCCTGCATATCCTCGCCCTTTATCGACAGCTCCTCGAAAAGTTTCTCGCCGGGGCGCAAGCCGGTAAACGCGATTTCGATATCCTCGCCGGGACGAAAGCCGCTAAGTGTAATAAGTTCCCTCGCCAGGTCAACGATTTTTACGGGTTCACCCATATCGAGCAGGAAAATCTCGCCGCCCTTGCCCATCGAGGCCGCCTGCAGCACAAGCTGGCTGGCTTCGGGGATGGTCATAAAATATCGTTTCATTTCGGGATGCGTTACGGTTACGGGGCCGCCATTGGCAATTTGTTTTTTGAAAATCGGGACGACCGACCCCTCCGAGCCCAGGACGTTGCCGAACCGGACGGTTACGAAATGCGTTTTGCTTGTCCGGTTCAAATCCTG
>JBELAA010000009.1:0-20388 GCA_049509315.1 Sedimentisphaerales bacterium | reverse complement strand
GTTGATGATTATATTCATCGCCTCACAAAGTCGGATTTCACAGGCCAGGAGGCCATCAGTAACAGGGAACGCGAGGTCCTTCAGCTTATGGCCGAGGGCAATTCCACCAAACAAATCGCACAGAAGCTCCACATCAGCGTTAAAACTGTCGAGACACACCGCAGGCAGATTATGAGTAAGCTCGACATCCACACCATTGCCGAGCTGACTAAATACGCCATCCGCAAAGGCCTTACCTCCCTCGAAACCTGATAATCCGTCCTCCGTCATTGCTCTCGCGGCGAGAGCGCGAGCGAAGCAATCTCTCTTCATTCTTATCGATTAGCCTTCGCGTCGTATTTTTTATCGCTTCGATAAAAAATGTTGCGGAGGTCATTTTTCCCATAGGGAAAAGCGTAGCGAAGCGGAGTCCCGATTTTCGGGGCGTCAAAACCATCGCTTCTGCGAGCTTTCCCGCACAAACCCATTTTTATAAAGGATTTCAAGATAGTCGTCTTTGCTAAGCCGTTCAAAATCCTCTATGTTGGCCGAAACATCCATATTCCAGTAATCATCATAATCCAGCACCTTCGGGTCAAGTTCCTTGAACAATAACGGCCCGCTCGTTGACAAAACTGTCCCCTTCTCGTCCGTCTCGATTGCGAACAAATCCCCGCTCTTTTTATTGCGATATATGGATCTCATAGAAAATAATTTTCAAAGTTAAACTATAACATTTACTGCTTGGCTGATTATAAAATTAAAAGTATTTGTCTTAATTATAATGTCATCCGGGATTAATTTGTATTCCCATTTATAACCCTTGTCAATTTCAGAAGCTGTCTTACACCAACGTATTGCTGATTTTGCTTTTTCTTCGACTTCTTGGTCAATGGTTGGTTCAAGTTCGCTTCTTGCTTTTACTTCAATAAGATATTTAATACTATGATTCGGAATCAGACCTTATGGCATCCCGAAAAAATCTTAAAAAATATTTGATTTCAAACACAGCCGCTCTGTGGCTAAAATATACTCCTCTGTGGCAAAACGGTATAAGAGTAATATGGAGATGACGATAAATGGATAAGATTAGAGAATTTTTCAAGCGAGACAAGTTCGCGGAAATGGCGGGGATTGAGTTATTGGAGGTGTCGCCGGGGAAAGCCAAAGCCAAAATGACGGTTGGGCCGCAGCATTTGAACGGCGTCGATATCGTTCACGGCGGGGCGGTATTTACCTTAGCTGACCTTGTTTTCGCCGCGGCGTCAAATTCGCACGGGACGGTGGCGGTTGCAATCAATGCCTCTATTTCGTTTATCAAGGCATCCCCCGTCGGCACAACGCTGATTGCCGAGGGAAGGGAAATCGCCTGCAATCCGAAATTAGCTTCATACACTATCGATGTTAAAAACGAGGCGGGGGAGGTAATCGCGGTTTTTCAAGGAATGGTGTATAGGAAGAAAGACCCGCTGCCGGGAACATAACCAAAAGTGTAAAATTTAAAGCCCAAAACCAAATCTTAAAGCTGACAGCTTTATCCGCCGCAGGCGGATTTGCGTTGTGGTTTTACGCTTGAAACTTTAAGTTTTAAGTTAAATTGTTATACTTGGCGTTATGACTATCAGGGATGAAAGTTATTTTGCCGGATTAGTTGTGCCGGTGAAGAAGGTTAGGTTGGGAAAGGGATTTTTTCGCTTGCCCGACAGGCGTGAGTGGGGGGCGTCATTAAAAACACATCGCGATGCAAGTATTGGCAATCCTGAGGGCTATCGGCTTAACATCACTCAGGAAGAAATCGAGGTATTCGCGAAGACAGACGCGGGTGAGTATTATGCGATGCAGACCCTGCGGGATTTAATAGCGGGGGGCGAGGGAAACCTGCCTGTGTGTGAAGTTGAGGATGAGCCGGATTTTCGCAGGCGAGGCGTATATCTGGATTGCTCGCGGGGTAAGGTGCCTAAGCTTGAGACGCTAAAGGAACTGGCAACGTGGCTTTCGCACTGGAAAATCAACGAGATTCAGCTTTACATTGAAAACGTATTTACTTTCAAAAAGCACTCCAGTATCGGCAAGGGTTACAGCCCCTTTACGCCCGATGAGATTCTTGATTTTCAGGAGCATTGTCGCAGACATCATATCCGGTTAGTCGGCTCGTTGGCGAGTTTCGGGCATCTTGAGAAGATTCTGACGTTGCCGAAATACCAGCATTTAGGTGAAATGCCGGGATTTCGTGGTTTTCCGGGTGGCACCACACTTTGCCCCATCGACCGCGGCTCAATACAGCTTATCGAGGAGCTATACAGTGAATTTGTGCCGCTTTTTGATGCGGACGATTTTAACGTTTGCTGCGACGAGACCTGGGAACTCGGTAAAGGCAGAAGCAGTGAGCAAGCACAGCGAGTAGGCGCGGGGCGGGTTTATCTTGATTTCCTGCTGAAAATTTACGGGCTTTGCCAAAAGCACGGTAAACGTATGAACGCCTGGGCTGATATCATATTGAAACACCAGGAATTATTAGGGGAGTTGCCCCGCGATATTGTGCTGTTGAACTGGGAATATGAACAGGATGGGGCTAATATCGCAAGAACGGGCGAAATAGCGAATGCCGGATTGCCGGTGATGGTTTGCCCCGGGACGAGCAGTTGGCTTACGCACGGGACGCGATTGGTTAATTCAATGGGTAACGTAACCAATTTTGCAGCCGAGGGGCGTAAGTGTAATGCCGAGGGGTTGCTCAATACCGACTGGGGCGATAACGGTCATCGTAATTTATTAGGCGTCAGTTTGCACGGCTTTGCCCACGCTGCGGCCAATTCCTGGAATGGTAAAGCGGTCGATAACGCAAAATTTACCGAGAATTTTTGCGGTAGCGCTTTTGGTCAGCGCGATAACCGGATGGCTGAGGCGATGCGTTTACTTGGCAGCACTTATATTACCTGTGGCCAGACCATACCTAATGCGTCGTTGCTGTTTCACTCGCTTTTTGAACCGATTTTGCACAGTACGCCGCCGACACGAAGCCCGATTGATGAAATGAGTGAATCAGGTTTGCGCCAAATACTGGCTCAATTGTCGGACGAAAACATTTGGCCGGCTGATTTGGGTTCGGCGGGTAATTTTGAACAATTGGCATTACGGGAATTGAAACTTGCGGCACGGCTGGATTGTCTTGCTTGCGAAAGGACACTTGCGGCAAAGGGCTTACGAGCAGGCCAAAATGTTAAAAAGTCGCAGTTGCAACGACTGAGTGAGCAAATGCGGGATGCCGGACGAGATTTTGAGGAACTTTGGTTAGCTCGCAACAAGTTTTCCCGCCTGTATGATAACCTGTTACTGTTTCACGGGGCCGAAATGGAATTATCGAAACTGGCTGGTCAATAACAGGGACGCAATGAAAGCGAAAAACCATATAGCTGAGCTTTCGCAGAAATCGAAAATACGTGTCGCGGGGCTGATGTCGGGAACGTCAGCTGATGGCGTCGATGTTGCTGTTATTGATATTGATGCTGATAAGGTCAAGGTATTGGCATTTGACACGTTCCCTTATTCCCAGGAATTGCGTAGAAACGTCCTTCAGCTTTGCAGCGAGCAATCGTCTGCGGTAGCTGACGTCTGCCATTTCAATTTTGTATTAGGTGAGGTTTTCGCGGAATCGGTTATCAAGTTATGCAAGAGTAGCAAAATATCGCTCGACTCGATTGATTTGATTGGTTCGCACGGCCAGACGATTTATCACAACCCTAAAGGCAGACGATTCGGCAACAAGACAATTCGCTCGACCCTGCAAATAAGCGAACCGTCGATAATCGCCCAGCGGACGGGAATCACAACGGTCGCTGATTTCAGGCCGAGAGATATGGCCGCAGGCGGGCAGGGTGCGCCGTTGGTGCCTTTCGCTGATTATTTCCTATTTCGCGACAAAAGGTGTAATCGTGCAATTCAAAATATTGGCGGCATCGCCAACGTAACTTATCTGCCTGCGAATTGTCAGCCAGATGATATAATCGCTTTCGATACCGGCCCCGGCAATATGCTCATCGACGCCATCGTCTCGATTTTGAGTAAGGGCAGACAAAATTACGACAAGGGCGGCAAACTCGCGGCCAAGGGCGCAGTCGATAATACAATCTTAAATAATATGCTGAAACACCCGTTTTTCAAAAAACGCCCGCCAAAATCGACCGGCAGGGAGGAATTCGGACAACAATATTGTGAAGCGTTTTATCGCAAGGTTGCGAAAAAAGCGTTACCTTATGAAAATATTGTCGCAACCGTTACTGCCTTTACCGCCGTCAGTATCGCGCAGGCGTATCGAAGGTTTTTGCCCCAAATGCCCGATGAAATAGTATTGGCAGGCGGCGGCGCTCATAACACGACTTTAGTCAAAATGTTACGACAGCAGCTTGGCGAAAGCAAGATTATGCTCAGCGACGATTTTGGTATCGATTGCGACGCCAGAGAAGCAATTTCGTTTGCTATACTGGCGTTTGCGACAATTAGAGGCATAACAAATAATATTCCCGCCGCCACAGGAGCAAAACAAGCATTGATATTAGGAAAGATAATACCCGCATAATGAGAGAACGAAACCAGTTACCAATTACAGAGCACAGTAATCCCCGCAGCAAATCAATCGACCGGCTGTCAACGCGTGAAATAGTTGAGCTTATCAACGCCGAGGATATACTGGTCGCGCCGGCTGTTGGCAAAGAGCGCCTGAAAATTGCCGCCGGCGTCGATATGATTGTGGAGCGTTTTCAAAAGGGGGGCAGGTTGTTTTACGTCGGCGCAGGCACAAGCGGCCGGTTAGGCGTGCTCGATGCCTCAGAATGTCCGCCGACTTTTGGCGTTAAGCCGATGCTCGTGCAGGGTATTATCGCGGGCGGGAAACGTGCGTTAGTAAGGGCGGTAGAGGGCGCTGAGGATATTGCCAATGACGGGGCCAGGGCGATTACAAAACGTCGAGTATGCAGCAAGGACGTGGTTGTGGGTATTGCCGCTTGCGGCCTGACGCCATACGTGCGGGGGGCATTGAAGCAGGCCAAAAAAGTGGGGGCCGGGACGATTTTTATTACTTGTTCGCCGCAGGCTGTTATGAATGCACCCGCTGATATTGTAATTAACCCCGTCGTCGGTCCTGAGGTTATCACCGGCTCAACCCGTATGAAGGCGGGCACCGCGACAAAGCTCGTGCTAAATATGCTCACCACGACGGCGATGATTAAAATGGGCAAGGTTTACGGGAACCTGATGGTTGACCTCAATGCGACAAATAATAAATTACGCGACAGGTCGCAGCGGATTGTTTCGCAAATGACGGGGCTTTCAAAAGCAAAAGCCGTTAAACTGCTCGCCTATGCAAAGGGCAAAGTCAAGCCCGCAATCGTTATGCACTTTCGCAAAGCTGACCTGCCGCAAGCCATTGCAATTCTCGACGATTGCGGCCAATCATTGAGAAACGCCATTAAGGAACGGCGATGATTGATTTGATAATACCAGGCCTTGCGGTTGCACTGCTTTTTGTCATTTCATACATTTTCGGGCGGGAAGAAAAGGACACGAGTGATTATTTTGTGGGCGGCAGAAAGGTTCCCTCAATTGTCGCCTGCCTGTCTTTTGTCGCAACCGAGGTGAGCGCCTTAACAATTATCGGCGTCCCCGCGACGGCCTATAGCGAGAACTGGCAATATTTGCAGTTTTTTTTCGGCTCAGCGGCGGCGCGAATCCTCGTGGCGTTCCTTTTCATTCCGGTTTTTTACAAATATAACTGCACAAGCATTTACGAATTTCTCAAATACCGTTTCGGCCCCGAAACCCAGTATGCCGGCTCAATCTTCTTTTTTATCACTCGCCTGATTGCCTCAGGCGTGCGATTATACGCCGCCTGTCTGGGTGTTGGAATAATCCTCGGCTGGTCGCTGGCGCAGACGATTTTGGTTTTTACAATCGTGAGTATCGCTTTTATTGCTTTTGGCGGCATAAAAGCGGTGGTCTGGGCGGGGGCGTATCAAACGCTTGTGTTCTTTCTGGCAGGGGGGGCGTTATTTATTTACCTGTTTTCGAGGATTCAGGGCGGGTTACCAGCCGTCTGGCAAATCGCAGGCGATGCAGGCCGGCTGAGTGTTTTCAATTTCGATTTCAATCTCAATAACCCAACGACTTTCTGGGCAGGAACCGCCAACGCGTTTTTTGTCGGCCTTGCCATTTTCGGAACCGACCAGGAATTAGTGCAGCGATTACTTACCGTCAAAACCAGGCGGGCAAGCCAGCGGACAATCATCTCGACCATAATCGCCGGACTGCCAATCTTGTGCCTGTATCTTGGAATCGGCACGCTGCTTTACGTTTTTTACAGCCAAAATCCCGGTTTCGCAAGGCCGGAAAAAGCGAAGGAGATTTTCTCGCATTTTGTATCAAATTACTTGCCCGCCGGCCTAAAGGGACTGATGCTTTCGGCTGTAGTATTGGCCAGTATCGATTCGCCGTTAAGCTCGCTGTCGTCATCGTTCGTAACCGATATATACCGACCGCTTATAAGGAAGTCCGCTTCAGAAAAGCATTACCTGCTTATTTCGCGAATAGGGGTAATTGCGTTTGGCCTGATTCTGGCGATTATTGCTTTTGCCTGTGAGCCGGTGGTCAATGTTCTGTGGTTTGCTTTCGAGATAATTTCCCTGACCGGCGGCGCCACCCTGGGCGTTTTCCTGCTTGGTGTGCTTACAAAACGCAAATCGAACCTCGGCAATATTGCCGCGATGATTATCAGCGCCGCCTGTATGACTGTGCTTTTGCTGCTTTCGCACGCGGGATACATAAATCTCGCCTGGAGCTGGCTGATAGTCATAGGCACAGGATTAACTTTTGTCCTCGGCTGGCTGTTCAGCAGACGTGATTTGATATAAAATAGCGTCGGCTTGCGTTTCAATTACACAAATGAAAAGTCAAAAAGGGAAGTGAGGCCAAAATGGATTCACAGAAGAAATGGGTTAGATTGTTATTTGTTTTAATGCTCTGCTCAATAGTTTCAGCCGAGGACAGGTCTTGCAAATACATATTAAAAACCGATAGTCCCTTAGTCGCATCCACGCCGTTATATATCGACCTTGAGGACGTCAATTTCAATACTGACACACAGCGGATTGCTTTATATCGGCTGGATTCCGCAGCCAAAAGCCCCATTCCCTGTCAGCTCGAAACCGGCCACACTGCCCGGCTCTGGTTTATGCTCGATACCCCTGTGTCGGCTAACACCGAGGTTACTTATGAAATCGCTTTTGAAAACGCACGGGCGTCGCAATCGCCGATGACTGTATCGATTGATGCCAATACAATTACACTTGGCCGTGAGGGGAAAAACATCCTCAGTTACTACACAGCCATTCACGACGTCCCTAACGGCGTAAGCCCTCTTTACCGACGCAGCGGTTTTATACATCCCCTGTGGTCGCCCGCCGGCAATATTATGACCTGCATTCAGCCCCCCGACCACTATCATCATTACGGCATCTGGAACCCCTGGACCAAAACGCAGGTCGAGGGTAAGGAAGTCGATTTCTGGAATCTTGCCAAGGGCGATGGAACCGTCCGCTTTGCCGGTGTGCTTTCAACGGTCTCAGGCCCGGTTTACGCCGGCTACAAAGTGCGACAGGAGCACGTTGTCCTCAAGCCCCACCCAAAAGTCGCTATGAACGAAGTATCAGACGTGCGGGCATACGCCGGCAAGGTAAATGGTAAACTCGTCTGGCTCATCGATTACACAAGCATTATAAACGACGCGCTGGAAACACCTATCAATCTCGACGATTATCGTTACGGCGGCGGTATCGGGTATCGAGCGACTGAAAAATGGAACAGGGATAACAGCGCAGTGCTGACCTCAGAAGGCAAAACGCGAAAAGACGCCGACGGCAACTGTGCACGGTGGTGCGACATTAGCGGCTCCTTTGGCGACAGTAACAATACCAGCGGCATCGTATTTTTCAGTCATCCCGCGAACCGCAAACACCCCGAACCAATACGGCTATGGCCTCCCGACGTTAACGACGGCAACGGCGCGATATTTTTTAATTTTTGCCCGATTAGAATCGAGGGTTGGTCAATCGAGCCGCAAAAGGAATATACCCTGCGTTATCGAATGATTGTTTACGACGGCAAAATTGACGCCAAGACCATTGAGGTGTTGTGGCAAAGCTATGCCCGTACTCCCGTTATAACGCGAAAAATAAATTAGCTGTAACAAGTATCGCAGGGCGGCTCGCCCCGAAACAAACCGGCGGTATTCGCGTAAAAAAACTTGCATAAACCGCATATTTGGTTAGACTTGCAATTTTTAAGTTTGCAGGGATGTATAAGCTTATTACTTGAAAATTTTAAGGAGAAAAAAGTGGAAACGAGGCGTGAAAATAGAATCCTGACGCCAATGCGGATTGCCTTGGCGGGTATGTTTACGCTGTTATTCAGTGCTACATCGGTGCTGGCCAGCGAAGCGGAACTGATTTTGCCGGACCTCAGGTCGGTCAAGTTTTTCGGCGACAGGGTCGACGGCTGGTCGCTGCTGGTATGGGGGCTGGTTATATGTGCCTTCGGTATTGTTTTCGGCGTCGTGCAATACAACCGAATTAAACAAATGAAGGTGCACAAGTCGATGCTCGAAATATCTGAGCTGATTTACGGCACCTGCAAGACGTATCTTCTGACGCAGGGCAAGTTCATTATCATCCTGTGGATTCTCGTCGGTATAATCATCGCGGTTTATTTCAACGGCCTGCGGAAAATGGACGGCTCAAAGGTCGCGATTATTCTGGCATGCAGCTTGATTGGCATTATGGGCAGCTACACCGTCGCCTGGTTCGGTATGAGAATCAATACCTTTGCTAACTCACGCTCGGCCTTTAGCTCCCTACAGGGCAAACCTTTCCCCGTTTACGAAATTCCGCTCAAGTCCGGTATGAGTATCGGGATGCTGCTGGTGAGCATTGAGCTTTTTGTGATGCTTTGTATTCTGCTTTTCATTCCCAAGGATTACGCCGGGCCGTGCTTTATCGGTTTTGCTATCGGCGAATCGTTGGGAGCGTCGGTATTGAGAATCGCCGGCGGCGTGTTTACCAAAATCGCCGACATCGGCTCCGACCTTATGAAAATCGTCTTCAATATCAAGGAAGATGACGCACGCAACCCGGGCGTCATAGCCGATTGCACCGGCGACAACGCAGGCGACTCGGTCGGGCCTACCGCAGACGGCTTCGAGACCTACGGCGTAACGGGCGTCGCTTTGATTACATTCATACTGCTTGCCGTTAAGGACCCTGCAGTTCAGGTTCAGCTTCTTGTCTGGATTTTCGTGATGCGCCTTATAATGATTATCACAAGTGCTGTTTCATACTGGCTCAATGCCGCCGTCGCGAAGGCACGCTTTGCTGGCGCAGACAAAATGAATTTCGAGACGCCGCTGCTTTCGCTGGTCTGGCTGACCTCATTTATCTCAATCGGCCTGACGTATCTGGTTTCCTGGCTGGTCATCCCGACCTTAGGCGACGGCTCAATGTGGTGGAAATTCGCCTCGATTATCACCTGCGGCACAATCGCTGGCGCCTTGATTCCCGAATTAGTCAATATGTTCACCGCCGTAAAATCGGCTTATGTTCAGAATATCGTCAATGCCTCCCGCAAGGGCGGCGCTCCCCTGACAATTCTGGCCGGTTTCTGCGCCGGCAATTTCAGCGCCTACTGGATGGGGCTGACCATTCTTGGTTTAATGGCAATCGCTTATGGCGTCAGCACCGTCGGGCTTGATGCGTTGATGATTGCTCCTTCGGTTTTCGCGTTCGGCCTTGTGGCGTTCGGCTTCCTCAGTATGGGGCCTGTAACAATCGCCGTTGACTCGTTCGGCCCCGTCGCCGACAACGCACAATCCGTTTATGAACTCTCGCTGATTGAAACTATTCCGAATATCAAGGCGGACATCAAAAAGGAATTCGGATTCGAGCCGAACTTCGATAAGGCAAAGGGCTATCTCGAAGAGGCCGACGGCGCGGGCAACACGTTCAAAGCGACCGCAAAGCCCGTTCTTATCGGAACCGCGGTTGTCGGTGCGACCACGATGATTTTCTCAATCATCATAATTCTAACTCAGGGCCTTAAGCCCGAATTACTGGCTAATCTGTCGATTTTGCACCCGCCGTTCCTGCTCGGCTTGATGGCCGGCGGCGCGATTATCTACTGGTTCACCGCCGCCTCGACTCAGGCCGTATCGACAGGCGCATATCACGCCGTGAAGTTCATCAAGGACAATATCAAGCTCGAAGGTGCGACCAAGGCATCCAGCGAGGACAGCAACAAAGTCGTCGAGATTTGCACTAAGTTCGCTCAGAAGGGTATGATTAACCTGTTTTTGGTAGTATTCTTCAGCACACTCGCCTTTGCCTGCCTTGACCCCTATTTCTTTATCGGTTACCTGATTTCAATCGCGTTGTTTGGCCTCTATCAGGCAATCTTTATGGCTAACGCCGGCGGCGCATGGGACAACGCCAAGAAATACGTCGAAGTTGACCTCAGGGAAAAGGGCACCCCTCTGCACGCCGCAACAGTTGTTGGCGACACCGTCGGCGACCCCTTCAAGGACACCTCCTCGGTCTCGATGAACCCGATTATCAAGTTCAGCACCCTGTTCGGCGTTCTGGCTATCGAGCTTGCCCTTGTTTTGAGCAGGAAAGTTGACATCGTCCTGGCCGTCGTCTTCTTTGTTATCTCAGCGTTTTTCGTCGCCCGTTCATTCTACGGGATGAGGATAACAGAAGAAGATTAATCACAACCACGGATTACACGAAGCTTTTAGCGGAGTCCCCTCAGAAATTGCAAAGCAATTTCGAGGACTTTAGTCCCGGAAATCCTCTGGATTTCACGGGGCCGTTGTGGCCGGACGGATTACACGGATTTTTAAGCCCCCGAGTTCATTCGGGGGCTTTTTTATGGCAGGATTTTTTATTTGCCTGCCCTCCGAAGCCCCTTGGGCGAAGGAGTGTCATTCCCGCGAACGCGGGAATCCAGGTTTATGGTGGGTTGCACACTCAAATAATGCTTATTTCCGTCCGTCTGGCGAATTGGGGGACATTAAAAAGAAAGAGGAGTATTAGGTGGGTGGATCTGATAATGAAAACTTCAATACCCCTGTTTATTGGTTATGTTTTTTAAGCCAATTTTTTAATTTCCTTACGGCAAAGCAATTTATTTTATATTCGTCGCATACAGATATAACTTTCTTTATATTTTCAACGTTTGGGCTTTTTGGCGAATTGGGAAAAATGCTGTTATATTCCTCCGGCAATATCAGCAGTCCTTTTGCTTCTTCTTCTGTATCGACACAAAATATTTTACCAAACATATTAACGGAAAATGTGCCATTGACGTTTTTCTTTATTGAAACACTTGTTTCTTCTCTACTTGACATGGCTTCTCCTTTATACAATTAAACTTACGATTACATCGATATTTGCCATAAACGTTATTATTTGCTGGGCCAATTGGTCGACGGTGGTTCATTTACTCTCTGGCTCCAGCGAATACCCGATTTATCAAACTCAACATAACTGTCCTGAATTTTAATGACCTTTACACCGTATATACTCTGGCCCACAATGACTACTTTCCCGTCTATAACGGCCATAGGGGTTTTCTCACTGAAAAGTATCCCGGTTACAACGCCGTGAGTATTTGGTGGAACCGGGACCAGTGTTGGTTTTGGGAGTGATATATCTTTAACGGTGTCCAGTGGTAGTCCTGCTATATACCAGGCGGCTCTCACAGCTTCTTCTTCATCAATAGAACCCTGCTCTTTTAACTGTTTAACCGCGAGTAATTGTTGTCTTGCATATTGTATTTTGGCTTTTTTAGCATTATATTGCTCTTGTAGTTCTATCATTTGCTGCTGCTTATAAGCCGTCGAGGCATCTAAATGTGATATTCTTGATTCTAAGTCGCTTGTTTCCTTCTGTAACCGTGCCCATTGTTCGTCTATAATCGAATCGGGAGTAATCGTAGGAATGTATTGACGGACAGTTCTTTGAGGTTTGGTTGCTTCCGGCTTAATAGGCACATTAACTGCCGGTGAAGTATCAATAGGACCTTGCTCTTTATTTGATAAATCAATAGTATTACAAGGTGAATGATTGGATTCGGTAACAATATGGAGCGATTTCTGATTAGGATTCCTACCTTGCATTGAGCCGCCAAAGTGATAGCTAATGACAGCGACGAATGTAATCACAACTGCGTAAAATAACAGAGATTTGATTTTCATATATTACCCTTTCTGCGAAGTGATGCTTATCGGGTGTTGCAGGTCTATCTCGCCAATTAAAATACGCGTTTTGCTCAATAATTACGTCGGCTGGAAACGAGGACTACTTAAACAAACCAGGGGCCTATAAATCAGTGAAATCTGTCCCGTCACAACGGGACTCCGCCAAGGGCTTCGTGTACTCTGCGTAGCCTTGCGCAGCCCCCTGCGTCTCGTTTTGCTTTGCAAAACGGCGGGGGGTGGCTAAAAACTCTGTGGCTTTAGATCGCCGATTTAAGTGACTCGATGATTGCTGCGGAAAGTTGTTTGGCTGCCTGTTGTATTTCTTTCGAGGGCTTTACGCCGAAGGTAAGTGTTTTTGGCTGGATGCCGATAGCGACAATCTCACATTTGAAGGATTGCAAAAGGTAATCGGTCAGGACGCTTGTTGGCAGCATATGTGTGCAAAACGACGTCCCGCCGATTTGCTCAGGATTTATTAACCTGATTTCTCCCGGCTCGATATCGAGGTCTGCTGAATCTATAATTATCAAATGCGTCGGCTGATACCGCTTGATTTCCCCCGTGAGGTTTTCCGGCGCGGTATCGCCTATAAAAACCCGGACTTCAGGCGATTTGGTTTTATTTTTGATTGTTTTTTCGATTTGCTGTGCTGCCAGAATACCTGCCGCGTCGTCGCCCCTTAGTTCTGAGCCGATACCGAGAATGGCGACACGCTTTGCGTTTTCAAGCTTTTGCTTTAGCAGGGCCGACAGCGTCTGCGCTGAAGGTAACTTTGAGTTTGCCATGTTCTAATTGCGCCAGCTCGAATTCGGTTGTGGATTCAAGCGCCTCTTTGGGGCAGACCTCCACGCACTGCCCGCAGTATATGCACTTGGCGAGGTCTATTTCGGCTGAGATTTTGCCTTCGGCTGTTTTTTTAATGTTAATCGCGCCGGAAGGACAGTCCCTCATACACAGCTTGCAGCAGATACATTTTTCAGGGAAGAACCTCAGTTTGCCGCGAAAATTCTTTGCTATCTCCCCATTATCGCCGAACGGGTAGGTAGTGGTCGCCGGCCTTTTTAAGACCGAACCGAGGACCTCTTTTATCATTTTTCCCGGCCTGAACATTAGCTGTGTGCTCCTTTTATTATCAAATCCGCGACAAGCTGCGCAAATGCAAGCGGCGCCATATATTTCCAGCAAAAAGCAATCATCTGGTCAATCCTCAGCCGCGCGAAAACCGTGCGAAACAGGGATACTAATAATATTACGAATAAAACCTTCACAAGGTATATTGCAAATCCCGCCGCCGGGCCTAAATGCGTTCCGAAAGGCAAAAATACCGCCGCCAATAGCGACGCCCCCACGACCAGCTCCATATCAATCGCCATTCTGAATAACGCAAGTAACCTCCCGCTGTATTCGGTAAATGCCCCCGCGACGATTTCAGTTTCCGCTTCCGGTATATCGAACGGCACTTTTTCGAGCTTGCCCAAAAGTGTTATTATTGCGATTATAAATCCCGGCAGGTTAAGTAACGCCATCCAGGGATGGCTGCTGAAATATTCCGCAATTCCGCTCAATGACCAGGTGTCGGCCAGCATCGCCGGCGCCAGGATGCTCACAAACAGCGGTATCTCGTATGCGAACATCTGCGTAACCGACCTGGCCGCCCCTATCATCGAAAACACACTCCGCGAATACCACCCGCCTAAAAAATACGTCAGCGTCGGCACCGTCAGTAAATACAGAACAACAATAACGTCGCCTTTGAAAGAAAATAATGCCTGCGTGCCCCACATTGGAATATACAGAAAAGCAGTGATAATCGACACCATCGCGAGAATCGGCATAAGCGTAAACGTCGCCTTGTCGGCGTGCTGCGGGACGATGTCTTCCTTTGCCAGCAGCTTTATAAAGTCAGCCACCGGCTGAAACCACGGCGGCCCCACCCTGTTTTGCAGTTTCGCGCAAAATTTGCGGTCTATGTATTCCGCCGCCAAACCGGATACCGCAATAAATAACAATCCGGGAAATACGAAAATACTGAATAAAGCCGTCATTATTTTAATTCTCTCGCAATTTTAAAGTTTCTGTTCAGTTCCGTAAAGTCAATACCCTGTTTTCGATACCAGTTTATGCCGATGGAACGCAATTCATTCCACTCGATTGTGTTTGCCGTATTCCTGTCGGTATCGACAATTGATATCATCCTGTCTGTGCAGGAAAAGCAGGGGTCAATGGCCGCTATCACAATCGGCATATCGGCAAGGTAACCATCCTTTAGCATATGCGAAACGACCTGCACGTTTGCCAGTGTCGGGGCACGCACCTTGACTCGTTCGGGCTTCTCAGTGCCGTTGGCCTTGACGTAATGAACGTCCTCGCCCCTCGGCGCCTCGTATCGACTGACCGCCTCGCCCGCGGGAACCTTCCGCGGCGCCTTGACCGATATCGGGCCTTCGGGCATCTGCTTTAATATCTGCCTGACCAGCTTATATGATTCCATAAGCTCGCCCAATCGCACTAACGTCCTGCCGTAAACATCGTTGTGATTATCGGTAATTACCCTGAAATCCAGCTCGCCGTAAGCCGCGTATGGGTCGTCGCGTCTCGTATCCCTGTCCACGCCCGATGCCCTGGCTGTAGGACCTACCGCCCCAAGCCGGGTTGCATCTTCTTTTGAAAGGGTTCCTACGCCTGACAGCCGCTCCCGAAGCGTAATCTCTTCGGTCCCGACCTTGACATAGTATTTTGTTCGTTCCTCAAGGGCGTCTATTGCTGTTAGAATCTGCGGTATCTGGTCGGGAGTTATGTCTCGCCTGACGCCGCCGATGGTGTTCATTCCGTAATTGACGCGGTTGCCGGTGAGCAACGCCAGTATATCCATTACCGCTTCCCTGTCGCGCCAGGTGTACATAAGCAGCGTATCGAAACCGATTTCGTGTCCCGCGACGCCTAACCACAGCAGATGACTGTGGATTCTCTCGAGTTCGGCAATTAACGTCCGAATGTATTGGGCGCGTTTGGGAACAGCCAGCCCGGCTATTTCCTCGACTGCCTGTATAAAACACGTCGCGTGCGAGTGCGAGCAGATTCCGCATACCCGCTCGATGAGATAAAGGCACTGTATGTAAGAGCGTCCTTCACAGGCCTTCTCCACGCCGCGGTGGTTGTAGCCCAGCCGGACGGTCATTTCGGTGATTTTTTCGCCCCGCAGCGTAAGCAAAAAGCTTTCCGGCTCTTTTAACGCCGGGTGCTGAGGCCCTATCGACACCTTAAAATTTCTTTCAGGCATTTTCTTTTACCTCCGTTATCTCGCTGACTTTTCCCTTCCAGTCCTTACGCAACGGGTATTGACCCGCCGGCCAGTCGTCCGGCAAAGGATACCTGTTGCCCGCCGGCAATCCCTCTACCTGCGCTCCTAATAAATCGACAAGCTCCCTCTCGTATGCATCCGCCGCCGGGAAATAATTACTAATTGTTTTAATCACCGGCTTTTCCTTCGCGACGCTGATGTGCAGATTCAGCATTACGCCGTTTTCCTTCGCCAAGTGGTAAATAAAACCCAGGGTCGGTCCTTCATCAAGCCCGGTTATTGTGCATAAAATCACAAAACCAAGCTCAGTTGTTGCGTATTCGAGAACCTGCCTGAAATTATTGGCAGGCACAATCGCAAAAATTCGCCTCGTTCGCGGAATACTTATATTCTCACTTAAAAAGGCGAACCTCTGTATTAGCTGCAGTTTTATATTTTCTTCTTCACCCACGTTAATTAGCTCCCTTAACCGGCTTTTGCCGCCGCCGGCTTTTCTTCCAAACTCGCCAATAACTTCACAACCCCGTCGATAATCGCCTTTGGGCTTGCGGGGCAACCCGGTATGAAAACTGATACCGGTATTACCTGGTCGATACCGCCCTCGACGTTATAACAGCCCTGAAAAACGCCGCCTGAACAGGCACACGTGCCTACCGCCACTACAAATTTCGGCTCGGGCATCTGCTCGTAAATCCTTATCAGCCGGTTCTTAATCTGGTGTGTTACCGGCCCCGAGCAGACAAGAACGTCGGCGTGCCTTGGTGTTCCTTTAAGCAGGATTCCGAACCGCTCCACGTCGTAAACAGGCGTCAATGCCGCAATCAGCTCGATATCACAGGCGTTGCACGCCCCCGTATTAAAATGCAAAATCCACGGCGATTTGATTCTTGCCCAGGTTACAATCTTTTTAATTAACGACATCTTTCTTGTTTTTTCCTTTTTACTTGTGCCTTATGCACTTGTGTTCTTGTGCTCTTTTTTACCCTGCATACAAAACAAATAAACCTATCATCGCCCCCACGATATAAATAACCGCTATAAGGGACGTCTCAAGCGTCGCTACCGGCACAGTCGCAGCCATTAATGCTACTACGTGCAGAATCGTAAAATAAAACGCAAACGGGTAAAACTGGCTGTAATCGGGCTGTATCATATGGCTCGGCAGCTCTTCCCCGCAGGCGTATTCCTTGGTCAGCCCGGCGGGCAGTTGTTTGGGCTTGTATGCCAGTTTTGAAAGCACATACACCAGAAATAACGCTGCAACCAGCACTAACACAAACGCCACAGGCGGCGTCAACAGCAATCCGCTTGTCATTGTTCCTAACCCTTTATATTCCTGAGTAATCTTGCGTCTATTGACTTATTATGCTTAAACACGCACAAAACAATACCTACGGCTACGGCTATGACCACAACCTCGATAATTATCAGCGTTATAGCCAGTGCCTGCGCCAAGCCCGTCCGGCCGGTAACGTATCCCGCCAAAATGATAAAAAGCGTCGCGCTTTTTGTAAGAAGCTCAAGCCCTATTAAGGCGCGTATCAGGTTATAAGTCATCACAAGACAGTAAAATCCCGTGATAAGAACCAGCGTAGCACCCGCCCCGAACATCCAGAACAATTGCGGCATATTGTAAATTACCTGTTTTGTCGCCTCAATATCAATCATCGCCCTCAATCCTTAAACAAACTGACCACGCCGAAGGCGCCGGCCAGTAAAATTACAATTTGCCCTAACATATCCAGGTGACGCAGGTTCCACATAATGATACGAACGTCGTTCTCACTTGGTGCTGTCTGTTTTATGAAGTCCAACGGTATCTGGAGCTGCGTCATTACAATCCCCACAAGTACCAGCAGCACCGGCAAAAACCATAACCTGGTCAGTCGTTCCTTCTGCTTTGTCGCTGCCTGCTCGTCTGTAAGCCGCTGCGTCAGGCCGATACTGCTGATAAATATGGCCGATATCAACCCGGCGCATACCGATAATTCGAAAACCGCCGCCAGCGGCGAATCCAGCCGGAACATAATTATCGTCAGGAGCACGCTGGTTACGGCAAGCCCTATTACCGACCGCAATAACCTGGCCGTCATTACCGTCCACACTCCTGCCAGAACCAGTAGCACTATAAGTATGGTATTTATTGTCATCTCATTCATAATTTTTAAAATTTAGCCCCTCAATTTATTGAGGGGTTACTTTGTTCACTTAATAAAATTCCCAATCGGCATAATAACACTGTTAAAAATAAACGGGAAAAGAACGCCCACGACAATGGTTATAATTGCCAGGAGCGATGCCGCCAGGTTAATTCCGAAGCCGGCCTCCTGCACGTTCTGCAGGCCGTCCGCCAATTTCCCGAAAAATACCTTCCGCTGCATTATAAGCAGGTAAGCAAGCGTTAAAACGCTGGCAATTACCGCAATACTCGCGTATGTGTAAAAACCGCTTTGCCAAAGCGCAATTACTATGAGCAGCTTGCTCCAGAACCCCGCCAATGGCGGCACACCAGCCGTCGAGAGAAACGCAATCAGCGAGGTTGCGTTAGTAACGGGCATTTTTGCCTGCAACCCGCCTAATTTACTCATATCGGTTGTGCCCGATTGCTCCTCGACCGCTGCGGAATTGACAAACAGCAGGGTCTTGAAAATCGAGTGATTAAACAGGTGAAAAACTGCGCCTATGATACCCAAAGCCGTCCCGCAACCAAGACCGAGGATTATATAACCAATCTGGCTGATACTGGAGTATGCAAGCATCCTCTTGAAATCGTTTTGCCCCATCGCGGCAAATGCCCCGACAAGAATCGAAACGACGCCGGCTATCAGAAGGATATTGTTTATAGAACCATTGATAGTGAATACCGACGTTACTACCCGTATCAAAGCGTAAATGCCGGCTACCTTGGTCGCGATACCCGCCAGCATAATCGACGTTGCCGCAGGCGCCGCCGAATACGCCGCGGGAAGCCAGCCGTGGAAGGGAACAAGACCGCCCTTGATAAACAGCCCGCAAATAAAAATACCAACCGCCAGCACGACTAAGGGATTATCCTTAAACTGGCCAAGCGAGTTTTTAACTGTTTCAAATGATGTGCCCCCCGATGCAAGCAGTAAAATTGAAATAGCCAGAAGCATCAATATCGTCGCTGTTGCCGAAAGAACTATATATTTGAAAGCGCCCTCGAGGGCATTAAGCCCCCGTTGGAATGCAATCAGCAGAAACGACGAAACAGCGGTTACCTCGATAAAAATATACAGGGAAAACAAATCTGAAAGCATAACCGTCCCGTTCATTCCTATCATTGCAATCAGGACGAGATTAACAAAATTAAAACGCTGCTTTTCGGGTTTGATTGTCTGCCAGCCGACTAATAGCGTTGTGCAAATCACGATTCCGATTGATAAAAGCAGGACAAGCGTCAGGTTGTCAGTGCTTAATCCCAGCGTAAACGGGACCCGCACGTCAGTTTCAGACAGCAGACCCATCGCCAAAAGAACGACAACAACAACCTGCCCGACTGCCAGTAAAAGCCCTGCACCGAAGGCAAGCTTTCGCATTACGCCTTTAAACGGCAGATTCAGCATTACGATGACTGCCAACGGTATCAGTAAAAACAATGAAAGCATATTAACTCACAAACTTAAATCGATTTAATAAGCGTAATTACAACGATTACCGCGCCGATTAGCGCCCACAGGACATACAGCGAATAACTGCCCGTATGCGCCGCCCTGATTGCACCGGAAAACAGGTTGGTAGTGCGCACCGATAAGCCGTCATAAACCCAGTCAATGGCCCTATCGACCCACCAGCCAACCCTCGATATTCCGCGGACGATTGTCAGAACAATGTCATAAGGGTCAAAATATCGTTTCTCGGCCATATCGTATGTTTCATTAAACAGCGGGGCGTGGCGAATGTGGTCCGACGCCTTGAGGCCGCTGCCGTTAATTTTTGCGGCTGCCAAATGATGCAGCAGCGCCCCGACCAGCACGATTACAGTGATTAAAACCAGCAATGTATTAGTGCCCGCCTCGTAATTTGCCAGGCGCTCTGCTCCCAGAATCGGCTTAATGAAAGTATCGATTGCCTGGATATGACCCACGCCGAAAAGCACGCATATTGAGGCAATCACAATCATCGGGAGCAGCATCGGCAGGGGGGCTTCCCTGACGGCGTCATTTGCCTCGCTGCGTTTGCCTAAGTATGCCGCGTGCCCCAATTTCAAAAACGACGCTGCGGTGAAAAACGAACCCAGAATCGCCGCAAGGTAAAATATTACGCCCCGTTCAAGAGCCGCGTCATAGACCAGCTCTTTCGAGAAAAACCCGTTAAAAGGCGGGACGCCCGAAATCGACACCGCCGTAATGATAAAACATATAAAAGTAACCGGCATCCTGACGCCTAAGCCGCCTAATTTACTCAAATCAGTTGTTCCTGCCTGTTTCTCGACCGACCCGCCCGTCAAAAACAGGCAACTTTTGTATAACGCGTTGTTAATCATATGGAACAACCCGCCGATTATCCCCGCGGGCAGGCACGTGCCGATACCAAGTATCATATAGCCCACCTGGCTTATGGCGTGATACGACAACAATCGCTTATAGTCCTTTTGGACCAGCGCCATCATAACCGCTAACAAAATTGTAATAGCGCCTACGGTCATAAGAAGCGTGCTGACCCAGGAACCCGCTTCCAGCTTGAATAAATCCAGCGAAATACGCGCCAGCAGGTAAATGCCTAACAATTTCTCGAGCGCTGCCGGCAATAACGCCATAAAGGGCAACGGCGCGTCAATCGCCGCGTC
>JBELAA010000089.1:0-8633 GCA_049509315.1 Sedimentisphaerales bacterium | reverse complement strand
AGCTTGCCTGTAGCGCATGGCTCGAGCAGGTGGACTTCCAGCGCGCCGATTTGGCCGGCGAATCGCATAAAAGCGTTGAATTTGTCTGTCTGCAGAAAATCATGCGTTGCCACGGCGATGACGTAGGGATACAGCCCGCTGTCGGCAACGGATTGGATTGCATCAAGGGCAGTCCGGAACGCCCCCTCCCTGCCGCGCATCCGGTCGTGCTCACCTGCATCAGTGGAATCAATACTGATGCCGACGCTGAAAATCCCGGCATCACGAAGGGCGAGGGCCCGTTGCTCAGTCAGTCCGTCGCCGGTCGTATTCAGAGTCAGGCAAGTGCTCTCATCAAAAGCCGCTGCAACCTCTTCAAGGTCTGCTCTCAGCAATGGTTCGCCTCCGGTCAATGTTACCTGCACTGCTCCAAGCTCCTGAAGCTGACCAGCTATTTGCTTGAGTGTGGATAACGGTATGTCTCGCTGACTTCTGCCGGCGTTATAGCAATGCCAGCAATTGTAGTTACACCTGTTGGTTACCGCCAGCGTAACTGAATAGAGTCGCCTTTCCGTTACTTCGCCTATTGAGCTGAAATGCTCTGCAAAGTTGTCAAACGCCCTGCCGGGATAAGGGGGAAAGTGAGTGTTTACGACAAAGCGGTCGTTGAACTTGATAACCTTCTCGTTAGCCAGGTATTCTTTGAAGAAGGCCGCCACTTTCGGATGCATCTTCGTGAATGGCGGCTTGACGAGAAGCTGCGTAAAGAATTCATCGCCTCTCATAGTTGTTCTCCTTTCTATGTTACTTGCTACATATATGGTTCACATATTACATCCCAAAACAATTGGGTTAAAAGTCGATTATTTCTAAGTTGTAGTATGGGGCATTTGCTGTGTCGGCTGCCGCAACAGCCAAATCAGTGTCCATCCAGTAACTATCCCGTAGAAGACCGACCCCAGTGCCAGGAGCCCCATAAGGACCGCAATGTTTATTAAAAGATTCGGCGGTTTTGGCATTATGGGATGGAGGATTGCAAATCCAGTTGCGAATCCAATCAGGCCTAAACCCCAGCCAATGGTACTGGCGGGCACCCACCATCCCGAATGCCGCACGTGGTGTCGCAGTATTCTCTGCTGCATCACGCCGCTCAGCATTCCACCCACGACAAACCCGATTGCCAGCCCAAGAACACCGAGTGGAAAAACCATGTCTCCAGGAAGTTTCCAGACAAAAGTCGCAAGCGTTTGGATGCATGAAGATATGGCGAATCCTATTACATTTGCCAACACCCACGATATTTTTGTCTTAATGACGCGGCGAAGCGCAAGCCACTGAATGAAACCTACCATGGCACCTATGGATATCTCTATTCCGACAATACCAAAATCAAATTTGTCTAAGATATTTTCATTGGCGCCGGTAATCCTGACAATCAACGTTATGGCTACAGTTAAAGCCCCGGCCAACGGCACGCTGGCAATCAGCCCTGCAAACGCCAGCAATATCCACCTCACCTCAAAACGCCATTCGTTAAAAGTGTGTTCAGCGTTCATAATCGCTCCTTTCGATAATTCGTTAATATATTGTGCTGTCCAGCATTAAAATCATTTTACTTCCTGCGGCTTCTCATTACCGCCAAACTGCCAAGAGCCAGAATTGAAATAGTTGCTGGTTCGGGAATTGTCTGCCAAAGGATAGCATGGTAAAAACCCGAACTATCATCAAAAGCATAGTTGACGATGTTCCCATATCTATCGATACCATCCACGGTAATACGGCGGCCAATGGTGCCAGGGCCACCGACACGGACAAATTACTATGATGTCGTCGGTGCCGAAGAAATATTGACCGGTTTTCAATTGGCCGACAACGGCAAGTTCAACAACACCATTGGCATCAATAGCATCCATTAATTGGTCTTTATCAAACGATGCCAAAATAGTCGTATTCCATGCCCTGCATTTAAAGTCGAAGCCACGGCTGATCCATATCTTGTCCGCTTCGATTTGGCCAGGATAGAGGACAAGCGGGACATTGATGTCTATCTCGTCTCTGGTAATACCTTTGGGCAGACGCAGCATTGCCGTTATTCTCGGCATAAAGCTTTTACAGTTGATCACTTTAGGAGACACACAAAGATTCGCTTCTATTGGCCCAACTACAGTTATATTTACCTCATTCGGCTCGGAATCGACTGTGCCGTCATTGACGATTAAGGAGATGACGTGCTGGCCGACGGGCAGTTCAATTGTCGGATTAACTCCGTTTGTGTCATAATTGTTTCCGCCGATTGTCCAACTCCAGGAGTATGTCAATTCGTCACCATCTTCATCATACGAACCTGAACCATCCAGATTCACTTCCGCTATGCCGTCAATCCACGCATAGACCGTCTGGTCAGGGCCGGCATCGGCAACGAGAAGAATCGGCTGCCAAAGGATAGCATGTTGATAGAACGAACTATCATAAGCATAACCAACGATGTTCCCGTAACTATCAATTCCTATAGCGCCAGAGTAATCAAATCCAGTTGGTAGGAATTGATGCAGGTCGATATAGCTATCAGCACTGCCATTCCAGAGCAAGGCGTGACGGAAGCCCCCCGTAGCTGTACCAGAACCCGCACCAACCTGCTGCGTGCCGCTGATTCCTTCAGCAACAGACCAATCGAATCCGTTGGGGTGTAAATCAATACAGATTTCTGCACTACCGCTCCAGAGCAAGGCGTGGTCGTTGCCGTTTGTAGCTGACCCATAACCATAGCCGACCTGCTGTGCGCCGCTGATGCCGTAAGCAATAGACCAATCGAATCCGCTGGGATTCAAATCGACGCAGCTTGCTGCAGTCCCGTTCCATAGCAAGGCGTGGTAGTTGCCGTCTGTAGCCAAACCCTGGCCCCAGCCAACCTGCTGTGAGCCGTTGGTTCCCAAAACCTCAGAGAAATCGAATCCGCTGGGGTGCAAATCGATATAGTTTTCTGCGCTGCCGCTCCAGAGTAAGGCGTGGAAAGAGCTACCTGTGGCGGGACCGGAACCCCCACCGACCTGCTGTGTGCCGCTGATGCCGGAAGCCATAGAACCATCAAATCCTTCGGGATTCAAATCGACGTAGCTTTCTGCACTGCCGTTCCAGAGCAAGGCATGGCCGTCACCAACGCCGACCTGCTGCGTACCGCTGGTGCCGTAGGCCTGGGAGTCATAGAATCCGCTGGGATTCAAATCGACAGAGCTTTCAGCACTGCCATTCCAGAGAAAAGCGTGGGAATCAACATAACCGCCTGGGAAAAAAATATAACCCCAGCCGACCTGCTGAGTGCCGCTGGTGCTCAAAGCCAAAGAATTAGGGAATCCGCTGGGGTGCAAATCGATTGCTTTGTAGGTTACCCCCCAGGATTGGCTTGCCGTGCCGAGCGCAATGACTATCACGGCGAATAAGGCCGTTTTGAGTTGTTGATGTTTTGTTTTCATTTTCTTCTCCTTTCCAAGTTACTTGCTACATATATGGTTAATATATTAACTATTGTCCCAAAACAATCAGGCAATAATTCCACACCTTTTTAAGTCCGAAGCGTATCCCTGACTTTTTCCAGCAGCCGCATCAGTGTTTTCATTTCCGACTGGCCTAAAGGCGCCATTACCTTCCTTACCTGTTCGATATAAATCGGCTCGACTTTTTCAAACAGGTTCCTGCCTTTGGCTGTAAGCTTGACGATGTTGAACCTGCGGTCGTTTGTATGTGCGTTGCGGGTAACAAGGCCTGCCTTTTCCATACGGTCAACAAGCGCGGTTATATTAGCTCGATTAACAAGCATCATATCACTTATTTTCGCCTGGCTAAGCCCACCCTGCCCCGGCGCGCCGGGGCTGTGAAAATAAAGCAAAATCAAAAGGTTGAATTGCACGTCGGTCAGGCCGTATTGAACGAAAAACACATCGGCCCTCTTTTTCATCATCGAGGCGGTGTAATAAACGTTCAAAAGCGCCTCGTGCGCCGGCTCTTTAAATCCCTGTTTAAGTCCAAGTTCCTGTTTTAGCGTCATATAGCCCTTTCTTAGATGTTGTAATTAGTTCATATATAAACTATATACTTATAAATCGGTTGTCAAGCATTTTTTCTGAAATTTTTAAATAATTTTACCTCCCCTTTGCGGCTGAAAATCTTAACGTAATGCTTTAACCACCTATGACGTCTCTCTACCCTAACCCCTGTTCGATGCTCAGCCCCGCTGCTCCCGCGACGGGAGCAAGACGCAGGGCTTCACGCCTTAGCGGACTTTCTTCCAAAGCATTATCGGCCCTTAAATTGTTACTTTTTCTCTTTTCCTTTCGACTTTTTACTTTATCCACCCCTGTTTTTCGTCGATGAATCGTTGTAATTTGTTTCTGACACAGTGTTTTATAATATTTTAAATATCTGTTTAAAAAGAGCGTTCCCGGCAAACCCAATGAGGTTTTATCCGCCGCAGGCGGAAAAGGGTGAGAAATTATGGTTGACGTAAAAGTGATACTTGCCGAAGCAATTAAACACGCTGCCAGCGATGTTCACATCAATGTCGGCCTGCCGCCCATTCTCCGCAAAAATACCGAACTCATCGATATGGAATTTCCCGTCGTAACCAACGAGCACGCCAAGGAAATGGTTCTCGCAATGCTGGGCCCCGACCGTTTCAAAAAGTTCGAGATGCTGCGCGACGCCGACTTCTCGACTATGCTCGACGACGGCCACCGTTTCCGCGTCAATGCTCACTACCAGAGGGGAACCATCGCTATCGCCTTCCGTCTGATTACCAACCAGATACCGAACCTCGACGACCTGCATTTGCCCCAGATTGCCAAAGACCTCACCGACCTGCCTCGAGGTCTCGTCCTGGTTACAGGCCACACAGGCGCCGGCAAAAGCACGACACTCGCCTCGATGTTAGGCGTTATCAACGCGAAATATCGTAAGCACATAATTACCCTCGAGGACCCCATCGAATACGCCCTCGAGAACAAGATGTGCGTCATCGAGCAGCGTGAAATCGGCTTCGACTGCCCAAGCTTCGGCGCCGCCCTCAAACGCGTCCTCCGCCAGGACCCCGATATAATAATGGTTGGCGAAATGAGGGATTTGGAGACGACCAGGTCAACGGTTACCGCCGCAGAAACGGGGCATTTGGTGTTCTCGACGCTGCACACAATCAACGCGGCGCAAACAATCGAGCGCATCATCGATATTTACCCCGCGGGCCAGCAAAACCAGATTCGCACGATGCTTGCAAACACCCTGCAGGCAGTCATATCGCAGACACTGTTCCGCAGGGTTGACCAGCCGGGTATGGTGCCGTGCACTGAAATACTGCTTTGCACATCGGCGGTGCGAAACTGCGTCCGCGAAAACCGCATTTACGAAATCGCCAACATCATCGAGACCAGCCGGAAATTCGGTATGCAGACAATGGACGGCAGTATAGCCGACGCGTATTTCGGCGGCTTCATCGGCAGGGACGAGGCAATCGCACGGTCATCGAACCCGTCGAAAATGGAAAAGACCCTCCGCCCGCAGGATGTCCACCACGCAGGCAAGGCGATGGTTACTTCCGTTCTCGAGTAAAATCACCGCGGCGTATCCGCCCGCCCGCACAATTTCTGCCGCAAAGGCGCCGCAATCATCATCCAATAGTTCACCACGAAAAACACGAATTTAGTGAATTACGGATTAGCGAGAATTAGTTCGTAGTCCTTTCGACTAATCAAAAGGACTACGAACTTTTTTTGATTCGATGGTTTTTGGCGCGCCGGGTCAATCAATCCTTAGCGGGTCTGCCGGCCTGCCAGCGAAAAACCTGTGAGTATTTCTCATCGCTGGTGATTGTAATATCGCTTGCGATGCTGAAATCAGGATTGAGCCAGCCGGTGACATATAAGTCGCCGGTGAGAACGTGATACTTATTGGTATCGGCAGCCATATGGTGTATGAGGAACTGGCCCTTTGCCAGAAAGTAGAGCTTCGCCGGGTCCTGGCCTTTTTCATCCTGATATATTTTGCCCGGGTAAACTTTGCCGTTAAATTTGCCGCCCTGGACGTCGAAATTGTCCTTTTTGCTGTTATAATATGTCCCCGACCACTCTCCCAAAACGGCGCCGTCCGGCGAAATCATCATCTGCACCTCGCCTCGGGGCTCTTTGGTTTCTGCCAGCTCGACGTTGGCGTCGTATTTAAGCATTTTTGTGATTTGGGCCTGTTTGTCGCCGGGCGGGCCAACGGGCTTCTGTGACTCCTGGCGAAGCCGCCATTCCTTCCACGGCATAAGGTTCTGCGCGGTATCCGGGTCGGGCGTATTGCTTTTGCGCCACTTCTGCACCCCGAAAATTACGGCTGCAATAACGAGAATGATTATCAGTATTATTCCGGCTGAACCTCTCCTGTTATTGTCGTTTTGTGTGCCTCTTGCAGTCCTCATTGATTTTCTCCTCAACAAAATTCAACGTTTTTTCCGCAACGAGGACATTTTACACCCCCTTGCCTGCCCTTTCAAGACATATTTTGCCGCTCGCCGACATTCGCAAGCCCTTGTTATAAAACAACTTACGGATACCCCCCCCCCGAAAAAAACGCGATATTTTCCCTTTTTCGCTTGACAAATTTGTTATTCGGCCATACAATTTATAATTGAAAAGAACGCTTGGAGGCGTTTTTTTGAAGAAGAAGGGTGAGTTATGAAGAGAATGTTGGTCATTGCCAACCGTTCACGCATACACAATGCGATAAAGCTTTCATTATTCTTTTGAGAAGGGCAAGAAAATGAGAATATCATTGGTTTTGATTATGATTCTGGCCCTGGCGACAAGCGCCCAGGCGGCAATAGATCTGTCTCTTAGCGCCACGACTGTCGCTGTGGATAACACTATGACCGTGAATGTTATTTCAAGTGATGCTTCGTACTGGAATGGTTTCTTCGTTCTGAGCGAGGACGTTGCAAACTGGAAAGACCCCGTCGCTGCTGCTATCTATGATTATGGGCCAGGTATAACCCCAGTTCCTGATTATCCCGGCGTTTTACAGTTGACTGCCGGTAGTCCAGGTCATCCGCCAGAACCTGGCACACAGTTCTGGATCCAAATAAAAGGCGTGCAGGCCGGAACGATTTATACTGACCTGCAGGATGAATTGGGCGGTGAAATGGCCAATGGCCCACTGCCCCTTGTAGTAGTAGTCCCTGAGCCGATGACGGTTGCATTACTGGGTCTTGGCGGCCTGCTACTTCGCCGACGCGGGAAAAAATAAAAGAAATTGAGCATTCCTCGACTTGTCCGCCGAAGACGAGACCTCGACCTTATGCGGGTCTGTGCTGCTAAAAGTTATTTTTTCTTGGGCGGTTCCTGTTTTTTGTCCGACGTTCCCAGCTCAGCCATCGCCGCCTTTCGGGAAAGCTTGAACCTGCCCTGCTCATCGATGAGCAATAGTTTCACCGGTATCGTGTCGCCGACCTTGCAGACGCTATCGACATTCTTGACGTAGCCGTCGCTTAACTCGCTGATGTGGCAAAGCCCCTCGACGCCCGGCAAAAACTCGACGAACGCGCCGAAATCCTTGACCGATACGACTTTGGAATTGGGATAAACGCGTCCCGGCTGCGGGGGCGTGGTCATTGCCTCGATGATTTCCTTTGCCCTGATGTGGCCGTCGCCGCCAACGCAGCTTATAAACACGGTGCCGTCTTCCTCGATTTCAATGACGGTTCCGGTCTCTTCCTGCAGCGCCTTGATGTTCTTGCCGCCCGGGCCTATTATTTTGCCGATAAATTCGGGGTCGATTTCGATAGTAACCAGTTTCGGGGCGTAAACGCTGAGCTGTTCCCTCGGCTTATCAATTGTCTTTGACATAGTGTCGAGAATTTTCAGACGGGCCTGTCTCGCTTTTTCCATCGCTTCGACCATAATATTGTGAGCCAGGCCCTCTGCCTTGATATCAAGCTGGACGGCGGTTATGCCTTCGGTGGTACCGGCGACTTTGAAATCCATATCGCCGTGATGGTCCTCGTCGCCAATGATATCGGTGAGCAAAACGTATTTGCCGTTTTCCGCGGTAACTAATCCGATTGAAATACCCGCGACCGGCCTTTTAATCGGAACACCCGCGTCCATAAGCGCTAATGACCCGCCGCAGACCGACGCCATCGAGCTTGAGCCATTGGATTCGGTAATATCGGAAATGACGCGAACGGTATATGCGAATTCCGCTTCGGGAGGCCTGACCTGTTCGAGTGCGCGTTCGGCCAGGGCGCCGTGTCCTATTTCACGCCTGCCGGGGCCGCGGATCGGGCGAACCTCGCCCACTGAAAACGGCGGGAAATTATAATGCAGCGTAAAGCTCTGGGCATACTCATCAAGCAAGCCGTCGATAATCTGGGCGTCCCTGATTGTGCCTAACGTAATACTGACAAGCGACTGTGTCTCGCCTCTGGTAAATAACGCCGAACCGTGAACGCGAGGCAATAACCCGACCTCGCAGGTGATGGGGCGAACGTCGTCGTAGCTTCTGCCATCGAGGCGTTTGCCTTTCAGCGCCAGCTCCCGGATAATCTCGCCTTCGATTTTATCGAAAATCCGTTTGACCATTGCCTCTTCGGGCTTCTCCTGGCCGGCGGATTCTGTCTGTGAGCCGCAATA
>JBELAA010000088.1:0-11571 GCA_049509315.1 Sedimentisphaerales bacterium | reverse complement strand
ACCGCGATGAAGCCGCACGCCGTCGCCTGTATGGGCATCGCGCGGACGTTTCAGACGACAAAATTGTTTGGCAGAATGACCGTTCTGGAAAACGTGATGATGGGCAGGCACAGCCGGACGCGATGCGGATTTATTGCTGGTATGCTGAACCTGCCCCGCACCTGGCGCGAGGACAGGCAGACCCGCGACAAGGCGGTTGAAATACTAAATGACCTGGGTCTTATGTCGCACGCTGGCGATACGGCGTCGAACCTGCTGCTTTTAGATGAGCCGGCGGCGGGACTTAACATTTACGAAACAAAGGAGCTTGCCAAACTGATTTTGTGGATTCGCGACAGGGGCGTTACCTGCCTTGTCGTGGAGCACGATATGTCGTTAGTTATGGCGATTTGTGATAACGTGGTTGTCCTCGACCAGGGGCAAAAAATTGCCGAGGGGCCGCCCCGCGCAATCCAGCGGGACCCCGACGTAATTCGCATATATTTGGGATGTGACGATGCTCAAAATTCTCAATCTTGAAGCCGGCTATGGCCAATTGCGGGTGCTAAAGGGGATATCGCTTCACGTATCGCCCGGCGAGGCGGTCGCGATTATCGGCGCAAACGGCGCGGGCAAGACCACGCTTCTCAAGACCATTGCCGGAATTTTGAGGCCGCGTTCGGGGAAGATTTTATTCAATAAGCTGGATATAACAAAAGAGCCGCTTGAGAAAATCGTCGGGATGGGCTGCTGCCTCGTCCCGGAAGGGCGTCATATTTTCAGCACGATGACGGTTAAGGAAAACCTGGTTTTGGGGGCATACCTGCGACAGCGAAACAGGGACTCGGCGGACGTCAATACGAGCTTAAAACAGGTTTATAAGCTGTTCGGAATCCTTGAAGAACGGGCAAACCAGCTCGCAGGGACGCTATCAGGAGGCCAGCAGCAAATGTTAGCGATAGGGCGGGCGCTGATGTCGAGGCCTAAACTTTTAATGATGGATGAGCCGTCATTGGGGGTGGCGCCGATACTTGTGAAAAGTATTTATAAAACCATAGCAGAATTGAAACGCGAAGGTCTTACGATATTGTTAGTCGAGCAGAACGCCCGCGCGGCGCTTGTGTTGGCCGACAGGGGATACGTATTTGAAACGGGGCAAATCGTCCTCGAGGGAACAAGCCGGGATTTGAGCGATAACCCGGAAGTGCAGCGGGCTTACTTAGGCAAGGAATACCGAAGAATTGATGAGTGAGGATTTTATGGGCGAAATAATTTATTACAATCCGGATTCGGAAAAAATGTCGAGGGATGACCTCGAGCAGCTCCAGATTGAGCTGCTGCAATCGACCTTAAACAGGGTTTATCGCAACGTGGCTTTCTATCAGAAGGCGTTCGACGACAACCGCGTTGACCTCGAGAAAATCAAGGACGTCAACGCGCTGCGGGAGCTGCCTTTCACGACCAAGGAAGACCTTCGCAAAAGCTATCCCTACGATATGTTCGCAGTCCCCCTTCGCAATATCGTTCGCATTCACGCGACATCCGCGACGACGGCCCGGCCCATTGTAGTGGGTTACACGCGGGACGATTTACGAAACTGGACCCAGTGCACGGCGCGGCTGTTGGTAGCCGCGGGATTGACCGAGCACGACGTCGTCCAGATTGCGCTGGATTACAACCTTTACGCCGGCGGGTTCGGCTTTCATCAGGGGGCCGAGAATATAGGCGCATCGGTTATACCCGTGTCTATGACGGCAAGTATTGAAAAACAGCTTGTGATAATGCGGGATTTCAAGACGACGGTCCTTGTTACCACGCCCAGCTACGCGGCCAATATCGCCGCAGGCCTGGAGCAGATGAAAATTCACGCTGAATTACTGCGATTGCGCCTGGGGCTTTTCGGCGGCGAGCGATGGAGCGACCAGTTACGCCGGCAGTTAGAGGAAAAATTTCACATCATCACCGCGGACACCTACGGAATCACCGAGATAATGGGGCCGGGTATCGCCGGCGAATGTCATTTGCATAACGGCCTGCACATTAACGAGGACCATTTTATCGTTGAGGTCATCGACCCCGCGACGCTTTCGCCCGTGGCAGCCGGCGAGGAAGGCGAACTGGTCCTTACGACAATCACAAAAGAGGGCTTCCCCCTGATTCGCTACCGCACAGGGGATATCACGTCGGTCAATCCCCAGCCGTGCGCCTGCGGAAGGATGTTTGTGAGAATGGCGCGGGTGATGAGACGGACCGACGACCTGATTCAATTCCGGGGCGTCAGCTTTTTCCCCGCACAGGTCGAGCAACTGCTTCACGAAGTCGATGGCGTCAGCCCACATTACCAGATTATTTTGGACCGCGAGGCAGGCGTCGAGACACTCGAAATCAAAGTCGAGGTCTCGGACAAAATCCCCTTCTTAGACGGCCTCAAATCAGTGGAAAATATGCTGGCCCATTTAACCAGACACATAAAAGCCGTCTTGGATGTCGAAGCCAAAATTACATTAGTTGAGCCAAATGCCCTTCGTCAGCTCGATGAAAAGCAACGTGTAATTGATAAGAGACCCGGCTAACGACGTGTAGCGTTTAGGTATTTGTGCTTCGATGATTGGAATTTATTTAGGATTTAGGGTTTAGTTATTAGAATTTGGTTGTTTTCCGAGGCCGAAAAACAGTAACCTCTTAAAAACTTTCGTCGTATAACTTCAGCAAACACAAGAACTTACAGCAACATCAATGATTTTTTTGAAAAAATGTTATAATTTTGTTGACTTACAATAATTATTTGATATAATTCAAACTCGTTGGACTTCACAAGTTCAGCAAGGCCGCCTTAAAATCGCGGCAGCACAGATGTGCAAGAGCAGGGGGGACAGAAGTCCCGAGAAAATTTCCAATTTTCGTTTTTACCGCCTCCGGCGGGTCGTTTTGAACATTAGAAAATTAGGATTTTGAATTTGTTTGGAAATTAGGATTTAGGATTTAGGATTTCGAAATGAATTAGGTCCCGCGTTTCGGGAATAGAGAGGAGAAGGCGTATGAATGCAAAATATACAATTACAATACCTGTTTGGCTCGATAAAATTTGCGCCTGGCCGGTGTTGTGGTATCGAAGACGCAAATACGGCTATGACTTTCGCAGGATTTATTTGGGTCATGGGAAATGGACAATTTTAGATGTGGATGATTTCTACAGGTTTGGAAACTTCAAGTGGTCGCTCGTCGGTTCCAAAAAGAAATATTACGCGGTATGCGGTATCAGGGATAAAGATGGAAACTTTAACCTGGTTCGTTTGCATCGGCTGATTATGAATGACCCCAAGGGTCTTCTTGTTGACCATATGAATGGTATTTCTCTCGATAATCGCAGCACCAATCTTCGCAAGGCGACAAGAACTCAAAACCTCTTCAACACCCGCAAAAGAGAAAATACATCCTCACGGTTCGTCGGCGTCTGTTTTGATAAAAGATACCGTTTCTGGGAGGCGTATATAACTCATCACCGCAAAAAAAGATTCCTCGGCTATTTTAAAGACGAGGTCGATGCTGCCCGCGCCTACGATAAATCCGCTCTTAAGTATCGTAAGGGTTTCGCCCGCCTTAACTTCCCGAGCGAAGCGAAGGTCCCGGCGTAGCGCAAATGAAGATGGATTGGCGATTTAGGATGCGGAGTGCGGATTTTCCAAAGCAGGCCTTTTTAGAAAACTTCCGGCGGAGAAATTAGTATGAGGTCACCAGAGTTTGATATGTTAGGAACCCCCTTTTTTTTGTGATATTTTATATGTCAATGAATACTCTATTCTCCTGAAGCCGGTTTTTAGCTCGCTGTCTTGTTTGAAAGGAAGAGTTCTCTCGGTAGTAATTTTTAAAGCAATAGGATATACGTTGCCAACCTGAATCTCCTCTTTATCCTTAATGCACAAGCGAATAGTAATAAACGGTTTTTTGGAATTCTTTTCGAATTCATGAGATGTTAAATTTGGTTCGCAACTCATCCCCTCTTTGAATATATAAGGGTCATCGTATTTAGGCGTTTGGTTGCCATCAAATAACTGTAACCAAACTGTATCGATTCCCGAACGCTTATCGTTTTGGCGGTCTATGGCACAGAGCGAGAGGAACTCTATTACATAACTGTCTGACTCCTTAGGCGTCTCATTTACAGGAGACGGAACACTTACTTTCACTTTACCTTGCCCATTATTGGGAGCTATTGCATTATTATCTGACACCTTTGTCGGCGAGATGGGCGGGATAAAACGGTCACCCAACAATTTTACTTGAGGCCAAACAAAGGTGCGAAACAAAAGCAATACGAACATTACTAATATCGCCACTAACAAAAGTTTCCTGTACCTTATACCATGTTTCCGTAGCCACAGAAGTTTTTGAAGAAATTCCGGTGGTTTGGGTTCAAGTTCTTGCTCCTCTTTTACCTCAATACTTCTATGCCCTGTTTTTGCCGGCTCTTTTTTGTCTTTAACTGTCCCCTCTTTCTGATTTTTTAAATGAGAAGCGAGCCTACTTGCCATCTTACTTAACTCGCCGCATGCTATCAATGGCTGACGTAAGGCGTGTATGCTCGCAAGGACAGAAATATGTGGAGGAGTTTGAAATCCTTGTCCGACTGCCGTTGAATCCCTAGACACCGTACGCGAAGGAGTCCCACCTCTAATGAAGTCCTTTGCATATAATATTTTCTGTTTTCCAACTTTTTCTCGAAGATCCTCAATGAATTTATCATTAGGCCTTGATTCTGAAATGATTGAAAAGCATGATAGAATCTTGTATTTGGCTTCTTCAAAATATTCTTGTGCCTCTGCTGATTGCTTTTCTTGCTTGTTAATATTTGGATTCCCTGCGATACGATTTATAGCATCTATCACGTCTCCAAATCTATACTCAACCCAATTACCTACAGAGCCTTGAACCGCAAATGTGTCCATAAGACCCCATTCTTGGCTGAAATGTGCTCTAGGTGGTGGTTCATCTAAACCTTCATAATACACTCGCGAATGATAACCCAACCAAGACCCACTCCAAGCTTTACCAATCTCGTTCGCAGCTTTTTCCAATTTGTCGAGAGGCCCATTAAAGTCCTGATCGTTGATTTTATTACTGTGCTCAGTAAGTTTCGTAGCGACAGCAAAAAGTTCGTCTATAACACTCATATATAATGCTCCACGTTAAACAACAAAAAACTCCGTAAAATCCGTGGTTGCAAATTCTCACAGGTTATACAGTTCGTCATCTTTGAGGATGGTAAATCCTGCGGCGGTGATTACTTTCTGGGCGGCGGCGGTTTGGGATTCCTCAATTTCGAGGCAGCAAACGCCTTTATGATGCGGCTGGAGGACAAAGCCGTAGGCGTCCTTGACGTTGATTTCGTTTTTGGCAAGAGCGGTTGTGAGCAATTCGAAATTGCCGACCCTGTCGGGGACTGAAATCGCCATAATTTCCTTTAGGGCGCAGGCGCAGCCGAGATTGGCCAGGGCAAGATATGCCTGGCTGGGGTTACTAACGATGAGTTTGACGAGGCCGTAGTCGCCCCTGTCCTGAATGGTAAAAGCCCGGACGTCGGTATTACTTTCGCGTAAGCTTTTGGCGACGGCGCTTAATCGGCCGGGACGGTTTTCGACGAAAATAGTCAGTTGCTTTGCCATTATCACAACTCCTTTCATTCGACACTGATTGAAACTGTTTTTGTTTTTATTTTTTTACAGTGTAAATCCGTGTTAATCAGTGTCAAAAGTTTCTCCTATTCTTTTGGCCGAAGGTCAATAACGCGTTTTGCTTTGCCTTCCGAAACGGGAAGGGAATTCGGCTCGTGCAATTCGACGGACGGGTGAAGGATTATCGACGAACGCAGCTCCTCGCCGATATGGTTCTTCAGGGTTTCGAGCTGTGACGGGTCGCCTAAGAACAATTTAGGATAAATTTCGACTTTAACCGTCAGGTGGTCAAGCTCGCCTTTCTTTTCAACCTGTATTACGTAGTTGGTCGCGACTTCGGGGATTCTCATCACGACCTCCTCGATTTGCGACGGAAAGACGTTTATGCCGTTGATTATGAGCATATCGTCGGTTCTGCCCATAATACGCGCCAGGCGCCTGTGCGTCCGGCCGCAGGGGCAGGGGTCGGTATGCAGGAACGATAAGTCGCGTGTGCGATAGCGAATCATCGGGGTCGCCCGGCGAATGAGATTGGTCAAGACGACCTCGCCCGGGTCGCCGTCCTTAACCGGCTCTTCAGTTTCGGGGTCGATGATTTCGACGATATAGCCGTCCTCCCAGAGGTGCATATCCTTTTTATAGACACATTCGAAGGCCACTCCCGGCCCGTTTAATTCGCTCAGGCCGTATGAGTTATAAGCGTCGATATTCCATAAGCGTTCGATTTTCCTGCGGGTATCTTCGGAATGGGGTTCGGCTCCGGTGAACGCTTTTTTGAGGACTAATTCCTCGCGTGTTACTTCTGCTTCATCGAGTTTGGAATGAACGTGGAGCAGGTAGCTTGGCGTAACGTGCAGGATGGTTGTGCCGAAATCCTTCATTGTTTTAATCTGGCGCTTGGTGTTGCCTCCGCCCATGGGAATCACCGCCATACCGACCCGTTCCGCGCCGTAGTGCATACCCAGGCCGCCTGTGAACATCCCGTAATTCATCATATTCTGGAAGACGTCAACATTGGTAGCGCCGGTTGCGAATATGCACCTTGCCATCAAATCCGCCCAGTTGTCGATATCCTCTTTCGAGTAGTAGATTACCGTGGGGATACCCGTTGTGCCGCTTGATGAGTGAATTCGCACCACGTCTTTCATATCGACAGCCAGCAATCCACGCGGGAAATTGAGTCGCAGGTCGTCTTTGGTTGTGAACGGGATTTTTTTAAGGTCGGCAAGTGTGCGAACGTCGTCGGGCGATGTGATTTTCGCTTTGTGAAGCTGCTTTTGATAAAAAGGGGTTTTTAACGCCCACAGAATTGTCTCGCGCAGGCGCTTTAACTGAATCTCTTCCAGGGAAGCCCTGTCCGCCGTCTCAATACTCTTATTCCAAAACGGTATCTGCATCTTTTATTTTCCGTGACTCGTGACTCGGGTCTCGTGACTCGCCTGCCCCGGCAAGCTGCAAGCAGGGGGTCAAGAGACGAGCCACGGGTCACGAGCGACGATTTAAAGGCCTTCAATTTCCTTGCGAGTAACGATTTTTACGCTCTTTTCGAGGAGGATTTTCTGGGCCTTTTCGACGTCTTCGAACCGGAAGACCAATAGCGCATTATCGCTGAACTTCTCGACGAAACCATACATATACTCGACGTTTACGTCGTTGTCGGCGAAAATCTTGAGTATTGCCGCGAGGCCGCCGGGTTTGTCGCCGACCTCGATTGCCACTACATCAGTCAGATTGGCCACAAAGCCGTTTTTCTTGAGGGTCGCCACGGCCAGGTCCGATTTATCGACGACGATTCTAAGAACGCCGAAACTTTCGGTCTCGGCGATGGTCAGCGCCCTGATATTTATGTTGTTTTTACCGAGCGTGTCGCAAACTTCGTAGAGCCGGCCTTTTCTGTTTTCCAAAAACACCGATATTTGTGTCAGCTTCATTTTTTTCTCCCTTTATATGGTTCTCTTATCAATAATTCGTTTGGCTTTGCCTTCGCTTCGCTGGATGGTCTTTGGCTCGACCAGCGTAACTTTTACGCCGATTGACAGGACCGCTTCGATTTCCTTTTTGATTTTCTGCGAAAATGCGTTTAGCTTCTTGACCTCGTCCGAGAAAATCTTTTCCTCGACCTCGACGAGCACCTCGACCTCGTCTAACTGGTGTGCCTTGCGGTCAACGATAATCTGGTAATGCGGATGAGTGCCTTCGATACCCAGCAGCACGTGCTCGATTTGTGACGGGAAGACGTTGATGCCGCGGACGATAATCATATCGTCTGTCCTGCCCTTGATTTTGCTGATTCGCGGGCTTGTCCTGCCGCATTTGCACTTGTCATTACGGATGCTGACGATATCCCGCGTGCGATACCTTATTAGCGGGATTGCCTGCTTTGTCAGCGTCGTAATGACAAGCTCGCCGGTTTCCCCTGGTTTGACTTCCTGGTCGGTTTTGGGGTCGATTATTTCGGGGTAAAATACGTCGCTGTATATGTGGAGGCCGTCTTTGTAAGTGCATTCCTGCGCGACGCCTGGGCCGATGATTTCCGAAAGTCCGTAAACGTCTGTCGCGGCCATATTCCAGACCTGCTCGATTTCCTTCCGCATCGACTCGCTCCACGGTTCGGCTCCGAAAATTCCGATTTTCCAGTTGCCCTTGGCGGGGTCAATTCCCATTGTTTTGGCTTCTTCGGCCATATAAAGCACGTAGCTGGGGGTGCAGGCGATTATGCGGGGTTTGAAATCCTGCATAATTTTCAATTGTCTGGCGGTTTGTCCCGCCGATGTCGGTATTATTCTCATACCCGCCTCGAGTGCGCCGTAGTGAAAACCGAGGCCGCCTGTAAACAGGCCGTATCCGTATGCGATTTGGATTGTATCGCCCGGCTCCCCGCCCGCGGCGCAAATCGTCCTTGCCATAACATCCGACCACAGGGCGATATCATCTCTCGTATAGCCGACTAATGTGGGATTACCCGTTGTGCCGCTTGAGATGTGAATTTCAGCAAGGTTATCTTTCTTTGAGAAAAGCCCGTAAGGGTAATTGTCCCGCATATCGATTTTGGTGGTGAATGGCAGGCGTTTTATATCGTCGATGCTTTTGATACTGTCGGGCTTGACGCCTGCGTCGTCTAATTTCTTTTTATATCGATATCTTTTTTCCAAATCATAGTTTTGCCATTTCCCTTCCTTTAAGAAAGACCCCTTTGTTTTCTTCCACGTATTTTTTCTTAAAAACCGCTTCGATTGCCTGTAACCAGCAATCCGTTTTTATAGGCAGGAACGCCGACAGCACACCGACGAGAATAACGTTCAGATGTCGCGGGTTTTCTATTGAGGTTTTTGCTTTTTCGAGATAATCAGCCAGGTCGATACCGTCCGGCTTGAGAAACGGTTTCAGCCGGTCGTGCTCTTCGGGGTGAAAACACACAAGCACGTCCGCCGTGCCTGCTGCGACCACGGGCGAGAACACCGATTTACCGAATCGCACGTGCGATTCTACTGAGCCGCCCCGCTGGGCCATACCGTGGACCTCTGATTTTTTGACGTGATAGCCGGCAAACATCGCCGCCCAGCCGCAGATTTCCGCGGCCTTGAGGATTCCCTGTCCTCCCGTTCCGCCGAAAGTTACGTTGTAGGTTTTGTCTTTCATCATTCTCTTATGCGTTTCTCACAGATCAATCAGACACTGATTAACACTGTTTTTATTAGACACGGATTTACACAGATTAACACGGTTTAAATTTCAAATATATGTTTTTGCCTGATGAACCTCAACAAGTTTAGATATTAGTTTTTGAATTTCATCCCAATGACTTGTATCGTTAATCTCAACCATCGGGCCTCTGTTGGAATAAAGCCGGACTTTGTGATGTTTGGCTTCCGAAATTACCTCATTTTCCAACAAATCGAATTCCAGTAATAATTTTGTTTTGCGGAAACGAATTGCTGCTATATTTTTCGTATCTCGTACCCCGATATAAAATTTAACGGGATTAAATTTTAAAGTGCCCTTGACGTTCAAAAACTCACTTTTGAGTTTGCTATATATATCTTTGGTATTTGATTCACAGCCATCCAAGTGGAATTCTTCGGTATATTGCGAAGGTTTCGATATTTCCTTATCAGGTGAAGGTGAAACAGCATCCTCGAAAGGAATATCCTGAAAAGGTGGTTCGACAGTAAGAACGCTGCTGTTGTTTCGCTGGAAATGATTTATTATCAGGACTCTGACCATTTTCCCCCACGTATCTTTGTGCGTATTCATCATTTTTTCGAATTCCGGCTTAAGGCCGTCGATTATAATCAAGATTTTCTGGCTGCTCTCTACCGTGTCCTTCAAAAATTTATAGGTCTCGTTTGAACCAATCAAACCCCTGAGTTTATTGCCCGAATCATTGTCTTCTTTGAGAATAGAAAATATTTGACCGGTCAAGTTCTGTTGTTCATGTGAACTACTGTAGAAATCAAAAAATTTGGTGATCTGAGGGAGAATATGCTTAAGGAAATCATGGTTTTTGAGTTCAATCTCAACGAGATAGAATTCTGGGTCATCTGGTTCTGAAAGGTTTATCAGAAATCCGTCCGGTATCGTTTCACCTAAACCTGACTTGTTAATTTTTCTCTTGGTATCAAGGTATATTGCTTTATTCCCGAAGATTGTTTTTGCGTTTTGGGCTATAAGTTGTTCAAAGGCATCTTCTTTGGAGTAGATTACTTGCTCAAAATTCTCGCCATTGAACGATACGCTTATGGCCATTTCCAATTTTCCTCAATTTTTAACCGTGTAAATCCGTGTTAATCCGTGTCTAAAAATCTTTTAGTTAATCAAAAGCCGTGTCAATGCTATTCTAATAAGCCATCGCTTAAATCCTCGTCCGCATCGTAGCCGAATATTCGCCGTTTTACCTTCACGGACTCTCCGAAGTTTATCAAAAGCCCAATCTGTAAGCCCGTTGCCTTAAGGTAATTTACCAGTTGCACTTCGTGGATTGGTGCAAGGTTGCTGACGGCTTTGACTTCGATAATAATTTTATCGTCAATAATCATATCGGCGCAATACTCGCCGACTGTTTTCTCATGATAAAGCACTCTGAGAGGAACTTCAAGGGCGCATTTTAAGCCGTTTTCCTGCAATTCAACCGCAGAGGCATTTTTATACACTTTTTCGACAAAGCCGTATCCAAGTTCCTTATGCACCGCGTAAGCCGCAGCTATGATTTTCTCCGATAATTCCCGATGCTTTAGCATTTAATTATTAACCGTGTAAATCTGCGTGCCCTTCCAAGGGCATCCGTGACTAAAAAAACTTTATTAAATCAATATCAAAAAATACAGTAGTAATCTGTAACTCAGTTTTGCCACCAAAGGTTACGTTGTAGGTTTTATCTGCCATTGTTTTATAATTCATTTCTCAGTAACTATTCGCAGGGTCATTACTTCGCTCTTGCTTGCAATGACAAAGATACGTTTTTTCCGTGAACGGTTACCCAGGTTATAATCAGGTCATTATCAGGTCATCTGGATTTTAAGGCAACAGTAAATTTATATCCGGCGGCGAGGTCTTTAACGAAAGTAACCCCCGTCGGCACAGGACTCACAGGAGACGATGCATAATTAAAATTATCGTAACCCCAGCAGAATATCCGGCCATCCGATGTAAGAGCCGCAATATGGACCGTTCCAGCAGATATTGCGATATAATCATTGCCATCCATACGCCAGTGATAATCCGGGATTCCCGGCTCGAGCCAGTCGCCGCCTCCCCAGCTTAAAAGCGTATTATCTTTAAGCAGAATAAAATTATAAGTATCCGCGGCAGCGATTGCCTCGTGGTCATTTCCTGCTCCTGCGTAAATTCTCGTCTGCCCCATTTCGTTACTGCCCCACGCCCTGATTTTACCGTCCGATTGCAGACCCAAACTATGGTATCT
>JBELAA010000087.1:0-8997 GCA_049509315.1 Sedimentisphaerales bacterium | reverse complement strand
TCCGGTAAATCGGGCGGTATGGGCGAGGTCGTCGCCGCCCTTTGCAGGGGGCTTTCTGACAGGGACGTTGTAAGTTATATCGTAACGCTGAACCTCGAAAGAGCGTTTATGGAGCGGGCCGCGATTTCCAAAGAAGATTATATGGAAAAATGGTATCACCTGCCCCGAGAAAAAATACGCACAGTCGATTCTTCCCTTTTCGAGAATTATTCCAGCGCCTACGACGGCGACCCTCGCGCTACCGCCGCCGAATTCCAGCGACAAATCAAACGTTTCGTCATCGGCGAAATCCTCTCCAAACACGAAGGCCGCGGTCTGCTGCATTCCCACGACTGGATGGCGGGGGGCATAATCACCGCCTTTGCACACCAGCGGAATATCCCGACTTTGCACACCTGTCATAATTCGCATACCGGGCATATACCGCTTGAGATGTTTCACGGGGTGAATTTGAGCGAGATTTGGGGCAACCTTTACATTTCAAACGACCGCGGCCGCGAATGTATCGATTGCCAGGCGACGGCGATTAAAAACGCGAACCTCGTCAGCTACGTCGGCGAGACGTTCCTGCAGGAAACGGTGCAGGATTACTTCTTAGACAGGTATTTCATACCGCCGAGCGTCCGCAAGGAAACCAAGGCGAAATACCGATACGGCTGCGCGCTGTCGATACCCAACGGGATATCGCCGGCGATGTATCCCGAAAACCAGGTCGAGAACCCGAGTATCGATAAACCGGGGCTGGCCAAATGCTTCGGAATCGACGATAACGTGATTGAGGCCAAAAAACTCAACTTAGTCAAGTTCCAGAAGAAAACGGGCTTAGCGGTCAATCCCGACGCGATTATGCTTTACTGGCCTTCGCGTTTAGACCGGATGCAAAAGGGAATCGAGCTGTTCGAGGCCATAGCGCTACGGTTTGTTTTAGAGCATCCCGACGTCCAAATCGGCATTGTGGGCAACCCCGTCGGCTACGACAAAACCGACGTAAATATCCTGGGGAAAATCGCGCTGTCATCCGGAGGGAAAATCACGTATTGGCCATTCAGCGATGATTTGAGTATGTTAGGTTACGCGGCGGCAAGCGACGTTTTCGGCGCATCGCTTTATGAGCCATTCGGGCAAATCGACCTTGTCGGCAACCTCTTCGGCGCGACCGCCACCAACCGCGACACCGGCGGTTTTCACGATAAGATTGTGCCATTGCAAATGAAGGCGCTGGGTGCGGCGGCAGATTGCGGCAACGGGACACTTTTCAAGGATTACGATACCGGCGGACTGTGGCAGGGTCTGGAATGGGCGGTCGGGAACCACAGATTTTTCAGGAAAAATCCCGCCGAATGGGAGAGGCAGGCCAAAAGGATTATGAAAGAGGCGCGCGAGAAATGGGGCCTCGACAGGATGATTAACGGGTATCTGGGGGCTTACGAGAGAATCTTAGGACGGCCGGTGAGTTAAGCAACTTAAAGATTAAAACTTACCCCGAGAAATTCAAAGAATTTCCGGGACCAAGTCCTCGGAATCTTTCAGATTCCAGAGGGAAATGTAAAATTGTGGAGGGGGAGAGTTCTTAGTGTTTAGTGTTGAGTGTTTAGTTTTGAGTTAAAAGGTAAGGCGGGGAGTGTGCGAGAAAATAGTATATAAGTATATGCGTATATGCTTATATAGTGCTTTAAGAAACAAGGTTTTTAGACGCGGATTGCGGATTTTAGCCACGAAAAAGCACCTCTCTTCGCTACGCTACGAAAGGAAGATTTGACGGCGAGAACGGGGGGATTTATTGTTGGTTTGGTGAAAAATAACTGATTTTACGAGGATTTTTTCAAAGCTTCTTGTTTGGCTTTTATATTATTAACCCAGTCCTTTAGAATTCTAAGATCTTGAGAAATCTCGTCGGGTTCAGGAATGAGAGTGTTGGTGACAGCGATATTTGAATGTGCTTCCGTAATATCACAACACTTTTTGTACGCGGTTAACAAAATTTTACAATCGTCTATATCAAACACTGTGACCTTCATGATATCCATATTAATGCTAACGCGTGGGTCAAATCGTTGCACAGCTCTTTGAAAAACTATCTGTTCAATGGCATTTTCCCAAGTTGCTCTCATTTTGGAATAAATAGGTTGAGCAACTTGTGCATATTCTTGCGTAGTCTTGATTGATCTGGTTTGGCGTAACTGTGAAAGTTCTTTCTCCAGAGCATCAATGCTTTGAAGGACAGTCGTAGCTTTCCAAGGAATCTCATCAGATGTTGAACCAGGCTTATCTCCGAAATGTTGGATACAACGAGGCGTTAGAGGTATATTTGCGATTTTGGCGGCGTGCATAATAGCAGTTGTGAAGAAAATATCATGAGTAAATATAATTACCTGCCTTTTCGCGGATTCACGGGCAAGACGGTCTGCGACTTTCACGCGCCAATTGTGGTCAAGAGAAGAAACCGGATCGTCAAAAACAATTGGATTGCTATGGCCGCAAGCTTCAAGTTCCGCGAGGAAACTGGCAATAGAGACGATTCGTTGCTCACCTTCACTCAAAATGTCGGTAACGTTGGCATCCTTAGGTAGGTAGCAATTACTTAATCTAAGTTTGTGAATAGTTTTGCCAATGGTGCCACGTGGTTCAAGAGTCAGTTGTATCTGTGCGCCAAAATTGTGTAGTTCTTTGTTGAGGAGGTCTTTAAACTGTTTAGTCAAAGCTGCAGAGACGATTTGGCGACCTCTTATGCTAATGGAATTAGTGTCGGTTCCTCTGATGCAAAGGTCGTAAGGCAACGAACGTTTGAGAACAGAACGGTACTGGATAACACTTAGTTTTATTTCTACAAGCTTCTTACGCGCAGCAATTTCGTTCTTTTCGGCATTGAGAGTGGCCAAGTTCTGTGGGGAAGCCAAACTTTCAAGTTTAATTACATCCTGTTCCATCGAGGTTAGAATATTTTCAATGTCGGTAATTGGACAAGTTGGCAGTTCGATGGTTAAGGTAGCACTCAATGTTTGAACGGCAGATTCCATCGACATTTTTTTGGCCATTGCTTTTTCGACATATGCTTTGAGTAAATCTGCACAAGGTTTGTTCCGTGCTGAGATTTCATCAAAGGCATCCTTATAAGATTCGAGAATTTCTAAATCGAGATCTGCGAGCATTTTCAAGGTGATTAGTAATTCTGCCTCAACAGTTTCCAAGTGTTTTTTTGTTGTCTGCTCCATAAAAGATTTGAATCGCTGCAAACGCTCTTGGGCTTGTTGTGATAATGGTTGCATGCAGAGAACACAAAGGCTATCAGGACCAGTAAAAGGAAAGTCCTTATCTTTATATGCAACCTTAATAGAATATTCTTTTGCGGCCTCATAAAGATATTTCCACTCATTTTGTTCAATACCAGGAAGTGGTTCCTGCGGTAATGATTGCTGTGAGGCAATGGCGTAGGCACTTTGTGCAATTTTGACTTGAGATATTTTAGTATTTAGAGTTGCTACAGATTTATCCGACAGAGCAGACGAAATTTTATCAAGGCCTATCTTCAAGTCATGGATGCGCTGTCTGAGGTTACGCAATCGAATAGCTTGTTGTTTAGGATCTTCAGCAGTGGCTTTTGCTATTTCTATGTTTAATTTTCGTAGCTTTTTGTCGTCTTCAGGCGTCCATTTGGTTGCGGCATTCAATGCATCAACAGTGGTGTTTGCATTTAGGGTTGCCAGAAACCTACCGGCCTGTGTAACGTTTGGAATGTCGGTGGTATCAATAGGGGCTTGTTGAGGGCGTTCTGCTTCAAGGGAATGCTTAAACTTTTGACAGAGAGTTGCGAGGTCATGAAAGACACTCGCACCGTAGGGAAGATATACGACATCATTATCCTCATCGATGATAATGCGTGCGCACTTGGAATCAAATACGCAGATATTGCCCAATATTTTATGGGCATTAGTATCATCAGTCCATTGGAGCTCTTTTGGTTGGCTATTTCCTATAGTTACGACAAATGAAGCGCTAGGTGGGCCGGTCAGTGTCTGTGCGCGGACGTCAGGATAGATAGGTTCTGTATGTCTTGCTCTGCATGCTTTCTTTAGAACGCGGGCGTATCCCGATTTGCCAGACGCGTTGTCTCCATATATTATGGTGATGCCTTTGTCGCCAAAAGTAAGGGGGCGGGATCCAGGTGGGATGGCGTTAACGTTAGCCAAATTCTTTATCGCAAGCAGAGATACCTGTTCTGCCTGCGCTCCGGGAATATCTGAGGGGACAAGCGGTTTTGGAGTGGGAGCAATTTCTCCAGAGGTGAGAAGATTGTAATGTGCCTTTAGCATGAGAAATAATTCTTGTTCATCAGTGGCACTTAATGAATCTTGTGTTAGCAATCGCCTAACAGCATCGCTTTGCCAAGGAGGTAACTCGGTGCTGGCCCACTTGGATATTTCATCAATAACTGCCAACGATAATGCCTCCAATAATAGGCGCAAAAGGTGTTAATCGCTTTACTAACAACTGAATTTTACACGAATTATGATAATAGGCAAGAAACTTTAGTAGGTCAGGCATAGACCATTGGAAATTATACAAGATTCATTAGTTAAGTTTTTGGAGGAGTTGCCGGAAAATGTGCGAACGGATTACGCCGAACGAATCGGCGGATAAAATTCGGGCAAACCCCGTCAATAAACTGTCTACGGCGGTAGTAACCCACGCAAAAAAACTGGATTCCCGCTTTCGCGGGAATGACCCTCCTCCGCCAAGGGCTACGGAGGGCGGGCAAAAAAAATCTGCCGTAAAACGGCGGGCTATATACGGAAGAGGAAGAACCCGGCAATCCCGCCCAGAAAGACGGGACTCCGCTGCGCTACGTAAAGTTGCCGGGCTAAACATAAAGCATTCCTCACGCAGGCGACCCCGACAACGGCATTTGAGGACAAGCGGAAGACGGAAGACGGATGACGGAGGACAGACGACAGAGGACGGATGACGAACGACAGATGGCAGAAGAAAGAACAAAGAACATAGAACACCCGACTTCGCCCGAGGGGCTACGCCGTGGCAGGCAGAATGCAGAACGCAGAAAGGAAGATAGAGGGCAAATTTCGGAATTAAGAATCAGTGGACAGGGTGGCGGGTTGGCTTCGATAGGGCAGGCGGGCCGGATGCTTACGGTAAGATATTCCTGCAAATACGAATCAAATCCAGCTAAATGAATTGACTGCTTTGAGTATTTTATCTACACTATCCGTATGCCCACATTATGAAAGGTTTGTTTATATTAAAGGATGAACGATTATGATTCCGGATTTGAAAAAATTTGAAGTGTGGTTTGTAACCGGCAGTCAGCATCTTTACGGTCCCGCTGCGCTAAAACAGGTGGCCGCAAACTCCAGAGAGGTCGCGAGGTCGCTCAATGAGGCAGCGGCAATACCCTGCAAAGTGGTTTTTAAGCCCGTCGTTACAACGCCGCAGGAGATTTACAATTTATGCTCGCAGGCCAACAACGCAAGAAACTGCGTGGGGATTATCACGTGGATGCATACCTTTTCGCCGGGCAAGATGTGGATTGGCGGGCTGAAAACCCTCCAGAAACCATTCCTTCACCTGCATACGCAATTCAACCGCGACCTGCCGTGGTCGAGCATTGATATGGATTTTATGAACCTTAACCAGGCCGCACACGGCGACCGCGAGTTCGGCTTTATATGCACGAGGATGCGCCTGAATCGCAAGGTCGTAGTCGGCCACTGGCAGGACAGCGAAGTTCAGGACCGCATCGGGATCTGGCTTCGCGCGGCCTGCGCCTGGCACGATATGCGCGGGATGAAAATCGCGCGTTTCGGCGACAATATGCGACAGGTGGCCGTAACCGAAGGCGACAAGGTCGATGCCCAGATACGCTTCAATTATACCGTCGATGGTTTCGGCGTCGGCGACCTCGTAGCCGGCATAAACAAAGTCAGGGACAGCCAAATCGACGAACTGGTTAACGAATACGCAAAACAATATAAAATGGCCGCAGGCACCGACAAGATGGATTCAATTCGTGAGGCGGCACGAATCGAGGCCGGTATGCGGGCATTCCTCGAAAAGGGCGGGTTCAAGGCCTTTACGACGACCTTCGAAGACCTGCACGGTCTTGTGCAACTGCCGGGTCTGGCAGTCCAGCGGCTAATGGCCGAGGGCTACGGCTTCGGCGCAGAGGGCGACTGGAAAACCGCAGCGATTGTCCGGGCGATGAAGGTTATGGCCGGGGGACTTAAAGGCGGCACATCGTTTATGGAGGATTATACGTATCATCTCAATCCTAAACAGCAGAAGGTGCTCGGCGCTCATATGTTAGAGGTCTGCTCATCGATTGCCGATGGAAAACCGTCCCTTGAGGTCCATCCGCTTGGTATCGGCGGCAAGGCCGACCCCGTGCGCGTCGTTTTCAGCACGCCAGCGGGCGACGCTCTCAACGCCTCACTGATTGACCTGGGTAACCGTTTCCGCCTGATTGTCAACACCGTCAAGGTCGTTAAACCCGATGCGCCGCTGCCCAAGCTGCCCGTGGCGCGAGTTGTGTGGGTCCCGCAGCCGAATCTCAAGGTCGCCGCTGCTGCCTGGATTTATGCAGGCGGCGCTCATCATACCGCCTTCACTATGGCGCTGACGCCGGAGCATCTCGATGACTTTGCTAAAATGGCCGACGTGGAGTTTGTCCTCATAGATGAAAATACCTGTCTGTCGAGCTTTCAGAAGGAGCTTCGCTGGAATGAAATGTTCTACGCCCTGGCTAAGGGCTTATGAACTGAAAAAATGAGTGTACCGTCCCAGGCCGGAAGTCAAAGAAACAGATTTCCCGGCGGAGTTGAGGGCTAAATATGTATCAATTTTGCTGTGACTGGGGGACGGGTTGCTGAATTGGTTCGAGTTTGACGGCGGATTTAATGGGCAGGAGGAAATGGAAGGTGGTGCCTTTTCCGAATTCGGATTCGACCCAGGTACGGCCTCCGTGTTTTTCGACGATGTCTTTGGATATGGCGAGGCCGAGGCCCGTGCCGCCGGTTTTTCGGCTGTTGCCTGTGCTTAACTGCTGGAACTGGCGGAAGAGTTTCGACATATCTTCCTGCTTGATTCCGCAGCCGGTGTCTGAAATTGAAACGCGGATGGCGTTTTCGATTTTTTTGCTGGCGATTGTGATGCTGCCTTTTTCGGTGAATTTCATAGCATTGCTGACGAGGTTTGTGAGGACCTGAATCATTTTATCGCTATCGAAAAGCGTTTTAGGCAGGGAGTTATCGAGGACGAGGCGCAATTCGACTCCTCTTTTCTTAATGACGCCGGCCATCGTATTGTAAACCTGCTCGATGACGCTGTTGATATTGTTTTCCTGCATATTTAATTTTGCCTTGCCGGACTGGAGCTTCTGGAAGTCGAGGACGTCGTTGATAAGGCGGGCGAGGCGGTCGATATTGCGCTGGGCCATTTCGAGCATTTCGCGCTGTTTGGGTTTAACCCTGCCGGCGGCGCCGTCCATAATGATTGCTATGTCCTCTTTGATTATGGTAAGGGGCGTTCGCAATTCGTGCGAAACGGTCGATATGAACTGCGATTTGAGGTCCATCGCCTCCTTCATTTTTCTTTCCGCTTCCTTGCGTTCGGTAATGTCGCGGATAACGCCGATTGAGCCGGTAACCCGGCCTTCGGGGTCTTTAAGAACGCTTATCGAGACATCGACGTCGATTATTTCACCATTTTTCTTAGTCATCTGTGTTTCGAGATGATGCTGGATTCCTTTTTGCCGGACGTCGTGTGTCCTGATTTTTTCCCATTCGTTGTCGGGGTAAAGCGACTTTACCGGCTTGAGATAAAGGTCGTCCTTGCCGAACCCGATCAGGTTTTCGGTGAACTTGTTCCAGGAAATGAGGCGTTCCTGGTCGTCTGCCATCATAATTGCGACTGCTGAGTTTTCGAAAATGGTGCGGTATCTTTCCTCGGCGATTTGCAGCGCACGTTCGGCTTCTCTGCGTTCGGTAATGTCCTCGTATGTTCCGAGGACGCCCACGACGTTGCCTTCCGAATCGTGAAGCGGAACCTTGTTGGTATCGAGCCAGGCCTGTTTGCCGTCGGCCTGAAGCTGTGACTCCATAATATGAAACTCAGGATTATTAGTTTCCATTACCCCGCTGTCGCAGCTTCTGAAGTGTTCGGCCTCCTCTTTGCGCCAGCACAAATCGAAATCTGTTTTGCCAACGACCTGCTGCGGCGAAGGGATACCGGCGTGCCTGGCGAAAATAGGATTGCAGCCGAGGTAAACGAGGTTTCGGTCTTTCCAGAAAACTGCCTGCGGGACGCTGTCCAGCACTGATTGCAGCATCTGCTGTGATTCGCGTAGTTTTTCTGCAACCTTCCTTCGCTCGATAGCATACAGTGCTGTCCTGACCAATGAGTTTTCCATCGCGGGGCCTTTGACCAAGTAATCAGCGGCGCCGTTTTGAATTGCGGAAAGCCCGATTTGCTCATCTTCGAGGCCGGTCAAAACAACAATGGGGATATTGGGATTTGCCTGGCAGACCTTTTTGACCGTATCGATGCCTGTGCTGTCGGGAAGACCCAGGTCGAGCAGGACGACGTCATATTGATTGGCTTTAATCTTGGTTATGGCGTCAGCTATTTCGACGTTGAATTTCGATTGTGTGCTTTTTGAAAGCGCGCGTTTTGCCAGACGTAAATCGATTTCGTCGTCGTCAACTTGTAAAACCCGTATCTCGCCGTTCATATCAAGTTCCGATAACTAATGCCGTTCACAGGGACAATCCCCGTCCTGCCGGCTCAATTATCGACCATTTTGAACAGTGATTTCAGAAGAAAAATGCGATTTTTGGCGATGCCCTACCGGCCTTTTACGGGTTTCCAGCGGCTCATAAGGTCCGTAAATGTATTGAAAAGGTATCTGGAATCGTGCGGGCCTGGCGATGATTCGGGGTGATACTGAACGCAGAATGCGCCGAGGCGTTTGCAGCGGAAGCCCTCAAG
>JBELAA010000086.1:0-15073 GCA_049509315.1 Sedimentisphaerales bacterium | reverse complement strand
GGATTGGCCGGCTTTACGCCGGGTTTTATATGGTGGGCATTTTGTAAACCGCCCTGGGCGTCCGTATTATTGGGGTCGATTTTCAGGACTTCCTCGTATTCAGCAATCGCCTCTTCTGTTTTCCCTTTCTCAAGCAGAACTTCCGCAAATCGCAGGCGGGCAATTGTGTCCCGCGGGGATAAGTTGATGACTTTACGAAAATATTCAGCCGCCTCATCGCTCAAGCCCTTGTCAGCCAGGGCGTTTGCGAGATTGAAGTGAGCATCGAGATTATTTGGCTCAATCCCGATTGCCCGGCGGAATTGCTCAATCGCCTTATCCGGCAGTCCCATTTGTAAAAATGCTACCCCGATATTGCTGTATGCCTTTGCATAGTCCGGTCTCGCTTTAATCGCCTTTTCGTATGAGCTGATTGCCGCCGGCAGCCGGTTTTTTTCCAGATATATATTACCCAGATTATAGTGCGCTTCTGCGTTGGCAGGATTGAGCTTAACCGCCTTTTGATACCAGCTCATTGCCTGCTCGGTCTGTCCTTTCAAGTGATAAATCTCGCCGAGATTGCAGTAAATTTCCCCGTTAGGTTTTATTTTGACCGCTGCCTCCAAATGAGGTATCGCCTCATCGACCCGTTGGTTTTGTAAAAGCAGCGACCCCAGTCCGTTGTGCAGAAGCTCATCATAGGGATTGTATTTGAGACCTTCTTTATACAATTCTTCGGCGCGCTGCGTCTGCCCTTTCTTTCGCTGTATATATGCCAGGTTGTTATAGGCGTGGTTGTGCCCCGGGTCAAGTTTCAGCAGCTCATTGTAACGTTCCGTCGCTTCGTCGAATCTGTCCTGTTTAACATAAGTGCCGGCCAGATTGCACAGGGCCTCAATGGACTTCGGTTTAAGTTTCAGGACCGTCTCAAACTCACGCCTCGCCCCTTCGATATCGCCTTTGTCATTCTCAAGTATTATGCCCAGATTGTATCGCGGCCCGGGGTCATCGGGCGCCAGATTTACCATATACGAAAACAGGGTATATGAATCCTGCCAGTTTCTGAGGTATTTTCTTGTGGCAACACCTTCAATGCTGGCCAATATCAATATAATAATCACTGTTATGGCAGGTAATCGGCGATGCCTGCCGCTTATCCAGATTAGAAACGCCGCAAGAACCATAAGTAATCCCACAGAAGGCAGATACGCGAATTTGTCCGATGCGATTACGTCGCTGAACTGCAGCACCTGCATTGTCGGAAGCGCCAGCAAAAAGAAAATCAGCCAGCCCGTCAGAATTGCTCGTGTTCGGCTCAGCGATATAACCAAAATTGTTATCAATAAAATTGTCCCGATTACTCCCGCCAATATCGCCGGATTCGACAAGCTGATATTTTTAGGAAAGGCGTAGTGCGATGAAAGCTCGGCAGGCCAGACCATTTTGTAAAGATAAAAAATTATATTATGGCATACCACCAGTGGAGCTCGCCAGATACCATACTGGACCGGTGTCGTTATTGACGAGGCCCTGCTTTGTGATATACAGGTTATTACTGCTGAAATGCCGCCCAATATGAAAAATGACAGCTTTTCCCGAACACAGGAAAGTTTCAATCGCCTTAAAGGCCAAAAATCCAGCAGCAGCATTACCAGCGGCAGCAGTGTGCTCGTCGGCTTGCTCATTAACGCAAGAACATACGTCACCATACACCCGATATATGCCCGCCGGCTCCCCTTTTGCGCGTAACCAACGTATAAAACCAGGCACCACAGCGAAAAAAACGCCGCCAAAAGCGTCTTTCGCTCGCCAATCCAGGGTATCGGCTCTACCGTCAGTGGATGCAATCCGAATAACAGGCCCACCGCTGCCGCAGCCACTGGCTTATCGAATAGCAAATATAATAAAATTATTATCAAAGCTGTATTTGCCGCGTGAAGCAATAAACTTGTTATATGAAATACTGTTGGATTCTCGGGCCTTCCCCCCAGCGCGAAATCGGCCATCAAACTTATCATTGTTAATGGCTGATAATATCCCCCAACCGTTGAGGGCCTGGTTACCTCGGACAAAAACTTCCACGCTGCTCCCAGCCCGGGATTTCGCACCAATTGGTTTTCAACTAAGTACTGGTCGTCGTCGTATGACAGCGCCTTGGCCGATAACGCAGGCCAATAAACCGAAATTACTGCAATACAAACTGCGATAATCAGGCACGCAAGCAGCCGCCTTTGGTTAATCGCCGCATCAGTGCTGACGGTCAATTCACAATTATGCATATTGTTGGTCATTCGGGCTTGCTCACGAGAAAAACGTCTTCCGCCGGCCAAATGACGGCTCGTGCAATTACTGATTTACTTTTGTTATTATACTCTAACCAACCTCCGTCTGCACGTTTAATCCGGCCCCACGACTCCCTTGCCCTCCAGCCTCTGTCTTCCGTCCTCTCGTAGCGCAGCGAAGACCCCGCCGCCTTTTGATGTTTTGCGTAGTCGAAGCGTAGCGCAGCAAAGTCTCGCTTCCGGCGATGGCTTTACGAAGACGCAGCAAAACTCTGGCGGGGCAAGTCTTCCTTTCTGCCTTCTGCATTCTCTGTTCTATGTTCTGCATTCGATAAACAAAATCAAATATCAAAAAGTAAATATCAAAAATGCGGAAGAAAAGTAATTTAATTTAGTCCGCTTCAACAATTTTGCTTTTTACTTTTTGATTTTTGCGTTAAATAACCCGTCTTCCGTTCTTCCTTCTGCATTCTCTGTTCTTTGTTCTGCATTCAGTGTTCTGTCCTCCGTCATCTGTCCTCTGTCATCCATTTTTGTGTCTGTGTCTGTCCGTGTCTCTTAAAGTCAGTGTCAATCAGTGTTAGCAAAGTTCAGCCGCTCGAAACCCTTATGATATTTCTTCGCCGCCTCGTCGTATGCCTTCGCCGCCTCGATTTCGCTGTCGAATCTGCCTATCCTTTTCCGTTTCCCGTTATATGCGATTGCCGCTCCCCATTTCCCCCTGCCTTTCTCATAATAGACGCCTATGTATTGCGAACTCGTTTTCGCCGCCGTCTTTCTTTTATTGAACTGGTTTTGCGACCGCGTCGCCGGCCGCAAATTCGCCCTGCGGTCATCCAGGGAATTCCCGTTTTGATGGTCGATTAGGACTCCATCCTTTGCGTTGGTTATCTCTCTGTGCAAACTTTTTATTTTTATCTCACGAGGCCCGATTCTTACTCCCCTGATTGCGTAAAATTTCCCGTCCTTGCCCGCGACACTCCATTTCAAACTCCCGTAACGGTAATAATCCTCGCAATCGACAATCGCAAACAATCCCTCCCCAAGATAAATCCGCCGATACGTGTACCCGTATTTCCGCCTCCGATACTCCATCACCGGCCAAGTAATTATCCTGTCTAACCAGTCAGGAACCTGTATTTGAACACTCGCCATAACTCTCTCCTCGCAGCCTTGCGGAGACCCCGGACGAAGTTCACGAACCATATTTCGTGAATGCAGATCCGGGGCCCATTTCCCCATTGGTTAATTTTGCCTTGTAATAAGGCACCTGGCGGGATTTCTCTCCCCACTGCTCTTGCCCAATCTGGGGCTGCTACCTTGCGCTTCTGCGCTAACTACTCCGGACTTCTGTCCAGCAGGTTACAATTATACAATACTATTATAATTAGTCAATGTAAATCTAACATTTTCCGCAAAAAAACTTATAAATCGCCCTAAGTCCTTGTCTTTGATGAGGTTAAATTCAATTTGAGATCTTAATTTGATGCGGTTATCTGTTTTTGAATGCAGATACACTATATGTGGTGGATAGATGAAAAATTTATCAAAATGTTGGAAAATATATTTTCAACTGTTGACAGAATGCTACATTTCTGCTATATTCAGGGCGTTCTTTAAAAATTCAATAACTGGCTTTTGAGTCAAAGGTCGCTGTCTGTACTCCAAATGACCAGTCGCACGCGCGACTGGTTCTCATCTACCGGGGGCCGAAGTAAAGCGCTTTCGGGCACCAAGGGCATCGCGTGCACTTGTAACAAGATGTCCCCTGGATTCCAGTTGAAGAGACCGAGGTGGTTTGTGCACTGTAGCCTCGGGCTAGGGTAGACTCTCCACGGTAGGGGATGGTCTCCTACCGATTAAGTCAATGGAGTGTGCATTATCTGACATGGAGTAAAATATGTCAAAATGCTACTTTAACAGGCGTGACCGAGCTTTTAAAAAACCGAAGAATACATTGCGATCCATCGAATTGATGGCGCTGAGTATTCGTAAGCTTCTCTTAAAGTTGAAGCCGGTTGACACAAAAGCCCGGAGAGAAATAGACGACGCTGTAAAACTGGCTATTTATATTGAGAGGATAGCTTCTCAAGCAGTCGGTTTGGCAGCGGCAAATGCAAACGCTTGCGTCGATCTTCTTGAGATTCTTCTTCTGGAACTCGGTGACAAGTTGGATTGCATTTTTACGTCTGACCCTAGCGTGCGGTGACTCGCACGTCTCTTTAGACTGTATATAAGGAGCTAGCATGACTATCAGTGTCGGCAAAGCCATTAAAATAATTAGGAATGCCAAAGGAATATCGCTTGGGGACCTTGCTATTCAATCGCGTATCAGTGTTCCGTATTTGAGTTTGCTTGAATCCGAAAAAAGAAAACCATCTCTGACCGTTATTGGTCAAGTTGCCGATGCTTTGGATATACCTGTTGACGTTTTCATATTGCTATATTCTGGTCATGAGTCAACATTAACAACGAAATGCAATGTGGCAAATCGATTATTAACTGTACTTACGCAGATGGAAAATTTTGAAAAGCGAATTAATGATGCAATCAGCAATCAAAACCATTAAAAAATCGCTCGGCCAAATGAGTGTCGAATGGCTTGCCAAAAAAATGAACGTCCGAGAGGATTTCCTTTGGTTATTATCAAGAGACACTGCCGTAATGTACAAACCAACTCGTCCACAGAAGAAATCGGGCGGATCTGGTTATCGCGAAATCGATGCACCAAAGAAAAAATATAAACCTCTTTTACGTAATATGGCTAAAATTCTTTCTGCCTTTATTCCTCCTCACCCTGCTGCCCATGGGGGAGTTATCGGCCGATCCTCCTTCACAAGCGCCAGACGTCACTGCGGTGCAAAATTCATTACTACGCGAGATATAAAAGACTGTTATCCTTCACTAACTCAAGATAAATTATTCCGTGCTCTTTTAAGTTTAGGGGCCTCTTTATCCTTTGCCAAATTCCTTTCGGCAATAATGACCGTTCATGGTCGTGTCCCGCAAGGCGGCCATCTCAGTTCTCTGGCCGTTAATCTGTATTTTGCACGCATGGATGAACATTTCACTATTAACTCCATTCAGAAACACGGCGTTTTTACCCGTTTAGCCGACGACTTTGTTGTTTCTGCCCCGAATCGTCAAATTGCTATCAAATTCGGAAATGAAATTGACCAAGATATTTTCAATAGGGGCCTGAAGATTAACGAAAAAAAACGCGAGAAACGTGGGTTACTTGCTGGCGATAGTATAAAGGAAATCCACAGCCTTGTTGTGAATTCTCGCCGCGGTGTACGCCCGAAGAGTGACCATTTGAAAAAGGCATTAGGTCTTGCAACGTATTATACGCGATTTGCACGGTCTGCAAGGCCAGAGGACGTCCCGTACTTAGCGGATCTCCGAGGTAGAGTTGCGGGGATGATGTATTATTTCCGCCAAGCAGAGTTTAGTCCTGCAAACCATATCTTGAGAATGTTATATAGTGCCGACTTGAATGTCCTGCGTATGCTTACTTCAAAAGGGCTTTATCCCTATAAGAATAAATGGTGGATTGTCAACAAAACCAGAAATGAACCTGAGCGATTGTTGCGCCAGTGGAATCTTAAAAAGTGCCTCTGTTTTCTCGACGGTAAAAAATCAGCGTAATCCGCGAAATCTGCGAAGCGAAGCGGAGTCCCCCGCGTCTCGTTTTGCTTCAAAACGGCGGGGGGCGTCTAAAAAATTTCTCTAATCCACAACTCAAAACCCAATCCGCAATCCGTAATCAAATTACTTTGTCGTTTTGGAAATGATTTCCTTCATCTCTGCTGCGCTAAAAGCCCGCATTGTCTGTGTCTTGACATTCCCAAGCGACGCAAGGCCCACCAGCACCGCTGCCGCTGTCTTGTCGTCCGCCGCCTCTAAAATCATTACGACATCGTATCTTCCCATTGTCCAGTAGAGCTCTTTGACCGTCACTCCTGCTTTTTGCGCCGCCGCCTTGAATTTCTCAGCCCTGTCGGGAGATGATTTGAAGTCCCGCCCGCCCTGTTCTGTTAGGTTTACAAGTGTTACGAACGTCGCCATAATTTTTCCCCTTAATATTTTAGTTTGATTGGTTAAGACCATTTTTCCCACAACTCGCTATTCTATTTTACTTCGTCTGTGCAACACAATCAACTTTTTCCCTGCAATTTCCCATTTTTGACAGTTCTTTAAATCGTAAATCGGTAATCCTGTTTACGTTTTCTTCTTCCTCACTGGCTTTTTCTTCTCAGCTTTTTCCTTGGCCGGTGTTTTCTTCACCGGTTTTTCCGCGTCTATTTCAGTTTTCTTTTTGCTTGTCACGGCGGAGCCCTTGGGCAAAGCCGGATGCTTCGGCGTCTCTACTTTCTCGGCAGCTTTCTTGCTTGTCACGGCGGAGCCCTTAGGCAAAGTCCCGCCTTCGCGGGGCGAAGCCGGATGCGGATGTTTATGCTCTGTCCCATCGGCGTGTTTATGCGCCTCGGCGGAGCCCTTCGGCGAAGTCCCGCCCTCGCGGGGCTCAACCTCCGTTATCTTGGCCGATTCTAAAAGTTTTGTTATGACTTTTTGCTCTCGCACCTGCAATGTGAATTGTTCGATTGAGCCGTCCCGCTGCATTTCCTCTTTCAATCTTTCGGGCCGTATCTTTTTCTGCATCGCTAATTGTGCGATGTGCCCGTTGATTTCCTCCTCGGTCGTTTTGATATCGAGCTTTTCCGCGGCCTTGTCCATTATGAACAGGACCTTAAGCTGCTCCTTTGCCTGCTCCGCGGAGCTTGCTTTCAACTGCTCGATATGCTCGTCAATCACCTCACGCTGCACGCCCTGCATCACCAGATTGATATACTGCCTGCGTAAAACCGCCACCGCCTGGTCCGCCGCGACCTGGTCCGGCAGCTCTAATTTCGTATTGTCTAACAGGTATTTGTAAATCTGGTCTGCCATTTCGGATTTCGCCTGGCCTTCGAGACGATTTTGCATACGCTCCCGCAGCGCCTTCCGCAATTCCTCCTCGTTTGCCACTCCGCATTTCGTGATGAAATCCTGGTTCATTTCCGCCGGCTTCAACCACTTGATATCCTTCACGGCTATCTTAATATTGACCTTCTTACCCCGCAAATCCTCCTTAAAATGCGTCTTCGGCACTACCACCTCGACTTGCTTTTCATCTCCCGCTTTCGCCCCTCCCAATATCTCGTCTAATTTCTCAACGGGTATCTCGCCCACAAACCCGTTCGCCCTGACTTGAATCGTGGCGTTATCTAACTTCTGCTCTTGCCCTTCGACATCTAACATAACGTCCGCCACAACCTGGTCTTCCGCCTCGACTTTGCCGCCCGAATCCTTGGGCGTCCAGATGCCGGCATACTTGCGCAGCATCTCGATTTCCCTGTCGATATGCCCCTCGGTAACTTCCGCCTTTGTCTTCTCAACGGGTATCCCTTCCAGCGAGGGCAATTCGAACTCAGGCCTTACCTCGACCTCGAAATCGAATTTCAGCGGCCCATCCGCCGGCAGCTCAATCGTTTCGTATTTGATATCCGGCTCACGCAGCGTATCAATCTTGTTGTCCTTTATCGCCGCGTCGCTCGCCTCCGCCAGCAGCTTCAGCTTGATTTGCTCACTTACGTCTTTCCCGAATTTCTTCTCCAAAAGACGCCTCGGTGCGCGACCCTTGCGAAACCCCGGCACTATCGCCTCTTTGCTGAATGTCTTGTATTGCTCATCGGTCATCTTGCTAATTGATTCTCTCGGGATTTCGATGATGACTTTTTTCTTGCAAGACCCCGACGTCTCGATTGTTACTGTATTCTTCGCCGTTGCCTTTTCAGTTTCCGCCGCTGTTGTTTCTTTAGTTTCTTCTGCCATACCACATCTCCGATTTTAATCATTCATACCGTTTAATCATATATATTGTCATTCCCGCACTCGTCATTGCGAGCGCAAGCGAAGCAATCTCATATTTAGCCCTCGCAGCGTAGCGCAGACCCCGCAGCCGCCTGCCCCGGCGTCGTATTTCCCGCTTCGGGAAATGTTGCCGTGGTTTGAATTTTCCACAGGAAAATTCTTGCGGGGCCGCCTGCCCTTGGCGAGTTTCAGGGTTCACCTGCATCATTCTAACCCCTGTCTCCACATATTTCACGTATTTTTTTTCTCGCCCTCGCAGCGAACCTGATTTTCCTCATCGGTTAGCCCCCAGCTTGGCTGGGGGTCAATATTGCCAAAAAATATTACTTCGTGTACCTTCGTGTGCTTCGTGGTAAAAAAATATTTCAAAAAATTAACAAAAATTCCTTGCTAATTAAGGGGGTTTGGGGGTATATTAGTGACTATAAACACCTTTGAAATAGCACCGTTGGAGGAATCGCTGATTACGCTGGTTTATAAAAATAGGTAAATCTTGGTGTCTTAGTACCTTGCCTGCCCCTGTAGGTCTTAAACAGGGGGTGGTTAAATCTTAGAGAGGAGAAAAATATGTTCAGAAGCAGAGGAGACGTTATCGGGGAAGGATTGGTTTCTATCCCCATTTTCAAGCATTCTAGCTATAAAACCATAATCAAACCTATTCAATATCAATCAGGAGGCACACAATGAAATCGCGAATACTTGTAATTTGCACTGTTTTAATTACCTGCTCTTTACTTTATGCAAAGCCAGTGACTGTCGAACAGGTAAAACAAGCCGCTAACACTTGTTTGAAAGCAGAAGAAAAAAGACAATTAGCAAGGACGGAAGTATTAAATAAAGGATTGTCGGTTCAAACTGTCAAACCAACTATGCCAGCGGGATACACACTGGGGGAGACAAAAGAAATCCTCAGTGATGATGGAACAATTCTCGCTTATGTGATTGAATTAGAGCCGGAAGGATTCATAATCACTTCTGCAGATACTAATATTGACCCCATCTTGGGTTATTCATTCGAAGGCAAATTCCCTTTTGAAGAATCAAAGCAAAATGTTTTATTGCATCTGGTTAAATGGGATGTTGATGCGAGAAGCAAAGTAATGAATTCAAAAAGTGAAGAGATCGAAACACTCGTCCAATCTAATAACACCTTATGGGATAGTTATAGCTCTTCTGCAACGTCTTTGGTAGACACATTAGCATCTACAACACAATGGCCTGACCCAGATTTATATGGTTATGAAGGATGGATAACAACGGAATGGGATCAAGTTTCACCTTATAACAAATTTTGCCCTTTAAGTCCTGTTAATAATCGCAGATGTTATGTTGGTTGTGTTGCAACTGCCGCTTCTCAAATAATCAATTATTGGAAATATCCAGGAACTGTGAGTTTTAAGAAAAGAAGCTCTATAATTGGTGGAGATGGGTATGTATCAAATGCAAGGGAAAAAGACATAATGACAGGTGAATGGTATTATGCAATATTTAGTATAGATGATGATTATAGTGATCTTGATTTTCCATCTTTTGATGAACTTAATTCTAAGATGACAATCATGAATTATGATAATAGCGAAGATGAAATAGCATATCTTTGTTTTGCTGCCGGTATAAAATTTGGAACTAATTATACATATTCTGAAGGCTCTGGTGCAGCTTTAACACCATCCGCTTATACAAATGGATTCGATTATGGTTCTGCAAGAGGCAAAAACTTTCTATGGAGTATTTACAAAGACACAGTTATAGAAAATATAAAAAAGGGATGGCCCGTTAATATAGGTATTGGAAAGGGCCTTTTTTCAAATGGACATAGTGTAATTCTAGATGGTTATAAATCAACCGGTGAATTTCATGTTAATCTCGGTTGGGGTGGAACTGCTAACTTCTGGTATGATTTGCCAATCATTGATACGACCAAAGTTCCAGACCCTCCAGGCGCTGGAAGCTATTATTTCGATACAATAAAAACAATAGTATATGATATTTGCCCTTACTTAGGTTGGAATCAATGGGGAGGGAATCAGTATAATAATTTTCAAACGGTATATACCATTCCTGATCAAGAGACCATTCGGGAAAAATGGAAAGTAAACGTTTCGCCACCCTGCAAAGGTATGGTAGTGGGAACTGAAAATAATGTTTACATAACAAAAGATCCTCTTATCATAAACGATCCTGCATATCATCCGGCTTTGGTAATTTTTAATTACTACGGCGAGAAAATTGGTGAAGAGATAGAAATAACACAAACTAGTAGTACTATAAGCCCGCCCGTTCAATTTACAGATGGTAAGATTTATTTTGGGGCTGGTGATGGAATTTACAGAGTGAATCCTGCCGATAGATCGGTTACCAAGATATATAGTGACCCTGGAAATGATTCCTATGGTGACTATACCCCGCGGCTTGATGAAAATGGAATAATGTTTTTTGGCACATCTACAACTCTGATATCCATTTATTCTAACGGAAATAAAATTTGGACATGGAATTGTCCATCTGGTGGAATAATGTATACTGCAACTCCATCGGTCGATATGGTGAGAAATAATATTTATATAGGTTACTGGAAAAGTGCAACACAAACTGCATATTTGGTCTGTATTAATCGCCTTAACGGCGCTACACGATATGAACAATCTTTTTCGAGTATCCCAAGCGCTGATAGAGGGATTTATACACCAGCAGTCGGTTCTGATGGTAATGTATATACAAGTGTGAGAACAAAAATATATGCTCTGAGGCCAGGCGATAGTTCATTCAGCCAAAAATGGGTGCAGGACAAACTCTACGCAAGATATCAACCTATCGCATTGGGTCCGGATAACACCGTTTATACAGAGTATTGGACACAATCGGGAGGTAATTATTATGTGACACTCGCCGCCCTTAAACCTGCAGATGGAACTGTAAAATGGGAAATTAAAAAGCCGGATGTAGGAACATATACATCTTTTGGACAGCCGTATTGTGGGTCTAATGGGGTAGTGGTATTCCCTGTCAAATGGGATACTACCCCTAATCCAACATTTGAATTATTTGCCTATAAGGATAATGGAAGTTCATATACAGAATCGTGGCATTACAGCATCCCAGATGACCCGGGCGCAACTATAGCGTTAGGACCTGGAGCAGCAGTTTATCTTTATGGAAATAAGAAGATTACAGCTCTATCAAATGGAGATGTAGGAGATCCAGATGGTGGAGGCATGTCTTATACTGACAATGTAAGACCTAACTTGCCTTCAACTCCAACTCCAGCAGATGAAGCCAATGATATAAATTTAGCGGTTAAGATTTCTTGGACATGTAGTGATCCTGAGGCTCAATCCATAAAATATTCTGTGTTTGTAGGTGAATCTGGTTATGATATGGTCCCTGTCGCTACCGGTTTAGCAAATCCTAACTATGACCTTAATGGTTTAAGTTATGACAAAGGATATGCATGGAAGATTATCGCTACAGATGGGCAAGCTGTTACCGAAGGGCCAACATGGGTATTTGCCACAAAACCACCACCAAAACCTTCCAAGGCTACAAGTCCGACACCAGCCAACGGAGTGACAGGTGTCAGCGTAACAACTGACCTTAGCTGGACAGCCGGATCAGGCGCTACCTCTCACGATGTTTATTTCGGCACGGCAAACCCGCCGCCGTCACAGGGCAACCAGCCCGGAACGACTTTTGATACCGGAACTATGGTCAATAATACTACTTATTACTGGCGAATTGATGAAAAGAACGCCGGCGGAACAACAACAGGAGACGTTTGGAGTTTTAAGACAGCTTTAGTATCACCAGGCAAGGCGACTAATCCGAGTCCTTCCAATGGAGCGTCAAGCGTTAGTATAACAACCGATCTTAGCTGGACGGCTGGTTCAGGTGCGACTTCACACGATGTCTATTTCGGTACGGTAAATCCGCCGCCGTCACGAGATAATCAATCAGGAACGACTTTTGATACCGGAACTATGACCAACAATACTACCTATTATTGGCGAATTGATGAAAAGAACGCGGGCGGAACAACAACCGGCGATGTATGGAGCTTTACGACTATTGTAGGTGCGCCTGGAAAAGCATCAAATCCTACTCCAGCCAACAGTGCAACAGACGTAAGTATAACGCAGGACCTTAGCTGGACGGCAGGAACAGGTGCGACTTCACACGATGTTTATTTCGGCACGGTAAATCCGCCTCCGTCACGAGGCAATCAATCAGGCACAATTTTCGATACAGGAACTATGGGCAATAACACCACTTATTATTGGAGAATCGATGAAAAGAATGCAGGCGGAACGACTACCGGCGATATTTGGAGTTTCAAGACGATTGCATCACCGACCGGCAATTTTCGAGTCTGGCTCGAGCCTGCCGAAGCGGTTTCAACCGGCGCACAGTGGAACATTGACGGTGGAGAATGGCAAAATAGCGGTGTTATGGTTACGGGATTGTCGGTGGGTACTCATACTGTATGTTACAAATCGATAACCGGCTGGAATGAACCAGAATGTGAACAAGTCGGAATACTTAATGGTGAGACAACTTGGATTGATCGCAATTATACACGACAAAACATTAGCCTTCAGGTTAAAAAATGCACGGTAACCGCTGGTAAAGGGAATAATGATAATAATGACAGTATCGTTCTTTCCGGAAATATTGATGTTACCCCGGCCGAATTTATTGCTGCAATCTGGGTCACAATAGATATCAACGGATTATATAATGAGAAAATACTTGCTTATAATCAATACGATGACGAAAGCAATAAATACAAATATACTTATAAAATTCCAAAGGGTGAAAAAGGCAGAACTACCTCGTTTGTGGTCGATACTAAGAAACATACGTTCTCTTTGAAAATACAAAAGGTTGACCTTACTTGCTTACATTGTCCTTTTGATGTTAAAATTGATATTGGCAAATGCCACAGTGTCTGTACTCTTGATGAAAACATAGTCAACGGCAAAAAATTCATACCAATTCAGCTTATGTCCGGCTGTGAGGATTATTTGCAAGTTCAGTCAGTAAAGATAAAGAAAGGCAAGTTGACTGATACACTGACGGTTAAAGGCGGAATTGCGTATGGGATTATGCCAACCTCGATGAGTGATGTAGTCCTGATATTAGAGGGGCAAACATTCACGATACCGGCGGTTAATTTTAAGCCGAGCGGAAAAAGCGGGTTAAAGTATGTGTGCAAAAATGCCAAAATTTCGGAAGGCGGGATTGCGAACGGGACGTTTGATTTTGGCAAGTGCACCTTCAGTATCAGCATAAAGAATACGAAGATTAACTCCGCATCGGGCGCAGTCGATTTAACTTTGACTATCGGGAGTTTCAACGAGCAGGTTAATTTCGACCTCGATACCGGCCAAACAATCTATTAGCCGATTTCCTTTTATTTTAAGAACATTGTTTGTTTATCCTCAGAGCGACAATGGCGGTGTGCCTTTCGGCTTAGCCGCTGATTATATTAAAAAACTGACTATCAAAAATACGGACGGCACTATTATTTCTCGCGGAGAACTTAAAAAGTTGGAGGATTCGCAGACGCTCGACGGCGTCGAAATCCGCCTGTATTAAGAAATCTGTGTTTTTGTTCGGCTTTAGTCTGTGTTAATCATCAATCTATCGCAAGGGGAGCTTCAAGCAATCGGCTTTATAAAAAATGCGATAGCATTTGTGGACGCAGGTGAGGCATTCTGAAAAAGCATGTCCTGAGCGCAGTCGAATGGGCTCGCTTTGAAAAGAATGCTCACCAGGAACGCAAAGCCGATTGCTTCTCTGTGGCCTCTGTGCTCTCTGCGTAGCATTGCGGAGCTCGGCGAAGTTCCGTTTCACGGGGCGGAGTCCCCTGAGAAATCTCTTTGAGATTTCCAGGACTTTGGTCCCGGAAATCCTTTGGATTTCACGGAGTTTTACGGAGTCCCGCCTTGCGGGGCGGGCTCGTGAGCCTTAGCGAGCGAGATGGCTAACCCTTTTTGTGCCTTTTGCCTGCCCATCCGTCTTCCATCTTCCGCCTCTCCGCAGTGTTTAATCTGCGTAGCCCCGCGAAGCCCCCGCGCCTGCCTTCGCGTCGTATTTTTTATCGCTTCGATAAAAAATGTTGCGGAGGTCTCGTTTTGCGAATCAAAACGGCGGGGGGTGAAAACTCTTAAAACAAAAAACCTTAGTGCCTTGTATGTTGACAGATAACATGGTTAAAGGTTCCATAGTAGATGCGTCTTTCGGTGAGGCGAGCGTAGCGAGCCGAGCCGAAAGACGCCGGCGACGAGAGATCGGGAGTGCCCAGGCCTTCGAGGCCGACACAGAGCGTGATCCTCGTCGCCGCTATGGAACTAACCCGAACAGCCGTATGAACCGCCGACGACCCACAGGTCCGGCGAGTTCGCATTTGCAAGATTGGGAAAAAACCATGGATGAAAACCTCTTCATCGGCATCGACGTTGCCTCCCTGATAGTCCTCGAAGCCACCGGCGGATACGAACGTCCAATCGTCGCCGAACTGCTTGAGGCAAACTTCAAAGTAGTCGTCGCCTCCCCGCGACAGGTCCGTGACTTCGCACGTGGACTCGGCGAATGGGCCAAGACCGACCCCATCGACGCTTATGTCCTCGCACGTTTCGCCCAGGTCGTCCAGCCCAAACCAAAAGCCCCATCCGGCCCTCAAATCGACGAATTGGCCGACCTGGTGCGCCGCCTACCGACCTGCGCGTCCAGGAATTGAATAGAAGCCAGACCATCCTTCATCCCAGGGTTCGCAAAAGCGTCCGAAAAATGCTCAGAACCCTCGATTACCAAATCGCCGAACTCGACGAACTCATTGAACAGCACATCAAGTCCGACGACGACCTGCGACAGAAAAATACAATCTTGACCAGTGCCAA
>JBELAA010000085.1:0-8820 GCA_049509315.1 Sedimentisphaerales bacterium | reverse complement strand
GACAACCTTAATTTTTGCCTGTTTTTAATACGTCCGGTCTTGTGTTGAGTTTTAAACTAATCGAGTTTTATCGGGACGACTTTTATGTCCCTTTCGCGGTCTTTGGCGATTGCGAGAATCCGGCCGGCTTTATCGACTGCTACGCTTTGGCCGCCGTAAATCCTGCCCCCCCAGGGGCCGTTTGTTGTCTGGCCTACGGGGTTTGTTCCGATTACGGCCGCCCCGCTGCGTTGTGCAGCGTTTTTGACGATTTTCTCGAGCTCTTTACCGTGGGCGGGCCAGTTTTGCTCCTTTTCAGCGTATCCGCAGGGCACTAAAATCAACGCCGGCTTCAATGTTTTGAAACTGTCGAGAATATCATCCCGCTGGGTGTCCGAGCATATCAGTAAGCCGATTTTTCCGAATTTCGTTGCGATTGCCCCGACGTCGTCCCCCGGCGTATAAGGCGGGTTCATTAAGCCCTGCGGGACGTTTATCTGGCGGTGCTTGAGCAGGATTTGACCTGTGTTGTCTATTAGTATCGCGCTATTATACAGGTTATTGCCATCCTTTTCCTCAACGCCAATGCACAGATGAACCTTGTATTTCTTCGCAAGCTCACACAGTCGGTCGGTATCAGGGCCGGGAATAGGGTTGGCTTTACTATGCGCTTCGGGATTTAACCAGCCGAAGATGCTTGCCTGTGGGAAACAGATTAAATCGGCGTTTTGGGATTTGGCCTTGATGATTGCGTTTTCGATGCGGATGAGGTTGCCTTCCCTGTCGCCGTCGATGATTAAAATCTGGCATATCGCGGCTTTGACGGTTTTTTTTCTGGAGCGAATGCTGGTAACTATGCCGATAACTATAATCGCAAGAAACACCAGCCCCCATAACGATGTTCCCTCTGCTACGATTAGCTGGTTAAGCATTTTACCCCTTTTCTTTTGAGTTTTTTTGTTGTCGGGGATTATAACCTGCTAATTTGTTACGGTCAACATTCCTCGCTGTCGTCCCTAACCTTGAAGCCACTTGTCGATAGCGGTTGCTGCGTTTCTTCCGCTGTCGATTGCGCGGACGACAAGCGAAGCGCCGCTGATTGTATCACCCGCCGCAAATACCCAGGGCTGGCTCGTCTGGAAATTCGCAACGGCCACGTCGCCCCGCTGGTTCAAATCCAGTCCGAGGTCGGTAATCAGTCCCTGATGAGAAACGTGCAAAAACCCGAGAGCCAGAATGACAATGTCGGCGTCCATTGCAAAGTCGGTTCCGGGCAATTCCTTTAATTTCCAGTTGCCATCTTTCTGCAGCCATTCCACCTGGCAGCAGTTGATTTTGCTGACCCTGGTTTCGGTGCCGGTCATTTGCTTGGTCATCACGCCCCACATACGCCGGCAGCCCTCTTCGTGCGAGGTGCTTGTCCGCATTATTCTCGGCCAGTTTGGCCAGGGGGTATCGTCGGGTATGTCTTCGGGCGGTTTTGGCAATATCTCGATTTGCGTTATGCTTTTTGCCCCTTGCCGGCGGGCGGTGCCGACGCAGTCACTTCCGGTATCGCCGCCGCCTATTACCACTATGTTTTTGTCTTTTGCGTCAAATTTGCGGTCTTCTCCGGTTTGTTCGCCGGAGCATAGTTTGTTTTGTAAAGTGAGGTAATCCATTGCGAACAGGACGTTTTCAAAACCCCGTCCCTGCACGGCCAAATCCCTCGGCTGGCCTGCGCCCATTGTCAGGCATATACAGTCGAATCGTTTTTGCAGGTAATGAGCTGATACGTCCTTGCCCACCATAATATCGGTTTGAAATCGCACGCCTTCGTCAGCCATTTGTTTTAGCCGGCGGTCGATAATAGCTTTGCCTAATTTGAAATCGGGAATGCCGTATCGCATGATGCCGCCGATTTTCCGGTCTTTTTCGAAAACCACGACCTCGTGGCCCGCCCGCGCAAGCTCCTGCGCCGCGGCCAGACCTGCCGGGCCTGAGCCGATTATCGCGACGCGTTTGCCTGATTTTTTCGCCGCTGGCATTGGCTTAATCCAGCCCTCGGTAAAACCCCGCTCAACGATTTGATATTCGATATGCCTGATTAACACCGGCTGGTCGCTTATCGCTAATGTGCAGGCGGACTCACAGGGGGCGGGGCATACCCGGCCGGTAAATTCGGGGAAGTTATTGGTCGAGTGAAGCAGGTCGCACGCCTCGCGCCAGTGCCCCTGATATATCAAGTCGTTGAAATCCGGTATGAAATTGTTCAGCGGGCATCCTACGCCGTGGCAAAACGGTATTCCGCAATCCATACAGCGAGCCGTCTGCTGAATAATCTGTTCCGGCGTCAACGGCAGGTCAAGCTCACTGAAATCGTGAATGCGTTGCTCGACCGGCCGATGCCCGATTTCCTGACGCTTATATTTTAAAAACCCTTTTGTCTCACCCATAGAACACCTCTTCGGTCGCCGGCGTCGTTTCGGTGTCGCGGTGTTCTGCTGCTCGCATCTTTTCCAGCGACTTGCGATAATCGAACGGTATTACCTTTACGAATTTACCTACCCAGTCCTGCCAGTTACTCAGGATTTGATGTGCCTTGGCGCTGCCCGTCCAGTCGAAATGCTTCTGGATAAGGGCCTTGAGCAGTTGCGTATCTTCCTTTTGCCAGACGGTCTCAAGCTCGACCATATCGAGGTTGCAAAGCGTATCGAAATTGCTCGTTTCATCCAGCACGTAGGCGATGCCGCCGCTCATTCCCGCCGCGAAATTGCAGCCGGTTTTGCCGAGGACTACGACTGTTCCTCTTGTCATATATTCGCAGCAATGGTCGCCTACGCCTTCTACGACGGCTGTCGCCCCGCTGTTCCGAACGCCGAACCGCTCGCCCGCCATCCCGTTTACGAATACCTCGCCGCTTGTCGCGCCGTATAAAAGGGTATTGCCGACGATTATGTTTTCGTTGGCGGCAAAAGGCGCTTCAGCGGGCGTTACAACGACGATTCTTCCGCCGCTTAACCCCTTGCCTAAATAATCGTTGCCGTCGCCGACGAGTTTCAGCGTTACCCCCGGCGCAAGAAACGCACCGAAACTTTGCCCGGCCGAGCCGTTAAAAACTAATTGCAGTGTGTTATCCGGCAGCCCCTGCGGGCCATATTTAGCAACGATGCGGTTGCTCAATATTGCCCCAACGGTCCTGTTGATGTTGCGAATTGGCATTTCGATAATTGTCTGCGTTTTGTTTTCAATCGCCGCTTTGGCTTTTTTCAAAATCTGCCAGTCGAGGTGGTCTGCCAGCTTGTCCGGCTGTTTGCTTGTAGCCCGAATTGGTTGGCCGTCCGATGTATCCGGTTTTTGGAAAATTGCCGAAAAGTCCAGCCCCTTTGCCTTCCAATGCTCAATCGCTTTATTGGTTCCCAACAGGTCAACCCTGCCAATCATATCTTCGAATTTCCTGAAACCAAGTTGCGCCATAATTCGGCGAACCTCTTCAGCGACAAAATACATATATCGTTCGAGGTATTCGGGCTTGCCTTTGAACCGTTTTCGCAGTTCCGGGTCCTGAGTAGCTATTCCAAACGGGCACGCCCCCTCGTGGCATTTGCGCAAAAGTGTGCAGCCCAGCGTTACCAGAGCCGCCGTGCCGAAACCGAATCGTTCCGCGCCTAATAGGCCGGCTATTACGATATCTCGCCCGGTTTTCATTTGGCCATCCGCCTGCACCCTGATTCGGTCGCGCAGCCGGTTCATAACAAGCACCTGCTGTGTTTCCGCCAGCCCCAGTTCCCACGGCGTTCCCGTATGTTTTATCGAGGATAGCGGGCTTGCCCCTGTTCCGCCGTCGTGACCGCTGATTAAGACCTCATCAGCGTTGCCTTTAGCGACTCCCGCCGCGATTGTTCCGACGCCTACCTCCGAAACTAATTTCACCGATACCCACACGCCGGGGTTGCTGCACTTGAGGTCGTAAATTAACTGTGCCAAATCCTCAATCGAGTATATGTCGTGGTGAGGGGGCGGGCTAATCAAGGTTACCCCCGGTGTCGAGTATCGTAATTTAGCGATTTCATCGGTTACCTTATGACCCGGCAGTTGCCCGCCTTCGCCCGGTTTTGCGCCCTGTGCAATCTTGATTTGTAATTCCTTTGCGTGCGAGAGGTAATCGATTGTTACGCCGAACCTCCCGCTTGCCACCTGCTTAATTGCGCAATTTTTCGAATCGCCGTTTGATTCAGGTGTATAACGTTCAGGGTTTTCCCCTCCCTCGCCTGTATTGCTCATTGCCCCGATACGGTTCATCGCAATCGCTAAGCACTCGTGCGTTTCTTTACTAATCGACCCGTGGCTCATAGCGCCTGTGCAAAATCTTTTTACGATTTCGCTGGCCGGCTCGACATCCTCAATCGGCACGGGATTAGCCGGTTCAAATTCAAATAGTCCTCTCAATGTGCAAAGCTGTTTGGCCTGCTCGTTGACCGCCGCGGCGTATTCATCGTAAACTCTCTGGTTATTGAGCCGGACCGCCTGCTGCAACCGCGAAACGGTAACCGGGTTCCATAAGTGCCTTTCGCCCGTATGTCTGAAATGATATTCTCCGCCAAATTCCAGTACTTGCGCCCCGGCAGGGAGCTGTTCGAAGGATACTTTGTGACGGGCAATCGTTTCCTGCGCGATTTCCGCCAAACCGATTCCGCCGATGCGTGAGCTTGTGCCCGTGAAATATTTGTCTATGATGTCCCTGTTGAGACCGATTGCTTCGAACAATTGTGCCCCTGTGTAGCTTCGCAGTGTCGATATGCCCATTTTGCTCATTACTTTGAGTATGCCTTTTTTGATAGCGGCGATATAGTTATCCGCGATTTGCGTCGGCTCTATTTTGGCGGGGAGGTATTCCTGCCGCCTAAGCTCGAACAGCGTTTCAAACGCAAGGTATGGGTTAATCGCGTTTGCGCCGTAGCCGCAAAGCAGGCAAAAGTGCATTACCTCCCTCGGCTCACCGGTTTCGATAATCAATCCCGCCTCGCCGCGTAATCCGCGATTTAATAATCCCTGATGCACCGCGGCCGTTGCCAGTAACGACGGTATCGCGGCTTTGTCCTCCGATATTTCCCTGTCGCTGATGATAATTAACGACGCCCCGTTTTTTATCGCTTCTGCGGCCTGCTCGCTCAGCCCCTCAATCGCCTCGCTTAAGCCGTTGGGGGCGTTTATATCAAACAGGGCCGATACGGTAGCGACTTTGAAATCTTCCCGCGTAACCTTTCGCAAGCGCTCAATATCCTCATTTGTCAAAATCGGGTGCGGCAACTTCAGTTGCCGGCAGTGTTCAGGGCTTTCTTCTAAAAAATTGCGTTTCTTCCCGACAAACGACATCAAACTCATCACAAGCCCTTCTCGCAGGGGGTCAATGGCGGGGTTGGTAACCTGCGCGAAAAGCTGTTTGAAATAATTGAATAATAGTTTTGGTTTTTCGGACAGCACCGCTAAAGGCGTATCGTTGCCCATCGAGCCGACCGGCTCCTGGCCGTTGACCGCCATCGGTATCAGGATTGTTTTCAGCTCGTCGCTGGTGTAGCCGAATGCCCGCATCCTTTGAATCGTCTTTACGTGCCCGCCGCCGAGCAGCTTGGGCGAATCGAAAAGCCCTCGCAGCTCAATTCTGTTTTCGTCGAGCCATCGCCTGTATGGCCGGCGACGCGCGATTTTGCTTTTGATTTCGTTGTCGGCGATAATGCGTCCCTCGACGGTATCGACCAAAAACATATTCCCCGGCTGCAACCTGCCTTTTTTGCTGATTTTTTCAGGCGGGAACTCAATCACGCCTGCCTCGCTGGCGATTACAACAAGGCCGTCGTTTGTTACGAGGTATCGGCAGGGGCGTAGGCCATTGCGGTCTAAGGTCCCGCCTATGAACCGCCCGTCGGTGAAAACCATAGCAGCGGGGCCGTCCCAGGGTTCCATTGTTGCCGCGTGATATTCGTAAAACGCGCGCTTATCAGTGCTGATGTAATATTTGGGCCCGAACGCCTCCGGTATCATCATCATCATTGCGTGGGGCATACTTCGCCCTGCACGCACCAATAGCTCCAGGGCCGCGTCGAAACAACCCGAATCGCTCGTATCAGCAGGCAAAACGGGAATCAAATCGCTAATATCATCGCCGAATGCCTTGTTTGACATTGTCGTCTCGCGGGCGCGCATATAATTACGATTTCCGTTCAGCGTATTGATTTCGCCGTTATGCGCTATGCAGCGAAACGGCTGCGCAAGCCGCCAGTTCGGAAATGTATTAGTGCTGTATCGCTGGTGAACTATGGCAAGGGCGCTTTTTACATCTTTTTCGGCAAGGTCGGGGTAATACTCGAACAACTGCCTCGCCATAAACATTCCCTTGTAGCAGATTGTCCTGGCCGATAACGATGTAACGTAAAAATCCTCACCTGCCTCACCCAGCGTCTCGCAGACAATGCGTTCTGCCCGACGCCTGGCCATATACAGCCGGCGTTCAAAAAGGTCGCTTTGCGCATCTACCCCGTAAACGAAAATTTGTCTTATAGATGGTTCCGCGGCAAGTGCTATTTTACCGAGGCAGCTATTAGCGGTTGGGACGTCGCGCCAGCCAATCACTTTCATACAGTGGTAGCTGATGGCGGATTCGAGAATCTGCTCGCATTGTTTGCGAATTTCGGGGTTCTTTGAGCCGAATACCATACCTACGCCGTAGAACGCCGGCCCAGGCAATCGGAACCCTAATCGGGAGCATTCCTCCTCGAAAAACTCGTGCGGAATCTGGAACAGGATTCCCGCCCCGTCGCCTGTCATCTCGTCGGCGCCTGCCGCCCCACGGTGGTGAAGGTTAAGCAGTATTTCTTTGCCATAGTCGATTATCGAATGGTCTTTTTTGCCGGAAATATTAACGACCGCCCCTATTCCGCAGGCGTCGTGCTCACGTCTGACCTCGTAAAGGCCCCGGTCTTTTAATCTAATTTGTCTCATATCACGCTTAATTGAACGTTTTTACGTTGTTTCTAACTATTAAAATTATACGCCATTTTAGCCGGATTTCCTTTGATAATAACGTAATATGGGTTATAAGTATAGGTGATACCATAACAAGCAATGCTAATACTTGCTGTGGTTGAGGTATAAGGCCTTTTTGAGATTAGTATGCCGTTAGCGGGTTGACAAAAAAATGGGGCGAGGCCTGACTCATTTTCTCCCGATGAATCGGGATTGCCTTGAGCAGACCTCGCCCGCAACCCAATGCCCACTGCCCCGATACTTCGGGACAGCTTCGCCCATATAAAAGGGACACACCGTCTCGGCGGTTCTAACTGCCGCGGCGAAACAATCGCGTCCCGAAACTACTAACTATCGTAATACAGATGGAACTCGTGCGGATGCGGTCTTAAAGCTATTTCGTCGATTTCCTTTTCACGCTTCCACTGAATCCACGTCTCGATAAGGTCATCACTGAAGACGCCGCCTTCGGTGAGGAATTTGTGGTCCTTTTCGAGCGCTTCAATCGCTTCGGCTAATGAGCCGGGCGCCTGCTTTGTATTGGCCAGCTCTTTCTTGGACAGCTCATACACGTCAACGTCCATCGGTTTACCCGGGTCCATCTTCTTTTTGATGCCGTCGTTGGCTGCCATAAGCATCGCGGCAAAGGTAAGGTAGCCGTTGCAGCTCGGGTCAGGGCAGCGGAACTCAACTCGTTTTGCTTTTTCGCTCGGTGAATACATCGGGATTCGGCAGGCCGCTGAGCGGTTTCGGGCCGACATACAAAGGTTCACCGGCGCCTCGAAACCCGGAACTAACCGGCGATATGAGTTTGTCGTCGGCGCCGCGAAAGCCAGAATTGCCGGGGCGTGGTTGATAAGCCCTGCGATTGCATGTAAAGCGAGGTCTGAAAGACCTGCGTAACCCTTTCCCGCGAACAGGTTTTTGCCGCCCTTCCAGAGTGAGAAGTGCGTGTGCATTCCCGAACCGTTGTCCTGGAAAACCGGCTTCGGCATAAACGTCGCCGTCTTGCCGTGGCGCTTGGCAACGTTCTTGACGATGTATTTATACCACATAAGCTTATCGGCCTGCTCGACTAACGGCGCGAAAAGCATATCGATTTCGGCCTGCCCGCCGGTGGCGACCTCGTGATGGTGTTTCTCAATCACGATACCGACCTTCTGCATTTCCTCGACCATTTCGGTTCTGATATCCTGCTGGGTGTCGGTAGGGCTTACCGGGAAATAACCGCCCTTGTATGACGGCTTATAACCAAGATTTGGCTCCTCGAAACGGGCCGTGTTCCAGGACCCTTCCGACGAATCAATTGAATACATACCCGTATGCTGATTTTGTTCGTAACGAACTTCGTCGAAAATGAAAAATTCCGGCTCCGGTCCGTAATACGCAGTGTCCGCTATTCCGGTCTTCTTCGCAAATTCCGCTGCTTTCTTGGCGATATTTCGCGGGTCGCGGTTGTATTCTTCACGTGTCAGCGGGTCAACAACGTCTGCAAGGACGCTCACCGTCGGCTTGGCGAAAAACGGGTCCATAACCGTGGTGCTCAGGTCAGGAACTGCCATCATATCCGACTGATGAATCGGTTTCCAGCCGCGGATTGAGGAACCGTCGAAACCGAGACCTTCCTTGAGGGTCTTTTCGTCCAGAAATTCCACCGGGAACGTGCAGTGCTGCCAGGTGCCGAGAAGGTCGACGAATTTCAAGTCAACCATTCCGGCGCTGTTCGCCTTGGCAAAATCAAAAAATTGTTTTGGTGTCATCTTTTTGCCTCTCTAAAAAATTGGGTTGCTAATGTTATTATTTTTATCCTATTGCCTGATTTCCTTTCTCACCCGTCCT
>JBELAA010000084.1:0-9027 GCA_049509315.1 Sedimentisphaerales bacterium | reverse complement strand
CGCTATAGCGCTTAACATTATCTTTTGGTAAAAGGAGAATATATGAGCTCAGGAACAGGACTCGACGTTCGACTCCCGATAGGCATTATGTTTACCTTATTCGGGGCGATAATCGCAATTTACGGTATGGTATCGGACCCCGCTATTTACCAGCGCTGTCTGGACATCAACATCAATTTGTGGTGGGGGCTGGTAATGGTTGTATTTGGCGGCGTTTTATTGATAATGGCGCAGCGCTCGGCACGGGCAAAAAAGAAAATGGAAAACCAGTGATAGGAACAGTCAAAACCAGTGCAGACCAAAGGACAATTCGAGGCCAAGGTAACGTTCAACAAGAAACTGGGGGAGAGGTTCTATCGGATTGGATTGCAGTTCGATGGGGCAGGCGCTGAGGCGTTTGCAAATACGGCGCCGGGACAGTTCGCTCAATTCGACGTTTCAAATGTAGCGTTACCCCCGGCGGCATCGATACCCGAGGATTTGAAAGACGCCTCGACCAAAAAGATAATCCTGCGAAGGCCGTTTAGTTTCGCGCGGGTATTAAAAGACAAGGGAGTTACCACAGTCGAGATTGTTTACTGCGTTTTAGGGCCCGCGACGATTCGGATGACAACGCTGGCCAAGGGAAATACGCTAAGCGTCATAGGGCCGTTGGGCAACGGCTTTTCAGTACCGCAGGGAAAGAAACTCGCCCTGTTAGTCGCAGGCGGAATGGGTGCGCCGCCGCTCGAGCACCTGGCACAGATAATGACCGCCAATTTCAAGGGTATTGAGCCGATTGCGTTTGCCGGCGCCAAAACCAAATACGACCTGCCATACGAACGGCAATTAGACAAAATATCGCAGGAGCTTGAGTTCTGGCTGGCCGAATTTGGCAGATACGTCGTCAGGTCGCTTGTGGCAACCGATGACGGCTCATCGGGTTTCAAGGGAACGGTTACGGATTGCCTGCTGGACTGGCTAAGCAGAAATATTTATAACCCCGCCGAGACGATTATTTACGCCTGCGGCCCCTCGCCGATGCTGGCAAGTATCGCCAAAGCCGCGGAAAACAAAAAAATCGACTGCCAGTTAAGTATGGAGGAAATGATGGCCTGCGGAATCGGCCTGTGCCAAAGCTGCGCCGTCAAATGTAAGAGTTCAAACCCCGCCGACGCGATTTACAAGCTCTGCTGCAAAGACGGTCCCGTATTTGACGCACGCCAAATCGTTTTTTGACCTGACGGCGGACGCAACCGACGCCCCCATTTTTCCCCTTGCATAATCGCTCGATATATGGTATTACGCTGATAATCGATTATCAGTAATAAATGGTTATAGTTTATGTTGTCCACAGAGTGTCAATCAGGTCTTGACTGCAACGTGCTTGTCCTTAACAAGCACTATATGGCCATTCGTATTATCGGCGCCAGGCGCGCCTTTTCACTTCTTTGCCGCCGGTTAGCGGAGGTCGTTTCCTGTGAACAGGGCAATTACTCGAATTATGATTTCCAGAGCTGGTGCGAGGTCAGCGAGCTTAAACGCAGTTTCGAGCCGGAAAATCACGACTGGATATCCACGGTCAATTTCTACGTCGCCGTGCCGAAAATAATACGCCTGCTGTTTTATGACCGCCTGCCCCGCACCGAGGTAAAATTCAACCGCAGAAACATCTTCGCACGAGACAAAAACCGCTGTCAGTATTGCGGAAGGAAGCAGCCCACCAGCGAATTATCCCTCGACCACGTGATACCGAGAAGCGCCGGCGGAAAGGCCGTCTGGTCGAATATCGTCTGCGCCTGCACCGGCTGCAACGCCAAAAAAGGAGGCCGGACACCACAGCAGGCGGGTATGACGCTCATCCAGAAACCCGCAAAGCCCAAACACAATCCCCTCGTCCACGTTCACCTGGGTCACGAGCGTTATCAAAGCTGGAAACAATTCCTCGACAGCGCCTACTGGTCAGTCGAGCTGAAATAGCGCCGCGATGGCCTCTTGACGTTTTTCAATTACTAATCGATAATATGCCCTGTCGCTTTTAATGCGCGTTGATAGCACCGCATTCCGTTGCGAGCGTTAAGTATTAATCGTTGACAATTGAATATTTATGACCGATTATTTACTTACAGGTGAAAAATGAAAGACCTTAAAAAAGCAGTTTGTTATTCACTGATTATCGTAACAGCCGTTTTCGGTTTAACCGTCGTCTGCCTGGGGGAAGACAAGCCCGCCGCATCGGCGCCGGCTTCGCCTGACGTAAACAACCCCAAAGCGCAAAAAAAACCTGCCGAACCAAACAAAATTACCGAGGAGCGAAAAATGATAAAGCTTGAAACCACAAAAGGCGACATCTGTATCGAGGTCAACGAAACCGCCGCGCCGGTAACTTCCGCCAATTTCCTCAAATACGTCCAGGAGGGTTTCTACGACGGCGTAATCTTCCACAGGGTCATCCCCGGCTTTATGATTCAGGGGGGCGGCTTCACCCCCGATATGACGCAAAAGCCAACGCACGCACAGATTGTCAATGAGGCCAAAAACGGTCTCAAAAACGACCGCGGAACAATCGCTATGGCCCGACTTCCCGACCCCAACAGCGCCACCGCCCAGTTTTTCATCAACCTTGTCAACAATGACGTCCTCAATTATTCCGCACGCAGCCCCGGCTACGCCGTCTTCGGCAAAGTAACCGATGGGTTAGACGTCGTCGATGCAATCGCGAAAGTCCAGACATCATCAAAAGGCCCTTACGGCGATGTTCCCGTCGAGCCGGTGATTATTAAATCCGCAAAAATCGTAAAAGACAAATAACAAAGCTCACCGCGGATGGTCGCGGCGACCACGCGGAGCTTTTAGCGGAGTCCCATTTTAGCGGGGCAGAGACCGCCGAGATTTTTTTAATTATTTTTTCTCTGCGTTCTCCGCGTGCTCTGCGGTGAAAAGGGTTTGCCAAATGACAGCCGAGCAAATCATCAGGTTTTTTAAGATGCAGCCGTTGAGGCAGGAGGGTGGCTTCTACATCGAGACATACCGCGCACCAGAACTGCTTAAAAAGGAAGTGCTACTTGCCTCGGCGAAGCCCTCAGGCAAAGCCGGGCCTCCCGGCTTCCCCGCCGACCGCAACCTTGCAAGCACAATTCTTTACCTGCTCACCGCCAAAACCATTTCACTCCTGCATCGCCTCAAATCCGATGAAATGTTCCACTTCTACCTCGGCGACGCCGTAACGATGCTTCAGCTTTACCCCGACGGCCGCAGCGAGCTATTCGCGCTCGGCCACGATATCCTCGCGGGCCAGAAAGTCCAAGTCCTCGTCCCCAAAGGCGTCTGGCAGGGAGCTTTCGTCCGGCCCGGCGGCAAATTCGCGCTGATGGGCTGCACCGTCTCGCCCGCATTCGATGAGAATGACTTTGAAACCGGCGACAGGGACACCCTGCTTAACCAATACCCCGACCTCCGCGAGTATATCCTGAAACTCACCCGCGCCGACTAACCCCTTCTAATTTGATTCTGCTGACTAATTGATGCGCCAGCCGGCTCGGCTCAGGCAATCGATATCGTGTTGTGCATTTCAAAACTATATTTATCGCGTCCTGCAGTGTGCATTTATGCCCCACCGAAACAAACACCGGCTTTACGTCGGCCCTCGTCCGTAAAACCGCACCAATCGTCTCATCCCCGTCTGTTAAAGGGCTAAAACTTCCTTTGCGACGTCCCGGCTCAACGAAACTCCCCATCAGCCGGCTTTTCGCGCAGCCAATCGTCGGCTTATTTACCAGAACTCCTATGTGCGAGGCAATCCCGAACCGCCTCGGATGCGCAAAACCCTGCCCGTCGATTATGAAAACATCGGGCGTCGCGTTCAATTTCTCAATCGCTTCAATGCACGCGGGCGCTTCTCGAAACGATAACAACCCCGGTATATACGGAAAATCAACCTTCCTCGCCGCCGTTGTCGTCTCAATCACCTCGAAATCCGGCACTTTGATAACAACAGCCGCTGCGAATATCGTCCGCTCATCTTTACTGAACGCGCAATCCAGCCCCGCAATAATTTTCGGCTCACGCTTAATTTTTGTAAATCTCACCCGCGACGCTAACCGGCGCTGCAATGCCCTCGCCTGGCCGTATGTTAAATCCCACTCGTGTAACTTCCGTGTTCTCATTTTTGGTATTACCGTTCCCGCATCTCTTTACTTTTACATTCGATATTGGACATTTGACATTGGACGTTCTTCTGCTTGCCTCGGCGTAGCCCCTCTGGCGAAGCCGGTCCCTCTGCCATCTGCCTTCTGTCTTCTATGTTCTGCCTTCCTCTTCTCCCTTCTCCCTTCTCCCTTCTGTCCTCCGTCATCTGTCTTCCGTCTTAGGTCTTCTTCTCCCCTAAAATCCTCGCCGGCAAAAACAAAATCGCCTTAAATAGTGATAGTATCGCCTCCGCCGCTATGCCCACAATGCGAAACGGAATCAACAAAAGCCACACTATCGGCCACAACGCCAAAGCCAATAGCGCCACCGGCCAGCACAAAACCAGCAATATCGCCCACAACAATAATATGATTAATACCTTCATCGGATGGCCCCTTAATTAACCTGCCTTTGCATTATAGACCGAATCAAAGGTAAAGACCAGCCGTTTCGTGATGCATCCCTGCCAATGCAAATCGTCGAGGACTCCACCGCCATCGAAATCTTCTCCCCCGTCAGGGAAGATTATATTCCAAAAGATTTATGAATTATGATTTCTGATTTATAATTTTGTGATGAGGAAACCGCCTTTTTCCCTTCAACAAATTCCCGGCAGGAAATCCATACTCAATTCAAGGGATAATGTCAATATTAGTGCCGATGTGCAGTGAAGTGAAGCATCATTCGGTAAACCGATTAATTAGCCGATGAGTTCTGCTGTCCTCATGATTGCTTCCTGTTCCATAGGGGCCGCTGGATAGCCAATTGTAATGCACTGGCGCAAATACTCCTGTAGGAATGGGAGGAACCCTCCAAGTCTTTCATATTGAGATGTGTGAACTAACTCATGAGCAATCAACCCTCTGTTACCCCAACAATCCGAGCGGATGAATATCCCGTAACGTAAAGTAAGGCCAGCCGTTAGGGGTGAAATAAGTTGCGTTGCTTTAGCTGCGGCTTTAAGTGACGGTTCCTCTGGCATAGGAATGGATGCGACGTTCATGAGGCGAACTTTGTCAGGATGCAAGATTCCTAATGTGCGGGCATCAGCCATCTGAAGACCAGTTAATGGGACTCCATTTCGAAGTATAATACCTTCTTGTTCTTCAGCCCAGGCAACAGCAAAAGGTAATAAAGCCACGAATTGTTCTGGCGTAATCATTGTTATAATCGCCTTTCAACTAACCTAATAATATCCATCACGATTTCCACTCTTTTTACTCTGCCATTACACTGCCGTTGCGAAGCTAATCCCGTTTTAATATCGACGAATTTGCTAAAAATAAACAACAGATGATAACAGTGCAGTTCGTCAGAGTTGCTCCATGTAGCCGCTATGCCATTTATAGTTCATCAAACCTTGACACACCAGAGTCCCTATTGGGATTTATCAGGAATTTGAAGTCATCCTTGTCGTCTGGATTAAATATTTTAATAAATTCGTCAGGAGATGATATATACTTAAGCGTTCTATCCCTAATATCAAAATATCGGTCTATATATTTACCAAAAGCTTGAGCGGTTGGCATTAGGATATAATCCCATGTTTCAGTTTTAAAGTTGGGGTAAAGCTGAATTATCCGAGGTTGGTTGTCTTCATTTTCAAAATTTGCGGTTACAATTAGAGATAGAGCTATAGCTTCAGGGAGCTTTTCTATTAGATTCAGAGACATTCGTTTATTATTGAGCACAACATATAATGAAAAGTCATTGATATGCTCGACAAGAACAAATGCCTCATGACGATCCTTGTTTTTCGATACTGCATTCTCAAAGAGATCCACTAGGAAATCCCTTATTCTATCAGCTAATTCAAATGCACCCTTTCTAAATTTGTTTCCTAATTCTTTAAAGATGTCCTTCCCAACTAATCCCTCAACAAATCCATCTATGATTTTCGTCCCAGTATAAATGCCAACAATCTCAAGAATTGTTAAGAGATCAACTACTCCTGCACGTATCCGCCATTGTTTTTCTGATAATTCTCCATGCCTTCGAACGATATCTCGTATTTCATTAAGAATTTCTTGACTAAGATCCCCATGAGAACCGTATTCTAAATGTATTTTTAATTTATTCTCTTTCATATTTCCTGATGTCCAACACAATAATCTCCAACCTTATTTGTCATCAATTTAGTCCGTTGGAGTGAAAGTGTCAAGATTGAAACATCTCGCAGCGATTCCACATTTTTGCTTTTTACTCTTTGCTTTTTAATTTGATTATCTCTCCGCTGAATACTAACGACCATCAACTAACGACTATTTGCCTGGCAGTGTAACTGTAACCGTTGTCCCCTTCCCCTGCTGGCTGGTGATTTCGAGAGAGCCGTTGTTGATTTGTATGAGGCGATGCGCGTGGGCAAGGCCCATACCGCGTTTGCGTCCGGCGGGTTTGTTCGAGAAAAATGGCTGCGTGGCCTTCGCTAAGGTCTCCTCATCCATACCCCTGCCCGAATCGCTCACCTCGATAATAACGCCGCCATTTGTCCCATTAGACGAGGCCTTTATTGTAACCGGATTACCCCTTGTGTCGTCCGCTTCGACGGCGTTACAAATGATATTCGATAGCGCGATGGCGAGCTGGGCCGAATCCACGTTCGCTTTGGGCGTTTCGGGCGATACGTCGATTTTGATATCCGAGCCGTCGAGGTTGGTTTTTATTCCCGCCAAATCCACCGCCTCATTGATGATTTGCCTAACAGTCGTCTGCTTAACTTTCGGCGTTTGCGGATTTGCGTAGCTCATCAGGTCATCGATAATCGCCGAAATCTCACCCGCGTTTTCCTCAATCAGTTCGAGCGTCTGTTTCTTGTTGGCGTCTGTTTCGACGCTCGCCAGTAATTGTGCCCTTCCCTTTATGACCGACAGCGGATTATTCAATTCGTGCGCTGCCCCCGCCGCCATTTCCGCCAATATTTCGGAATTCGCCTGCTTCTGCTCGCTGCCCGCTGAACGCTGAACGCTGTCCGCTGAACGCTGTAAAAGCTGTGCAAACTTCTCCGCGAACCACTGCTGATTCGATATCGTTTCGAGCATATCGAGTGCGACCGCCCCTAACCGGGCCGCAGGCGCGAATCGCTGCGAAATGTCACCCTGGGCCGGGTGTCTGAGTTCAAAAATTATAACGCCCGCCATTTTCCCGTCGTTCGAAAGCGGCGCTAACTTAGTGCGTGCAGGGTCAAAATCGACTTCTAATTGTTCTAACAGCCAGTCAACCGTATCCCCGGCATCCACAACCGCAAATCCGGAACCATTGGCGTTCGTTAATTCGGGTATTATCGTGATATCTTCAGGCACATCTATAACAATCGCTTCCGCCTCGGTCTGTTGTGCCGCATCCGGGTTTACGACGACCGCCTCGATGGTTTTCGAGCCGTTTGGTCCTGCTAAGTAAACGCAAACCGGCCCCGTGTGGTAAAACCGCTGCCAGCACTTCGCGAAATCCTCCGCTAATTTCAGCGCAGTCGTATTCGAATTTATTTTCGGCAGCATATCCCTGACAAAATCGAACTGGCTGGCGCTTTGCAGCAGTATTTCGCTTTGCTCGTAAAGCTTCGAACTTTCACGCGCCAACTGCCCCGCTAATGACCTTAGCGCCTCGCTATACGCCCATCCGGGCCTCAATATCGAAAGCCCCGCCGCCTCGCTTTTCTGGCTGACTATATCAGGTAGATTCCTCTCAACCTCAGCAATCTGCTCACCCGTCAATCCAAGCGATACAGCAATCGCTTCTTCCTCTTCCTTCTGCATTCTATGTTCTATGTTCTCTGTTCTTTGTTCTGTCTTCTGTCCTCCGTCCTCTGGAAAGTAACTGCCTGAATCACCAATGCCTGTTCGCCGGACAATACAATCAGCTAATTCGACGACCGCCGCAATCCTCGCCTGCGGCATCGCCTGTGTTACCACTCCGGTCTGGCTGTGATGCAGCCAGATTCCTAATATCACGTCGCTGGGTAATCTCAATTGCTGCGCCAGACGCTTTCCTAAAATCGCGTGGTCAGTGCCTAAATTCTCCCGCTCGACTGTAACAAAATCGGTTTTGCGCGACCGCGCCTGCTCTAACAGCGTATCGAAACTTTTCGGCATCGCCTCATCTAACAGGAACTTCCCGATATCGTGCATCAATCCCGCAAGATGCGCTGCCGATGCGTCAATCGCCGGCGTCGTTAACTTCGCCAATTGTTCCGCGCAGCAGGCGACCGCCAAACAATGCCGTGTAAGCTCCCTTCTGAAATCGGTTCTGGGTTCGTCTGAAACCGACCCGTAAATTTTCGCCGACAATACCGCGTCGCGAATCTCACGCAGCGATATTCCCGTAAGCGCATTCTGAATCCAGGAATTCGGCTCTTTTACGGCAATCCCCCTGCTTTGACAAAGCCGCAGCACCAGCACCATAAACGCCGGGTCCGACATTATCAGTTCCGCCAGCGTCGCCGGCGTCAGCTCCATCTTGCCAAGCTGCGTAAAAAACCGCGCCGCTAACGACGGCAATATAGCCAACCTCTCACATTGACTTATCGCAAGCTCAACCTTTTTGGCTGCTGTAATATCCGGATTCATCCCCGCCATATAAATTCCTTACGGTAGCGCCCCGCGGTTAATGAACCCCCTCTCTTCACTGTCCGCTATACGCTATCCGCTGTCCGCTAATTTACGATGCCTTCTGCCCCATTTCGAGAGTGATGCAAATCCTTTTCAGCAAATCATTTATATCGAACGGCTTCTTTATGAAATCCTGCGCCCCGGACTTCAATAGCTGGTCTATCTCGTCCTGCTTTATCACCCCGCTGACGATGATTATCTTGATATTCTCGAATTCCGGGTTCTTCCTTATCGTATGGCACACCACCGAACCGTT
>JBELAA010000083.1:0-9034 GCA_049509315.1 Sedimentisphaerales bacterium | reverse complement strand
CCGCTGGCGATACCGCCGCAGATCAAGAGTATGAACTACCTCAATAACATACTTGCCAAAATCGAGGCGCTCGATAACGACGTGCCCGAAGCGATTATGTATAACCACGAGGGTTACGTCGCGGAGGCGACCGGCGACAACGTCTTTACGGTCCGCAAAGGCATCGTATATACGCCCCCCAGCGAAGCGGGCGGCCTTGAGGGTATTACTCGCGACGTTGTAATCCTAATCGCAAAAAAGCAAGGTTTCGAGGTCGTCGAGAAAAACCTTACGAGGTTCGATTTGTATATCAGCGACGAGCTGTTTTTAACGGGCACGGCCGCCGAGGTTATCGGTATCGTCGAAATTGACGGCAGGATAATCGGCGACGGCAGACCGGGACCTGTTACAAAACAGTTAAGAGAAAAATTTTTCCGTTACGCGCACGGAAAGGAGAAGTAGCCCGACGAGCGTCGCCCATTTGACGCGACGCCCGTTTCCGGCTGCCGGTAACGAGATGATAGAATCTTCATCACAAATAAAAGCGGCGTCGAAGCAGAACGCCCTGAAATGCACGTTTTGCGCATTTGACGCAATCGCAGAGGAGCTTGCCCGAGTAAATGCGCTGATTGAAGAGCAGCTCCTGGATTGCTCAGGAACGGTTCGCGAGCTGGTTAGTCATATCAGCTTCAGTAAAGGTAAAATGCTCAGGCCTGGACTTGTCCTGCTTTCGGGGCGGACCTGCGGGGGTATTACCGACAAGCACATACTTGCCGCGGCGGTTATGGAAATGATACACAACGCCACGCTTCTGCACGATGATGTCATCGATGAGGGTAAAAGCAGGCGTGGACTGCCTACACTCAATCACCTTAAAGGCAATGAGTCAGCTATCCTGTTAGGCGATTTTCTTTTGAGCAGGGTTTTTAAAATGTGCGTCGAGCTTGGCGACGGCGTGACGGAAGTTATCGCCGATTCAACAGCGAGAATGTGCGAGGGGGAAATGAGCCAGACCGCACAAAGGGGCAACTGGCTTTTAAGCGAGACGCAATACCTCGATATAATAACCGATAAAAGCGCTGTGATGTTTAGCGCTGCCTGCCAAATCGGGGCGATGCTGGCCGAGGCCGGTAAACAGCAGGTGCGAATGCTTGCAGATTTCGGACTTAATGCGGGTATCGCTTTTCAGATTACAGATGATATACTTGACCTGGTCGGCAGCGAATCAAAGACAGGCAAAAAAACCGGCAACGACCTTGACCGCGACAAACTAACCCTCCCGCTGATACATTTACTCAAAACCGCGTCGCCGGACGACAACGAATTTATAAAACGGCTCATTACGAGGCAAACGACCCCAAATTCAAATGGGGCGCTGCTCGAAAAATTACGCGCCTTCGGCAGTATCGAATACGCCGCCAGGCACGCTAAAAAATTCGCAAAAAAGGCGATTTCAGCTCTGGCCGGCCTGAATGAAAGCAAATATAAAGAATCGCTTATAGAAACCGCAAAATTTATCGCCGGACGAATGGCGTGATATTGTAAGCACTAAAAAAGAAAGAGCCGGCCAATGTCATTGGCCGGCTCTATTAACGCTGCTTCAAGTGATTTCGCTGGATTAGAATTTGTATTTAATGGTCAACTCCGCCCAGGTCATATCATGGTCCGGACTGACACCTTTGGTGCTGTTCGATACTCCAGGTATACGCTCGGTTCCATCATCTTCGAATGTAACCTGATGGTAAACGGCAGGAGTGAATATGAAGTTGTTGCCGAGGTCAAAGTCGGTTGAAACGCCGAACATAACGTGTGTCCAGTCGCTGCTGGTATAGCCGCCGGCTGGTCTTGGGTCAACACCGTCATTATAAACCGTCTCGACGTGGAAATTCAGCTTTTGCTCGGGTGTTTCAGCGGTCAAACCCGACATAGACATTGCATAATCGAGCATAAAAACGTGCGCCCAGCCGGAATACGTTCCACCACTGGGGTTGGCTGCGCCTACGATAGTATTATGCAGACTTGGCCAGCCCTTTACCACCACGTATCCCGGAACAAGGCCTGGAACGCCCAGCAGTTTCGGGAAAGCAACTCCCGCGTAGATTTCCTGGAGGTCAATGCATTGGTCAGAATGGCGGGCGCTCATATCCGGGTAATTGAAATACCTGTAACCGACAAGATACCTTGTTTCCCACGTATCTCCTGCATTGAACATACCCTTATAATACGGGGAATAATCCCATCTCTCGCCAAGTTCATAACCGCTGGCATTGGCGCGATGGCCAACCACTTCAAAATTAAAACCGGACCCCATCAGGTCAAGGTCAACAAATAAGTTGCTGCCGCTGTGATGACCCCATGTCAGGTAACCTCGCCAGACATGCAGCGTGTCGTACATGTAACCGACGTCTCCGTGGAGCGCGCCATCCGGAGCCGGGGCTTCCGCGGCGAAAACCGGCAGAGTGGCACCAAACAAAACAATGGCTGCAACCAAAATTGCCTTTTTCATAAATACATCTCCTTAAAAAATAGACCTTTACACTACAAGACTTTTACGTGCTTTCACCCAATCCCCCCGGCACCACACCGAGAGGTCAAAATACTATAACAATGCTGATAACGGCTGCAAGAAAAAAATGTTCCTTTTTTAGGTTTTCCCGGTTCTTGTAAGTAACGTCTTACGGCGGCCGGCTAAACCAAAAATTACCATTTACCCGTTTTTCTGATTTCGGCTTTCGGGAAATTTTTCAAAGGGGCCGTGTATTTCTTGAGCTCTTCCTCGGGCAGCTCGTAATCGGTGAGTTTGCCCGACATAAACGCGTCATAGCCGGAAAGGTCCATAAGACCGTGGCCGCTGTAACTGAACAGGATAACCTTTTCCTTGCCCTCTTCTTTGGCGAGTTTTGCCTCGTCAATGACTGCTGCTATTGCATGGCTGGTTTCGGGAGCGCAGATGAAGCCCTCGGTCCTTGCCCAGGTTAGTGCCGCCTGATAGCACTTTGTCTGCGGATAGGCCTTTGGTTCGAGAAGCCCCTCGACAATCGCCTGGCAGACAAGCGGCGCCATACCGTGATAACGCAATCCGCCGGCGTGAATCGGGGCCGGGACAAACGAATGGCCTAACGTGTACATAGCCATAAGCGGGGTCATACCGGCGGTGTCGCCGTGATCGTAAGAGAACGGCCCGCGTGTCATCGAGGGACAGGACGTCGGCTCGATGGGCATAATCTTGATTTTGTCGCCGTGGATTTTATCGGCCACAAACGGGAAGGCCAGTCCTGCGAAATTGCTGCCGCCGCCGGCACAACCAATGATGGTATCGACCTTTTTTTCGCCCGCCAGTTTAAGCTGTTTTTTGGCCTCGAGGCCCATAATCGTCTGATGAAGCAGGACGTGATTAAGAACGCTGCCTAAGGAATACCGCGTTTTACCCGTTTTATCGGTTACGGCCGCCTCGACCGCCTCGCTGATTGCGATACCGAGTGAGCCGGGGGTATTGGGCATTTCGGCAAGAATCTTTCTGCCGGCGTTTGTTTCGTTGCTCGGGCTGGCGACACAATTTGCGCCCCAGACCTGCATCATTGTCTTCCTGAAGGGCTTCTGGTCAAAGCTGATTCTGACCATAAAGACCTTGCATTCGAGGCCAAGCAGGGAACAGGCAAAGGCCAGCGCGCTGCCCCATTGGCCGGCGCCTGTTTCGGTAGTCAGGCGCTTAATGCCGAATTGCTTGTTATACCACGCCTGCGGCACCGCCGTATTGGGTTTGTGGCTGCCCGGAGGGCTGAGGCTCTCATCCTTGAAATAAATGCGGGCGGGAGTGCCTAAGTGCTTTTCGAGATTGACCGCTCGCCGCAGAGGCGACGGCCTCCAGCGATACAGGATTTGAATTATTTCATCGGGGATGTCAATCCAACGCTGGCTGCTTACTTCCTGCTCGATGAGATTCATCGGGAAGACAGGCGTAAGCATATCAGGGGTGACTGGTTTGCCGTCCGGCCCCAATGGCGGCAATAACGGCGTAGGAAGGTCCGGGGCGAGGTTATACCATTGCCTGGGTATGTCTTTTTCGCTTAACTGAATTTTGATTTCCATAACGACTCTCCAAAACGGTTAACGGTCTCGTTTAATAATACTGTTCCGGCTACGGCTCGGCGTCTCTATTCTCTCTGTTAACTACAGCGGCGCCTTCGCCGAGACGAGTAAGGCCTTTATTGCTAAAACATTAGGACGCATCTGTCAAGAAAATTTATTCAATATTTTTGGGGCTTACATAGGGTATTTAGAGGACAGTTACAGAGGACGAAAGATGGTTCAGATTGCTGGTTTTAGAATGCGCATTGCGGACTGTTAAAACTCTTGCCTTTCTTCCCGCTTTAACGATATACTGCTGCTGTAACGATTGAAAGGATTTTTGAATGAAACCTATAAGTTTAATATCCGCTGTTCTCGGCGTCGTCCTGGTTTTAGCGGGGCTGATTTTATTTTATGTAAACAGGTATCCCACCTGTTTGACGCCTTGTGTAATAGGCGCATCGCTTCTTTACCTTGCCTACAAGCCGGGCCGGGTCGGCCTTATTGTTTTCGGCCACGCTTGTATAGTTGTCGGCTGTGTTCTCATTACGCTGGGTATCTATCTTCTCCCCGTCTCACAGCCGACGCTGGCGAATGTCTTCGGCAGACCTCTGTTCTGGGGCCTTTTCTGCACCTTTGGCGGAATCTGCGCCAATTATCACGGCTTCTGCAGGTGCGTCTCCGGCGGCAAATTCGATAAATAATATAACCACAGATTTTTTTAACCACGAAGGGCACCGAGAACCACAAAGTTTTTTCTTATTATTTAAGAAGATTTCTTCGTGAACCTTCGAGTTCTTCGTGGTGAATATTCTTGCTTTTCCTGCCGCTTTAACGATATACTGCCGGCTTAACGACGGAAGATATAGAGATTTCTGATTTACGATTGCGGATTTCAGAAGAAACCAGTATGATGTCGTTGTATTTTCCCGATAGCGTAGAGTTTGAGAGGCTTGAAAGGAGATAATTTTATGAAGAAATGTTTAGCAGAGTTCATCGGCACGTTTACGTTGGTGTTTTTGGGTTGCGGCACGGCTGTTGTCGCAGGAGACAAGGTCGGCTTTTTAGGTATCGCATTCGCCTTCGGGTTTGCCCTGATTGCTATGGCGTATGGCATCGGGCCGATATCAGGATGTCATATCAATCCTGCGGTCAGTATCAGCGTTTTTGCTGCGGGCAGGATGTCTGCCAAAGATTTGATTGGTTATATCATTTCTCAATGCCTCGGCGCTATAGCAGCTTCGGCAGTTTTGCTGATGATAATGTCAGGGAATAGTGGTTACGACATTGCCGCAAAAGGGCTTGGTCAGAATGGCTGGGGCGTAGATTATCTCGGGCAATATCAGCTTGTTTCCGCAGTAACTTTCGAATTCGTCGCAACATTGCTTTTCGTTATTGTGATATTGGGCTCTACGCAGCAGAATGCGCCGGCACAATTCGCCGGACTTGCCATTGGCATCACGCTTGTTGTAATTCATATTTTTGGCATTAACATAACGGGCGTATCCGTTAACCCCGCGAGAAGTCTTGGCCCGGCCCTGTTCGTGGGCGGCAAAGCGATTTCTCAGCTATGGCTGTTCCTTATTGTTCCGAGTATTGCGGGGATTTTAGCCGGCATTCTGTTTCGAACGAAACTGCTTGAAAAATAGTGTAACAGCGGCAATTCAAACCCGCAAAAAGGATGGGCAGGAGGTGTCTTACCTGCTCCTGTATGCTTTAAGCAGGGGGTGGTAAAAACTCTTGCCTTTCTTCCCGCTTTAACGATATATTGCCAGAACAATGGCGGATGATATGGTATTTAAGGAACAAATCGAATGTCTGAAAATGAAATTCAATTTGAAATTCCAGATAATAATCAAAAAATCTGGCGATATATGGATTTTTCTAAATATATTGATTTACTCATAACGAGCGAATTACATTTTGCAAGAGCAGATATGTTTCAAGATCCATTTGAATGCAGTTTTGCTGTTTTTCAAGATGAAAGGGCCAGAAAAGCGTTTTTGAATAACGCCGATATTAAAGAAAAGTATAAAGAACTTCATAATTTATGCAAATTATTTGTGTATTTAAATTGCTGGCATATTAACGACGTTCAATCTGCTGCTTTATGGAAATTATATTCTGAAAATAAATATGAAACAATAGTAATACAATCGACTTTTGAGAAACTTAAATCTGAGATTGTGTCATCACATAGTATGATATGTTTATCAAATGTAAAATACGATCCGAATCATGCAGGGACTCCGATACCCAATAATCCCACCGTAAGGTCATTTGCAGGCGAGGAGAAAATTATTTATAAGAGAAAATCGTTTGAACACGAGAAAGAATTGCGAGCTTTTATTTATAACGGGGAAGATGAGATAAACGCAGCAGAATCAGGATATAAAGTTGAGCAATTAAAAATCCAGCGTCCTGAATATATACGTATAAAAGTTACCCTATCAAATTTAATAGAAAAGATTTATGTCAGCCCTCTTGCCAATGATTTATTTGTTGAGTTAGTAAAAAAAGTTTCCGGTGATTTAAGGGATAGAGTTCTAAAGTCCGATTTATATGAGCTTTATTAAAAACCGTGTAAATCCGTGTCTAAAAAACATTTCTCTGCGGTCTCTGCGTGCTCCGTGGTGAGTTTACATCGACGCCATTTTCAAAACGAATTGCTCGATTGCGATGCGGGGCTGGGATTGGCCGGTTTTGATGGCGTGGTCGATTTCGGCTAATTGTTTGAGCTGGTCGCCGATTTGCCTTATTGACAGTCGGCGTAACTGGGCAAGCTGGGCATCTTTATTGTAGAAAATTCCCGCCTTGCCGGCGGCTGAGTATTCGTTGAGGCCGTCGAGCAGTAATTTTTTTGCCGTAAACAATTTGCGGAAATGATATGCGAATGCGCCGACGGTTGAGTATTCAGCGGATTTATCGTCGGCGAACATCCGGCGAAGGCGCTCGACGGCGGGGCCTGGTTTGTGCTCGAGGCAGGTGTCGATGATTTTGAAAGCGTCGAAAAGGCGATTGTGGCCGACAAGCGCCTCGACGTGTGCGGAGGTAATTGCTTTTTCGTCTGCGGCATAAGCGGCTAATTTGTCGATTTCGGTTTTCAGGCGGGTTATATCGTCGCCGGCTGTCTCGACGAGCAAATCCGCAGTGCCGTAATCGAGATGTTTGTTGTGGCTGTCCTGGGCGTAGGCGATTAGCGAGCGTCTCAGGTCGGCGCCTTTTGGCGATTCCACCTCGTAAAGCATCCCGATTTCAGGAAGCTTTTTTGCCAGACGTGTATTTTTCGGCCAGGTCGTTACCGTCATTATCAGGATGCCTGTGCGGCAGGGGCTTTCGAAGTATTTTTCGAGGATTTCTCGATTTGAGGATTCAGGGGCTTTGCCGGTTTCGTCCTCCTCGGCGCTGGCTGTGAGGAACTTAGTCGCATTTCGCAGGACGACTATTCGCTTTTTTGTCAGGAAGGGCAGTGTGCGGAGGTCGTCGAGGACCTCGCTTATTGTTACCTTGTCGGCGTCTGCAACCCAAAGGCCGGTTGTCCTTTCGTCGGGCGGGAGCAACCGGTCGATAATTTCAGAGCATTTGGCATTAACAAGCGTCTGCTCTTTGCCTGCGATGACGATTACGAGGTCGCGGGCGGGCTTTGCTTGGTTATCGAGATTGCTTCGCATGGCTCGCATGGCTCGCATGGCTCGCAATGACATCGCTACTTACGGTTAATTTTACCCTTGCCTTCGTCTTTGGGTTTACTTTTTGGCGATTCCGGCTCGGGTTTTGTTTCCGGCTCTATTTCCTCTTCCGGCTCTTCTTCGGGCGGGGCTACCGTTTCTTCCGGCGGGGGCAGCTCGGCTTTTTGTATCAACAAGTCCTCGGCCTGCTCTTTTGCCTCTTCAGCGCCGATTTTGGCGGCGGCGACGAGCTTGTCGCCCTCCCTTAGTTTAATCAGCCGGACGCCCTGCGTGTTTCTGCCTATGGGGCGGATTTGGTCGAGGCCTGTCCGCATAATCTGGCCGTTTGCGGTAATCAGCATAAGCTCGTCTTCGAATTGCACCGCCTTTAGGGCTACTACCTTGCCGTTTCGGTAGGTTGTCTTGATATTGATTAAGCCGACGCCGCCGCGGTTTTGTGAGCGGTAGTTATCGAGCGAGGTTCGTTTGCCGTAGCCGTGCTCGCAGACGGTCAACAGCGATGCACCCTCTAACGCGATGACCATATCGACGACCGCATCGCCCTGACGCAGGCGTATTCCGTGAACGCCCCTCGATACCCGGCCCATCGAGCGCACCTGCTGCTCATCGAACCTGATAGCCATACCGTCCTGCGTGCCTAATATGATATGGTTTTTGCCGGTCGTCATTGCCACGTCGATAAGTGAATCGTTGGGGTCGAGCTTGATTGCGGTAACGCCTACCGACCGCGGGTGGCCGTATGCGGAAAGTCGGGTCTTTTTGATAAGCCCGTTTTTGGTCGCCATAACTAATTGCGGCTGCTTGTCCTCCGGTATTTCCTCGTTAACGAGTTTCGCTACGTTGATAATCGAGGCGATTGTCTGGTCGCCGAGGTTCAGCAGGTTGGCGATGCTTCTTCCCTTGCTCTGCCGCGTCAAGCTGGGGACATCGTAAACTTTTAGCCAATAGCATTTGCCGCGGTTGGTGAAAATGAGGAGGTAATCGTGGGTTGAGGCGGTGAACATATGCTCGATAAAGTCGCCTTCCTTGGTATCTGAGCCGATGACGCCCTGTCCGCCGCGGCCCTGTTTGCGGTAGGTGTCGATGGGCATACGCTTGACGTAGCCGGCGTGGCTGACGGTAACAATAACCTCTTCTTCGGCGATGAGGTCTTCCAAATCGAAGGATTCGACGGCCTGGGCCCTGATTTCGGTGCGTCTTTTGTCGCCGTATTTGGCCTTCATATCGTTGATATCTTTGCGGATGATTTTGAGCAGCTCGCTATCCTTTGCGAGAATCGCCTGGTAGCCCTCGATTTC
>JBELAA010000082.1:0-11836 GCA_049509315.1 Sedimentisphaerales bacterium | reverse complement strand
CTGCTTTTGTTTATCATCAGGCCGGTTTGCCCGAAAGGCCAACTGACTGAAGTATTCTCGCTTATTACCCTCGGGGCGGGCGTCGTATTTATTGCCTGTGTGCTTGGTAAGCTGCATACCGGAAGATTTCTTATCTTTGTAAACTGGGATTTTGCGGCGGTGTTGGTATTTTTGTTGTCGATGCTCTGCTGCCATATCAAGTATCGTCTTGCCGCAGAATCGCCGCACAGCGATACAGGCGTTCTCTCACAGGCAATTTATATCATTTTTGTGCTTGGCCTGATTAGCGTCGCCTCATTCGAATGGGCCGCCCATTGTAAATACAATCTGTTAGTTGAAAGTAATCTTCATTACATCTCACGGGGACAATCGATTATCCTGGCGATGGCATTGCTTTTGTTTGTTGTCAGACCTCTTTGCCCGCTTGGTAAGCCGACAGCCGCTTTCGCCCTTATCGCTCTGACTGCGGGTGTCATATTCATCGCCTGTGTTCTTGGTAAGCTGCATACCGAAAAATTTCTTATCTTTATCAACTGGGATTTTGCGGCGGTGTTTGTGTTTTTGATGTCGATACTATACTTCCACATCAAGTTCCGCCTAACCAGCGAATCGCCCAAAAGTGAGGCAGGCGCTGTGTCGCAGGCAATTTATGCGGTGTTTGGGCTGCTGTTTATAACGGTGATTATCGCGGAATGGTATTGGCACTGTGTTTTCAATCTGCAAAAAGCCGGTATCAGCCCGCAGCTTTTCAGGGGCTTTATAATTATATTAGCGGCGGGTATTCTCGGTTTTATCGTTCGTCCTCTGTGTCCCGAAGGCACATTTTCCAGAATATGGGCGTCGGGGCTGGCCATTGTTGGTTCACTATTTACTGTGATTTTATATACCACGGTTCACAACAACGGCTTTTTGATTTTCATCAACCCGACCTTTGCTGCCGCCTGTGTTTTCATCGCATCTTTGTTTGTGTCTGTGTATCTGCTCAATCGCAGAAAAACTGAAGAGCCGGATGCCAAATTTTTCACCATAGGCGTTTCGCTTCTTGCGGTAATCTTTCTGTGGGTTGTCTTGAGCGAGGAAATCTACGAGTACTGGCGATGCCGAAATGTGTATATATCAGCGATTAAGAACTGGTTTTTCATTGCAAGTATGTGGATGTCGGTCTGCTGGGCAATTTACGGGCTGGTTCTGCTGGCGATTGGTTTTGGTCGAAAATTAAAAGTCCTGCGGTATATCGGCTTGTGCATCCTCGGGGCGCTGTTGCTAAAAGCGTTCATCGTCGATATGAGAGAGGTTAGCACCGTTTACAGGATTCTGGCTTTTCTGGCGACGGGCGTTACGCTGGTCGGTGTGTCGTATCTTTATCAATTTCTTAAGAATAAGGGCTTCTTCGAGATGGCCCCGGCGAGAAGCCCGTTTAATAAAAATTCATAATGAAAGGACTATGTTATTTTTGTACAAGTCGCCGTTATATGTTCGAAAGTAAAGACATATTAGCGATAGTTTTAAGTTATGCAATCGGATGCATTTCGACGGGATTTTATCTCGTCCGGCTTTGGACTGGCACTGACATAAGAAAATTCGGCAGCGGCGCTACCGGAGCCAGAAACGTCGCCAGATTGCTTGGCAGAAGTGGTTTTCTAATTACGTTTTTTTGGGATTTTGCGAAAGGATTGATTGCGGTTTGGACTGCTTCAATGCTGACGAAACAACATTGGGTCATAACAGCATCATTATTGGCCGTCGTAATCGGGCATATATGGCCTGCTCAACTGGGCTTTCGCGGGGGAAAAGGCATAGCGACGGCATTAGGCGGCGGACTCTTTTTTGACTGGCACGGCTGTTCGGTTGTGGACGTTGCCGGTGTTGCGATTATGGCAATTGTGATTCTGTTTGCCCACCGAGCAAATTTGACGGCCCTTTTCCGCAGGAAGCGTATTGAAGGGGTAGCAATTGGGCAAATCGCAACAGGAGACAACAAAAATGACTCAAACGCTTAAATTAAAAATCGCGACGGAACCCTGGGAGTTTGAGCAGATTCACAGATTAAACTACGAGACGTTTGTCAAAGAAATTCCCCAGCACAGGCCCGACGCGAGCAAAATGCTGGTGGACAAGTTCCACAAAGAAAATACATACATTATCTGTGAGGACGGGGAAAACGTGCTCGGTATGCTGGCCATTCGAGACAAAAGGCCGTTTTCGCTCGATGAGAAGCTGGCAGACCTCGATTCGTATCTGCCGGCCAATCGTTCGATATGTGAGATACGACTTTTGACCGTCAGGAAAGATTATCGTCACAGGTATGTCTTTCGCGACTTGATAGCAAAGGCCGTTGATTTTTGCCGCGGGAATAAAAACGACCTTGCCGTCATTTCCGGCGTTCTGGGACAGCAAAAGCTGTATGAGCATCTCGGTTTCAAGGCGTTTGGTCCCGTTGTTGGCTCCGGCAATGCCTGTTTTCAGCCGATGTATATGACGGTCGAGGCGTTCGAAACATCAGCAGGACAGGTTATTGAGCCCGGGCGGATATGTTCAGCCAGCAAAAAAATGATACTGATGCCGGGGCCAGTCGAAATTACCCCCGGCGTCCGGCGGGTATTTAATGAATCAACAATCTCGCATCGCTCAAAGGAATTTTTGAAAATCCACAGGGATACAAAAAAACTGCTTTGCCGCTTAGTCAATGCGAAAAACGTTGAGATATTTATGGGTTCTGGCACGCTGGCAAACGACGTAATCGCGGCGCAGTTGTCTTTGGAACCGGCAAGAGGTTTGATTTTAAGCAACGGTGAATTCGGTGAGCGCCTTATCGATCAGTCGAGACGTTTCGGGCTTTCTTATGATGTTTTGTCTTTGGACTGGGGCAGGCCTTTTGAACCGGACGCAATCAGGACAGCCGTTGAGCATTTTGGCAATATCGGCTGGATATGGGTGGTGCACTGCGAGACGTCAACCGGAATGCTCAATGATACTGCAATGCTAAAGGAAATTTGCATTGAGCGGGGAATATCGCTTTGCCTCGATTGTGTCAGCTCAATCGGAAGCGTTGCTGTTGACCTGCGGGGTGTGCGTTACGCTTCGGGGGTCAGCGGAAAGGGCCTGCGTTCATTTTCAGGATTGTCGATGGTATTCTATGAGGAGCCGGCTCCTCGCAGCGACAAGAATTTGCCCGCGTATCTGGACTTGGCGGAGTATAGCGAGAAAGTCGGAGTTCCTTTCACCATTTCTTCCAATCTCGTTTGCGCCTTGTATGAAGCCGTCAGGACAATAGACCTGGATAAAAGAATTGCAAATACCGAAGCCGTTTCAGCATGTCTTAAAAACGAGCTTCGCAAAATCGGATTAAATCCTGTTATTCCCGATGCAAAATGCAATCCAGCCATCATCACTCTCGCTTTGCCTGCTCGGTTCGATTCTGAAAAAGTCGCGGGTTTTCTGGATAGCGAAGGATTCTCAATATCTTATGCAAGCGACTATTTACTGAAAAGAAACTGGATTCAAATCTGTTTAACAGGTGATTTTTCGATAAGTTCCCTGAGACCTCTTATTGTCCGGCTGAGGCAAATCCTGGCGTAAGCGTTTTGTCCCTTTTTTATAGGCAATTTTCGCGTCCCTATTAGGCAATTCCCCTATTTCATAAAATTACGTCCCATTGTATTTTCCGGGGGTCTAAATAAAAGTTTTATAGTGTCGTTACCGTTGTGAAAATGCGGGAAAACTTAATTTAACCAGTTTTAAGGAGAAACGAAATGCTTGTCAGAAGAAACAAAATGAAAAACACAGTAACCGCCCTAATGGTCATCTTGCTGGCTGTAGGCGTCGTGTATTTTGTTTTTGCCGCAGAGCAGTCCATCGCAATGGCGGGAAAGCAGGACGAATCAAAGGAGATGATGCACAAAGGGAAGATGCACGAGGGGATGATGCACAAGGAAATGATGGGGATGTGCCCGATGCATTCGATGATGTGCGAGCGTATGATGAAAAAGGAAATCATCGCCTCAGAAGATGGCGGGGTGATTATTATGTGCTGCAACAAGCTTTACAAATACGACAAGGACCTCAATCTCGTAAAGGAAGTCGAATTAAAAGCCGGGCAGGACATGAAAGAGATGATGGGGAAAATGCAAAAGGAATGTATGGAAAAGTGCCAGATGATGAAGATGGAGAAACCCGCAGCCGAAAAACCGTGAAAACATGTTTGTCCCGCCGTTTTACGGCGGGTTATAGTTATTCCCGCCATTCACGCCTTCGTTTTACCGAAGGCCAATGGCGGTATTTTTTACTTAAAAAATTTTCTGCGATATTGACAGTTATCGATTCAGGCGGTATTATGGCCACACAGTAGTTTGGAAAAAAAACTACTTGTAGTGAGTAGTGTCGAACTACTGGCAATGCCAAACAGTAAAATAATAGTTTGTATTCCCGCTCGTTACGGCTCAACAAGGTTCCCCGCAAAGGTTCTCGCCAAAGATACCGGCAAATTCCTCATCCAGCACGTTTACGAGCAGGCCAAATCCGCTAAGTTACCCGGCAGGGTACTAATCGCCGCTGACGACAAACGTATCGCCGATGCCGCAAAGTCATTCGGCGCCGAGTGTATTATGACAAGTCCCGATTGCCCGTCCGGCACAGACCGTATTGCTGAAGCGGCAGGGGGGCTGGATTTTGATATAGTAGTCAACTTGCAGGCCGACGAACCCGAAATCGACCCCGCAAATATCGACGCCGTCGCGAAATTGCTTGTCGATAACCCGAAATGCCAAATGGCGACGCTGGCGGCAAATTTTGATAACGCAGAACAAGTCGGCGATCCGAATATTGTCAAAGTTGTTATTGATAAGAGTGACTGCGCAATATATTTTTCACGGTCGGTCATCCCATATGACCGTCAGCAGGGCGGTGTCGGCGAGCTAAAGAACTATTTACGGCATCTGGGCATATATGCTTATCGAAAAGAATTCCTGCTGAAGATTACAAAACGGCCTCAGACGCCTCTGGAAAAAATAGAAAAATTGGAGCAATTGCGTGCCGTTGAGAACGGCGTTGATATCCTCGTCGCAAAGGTCAAACACACCTGCGCCGGCATTGACACCCCCGACCAATACGCGGAATTTGTAAAGAGGGTCAAGAAAAATAGTGGATAGATAGCTGGCAGGATTAAAAAATCAGCATAAGTCGCACTGGATATATAAAATACGTGGATGATTTTGAAGTAAAACTAAATAAGCTGCTTATTGGAAATAAGCTCAAGAGGTTACTCCTTCTTGAAAAAGAACGAAGGTGTATAGACAGAAAAAGTTTACTTTTTCTCGGCATGGCAAACATTGCAGAGTATTACTGGTGTGCAATCCAAGCGGTGCTCAAAAGCAGAGCCGACGAACTTCTTTTCTTTGCATCATATCTGTATGACAGGATTGCTTACGCACATCAACTCAGCCTCGTTGACACCATTCCCAAGACCGACGTAGGGTTATTAGAGACCGGGAACAAGATAACACTCAGAGATGTCGAGAAACTCCTTAAAGAAAAAGCTAAAAGACATAGAGAATGCAGAGCTCACAACATCGTATTATGTACAGAAGAATTTACCGATGAGCATGGTGACCGAGTAGTTGCTATCAATCCTGGTCTATACCCCGCTGAGAAAGCACGTCTTGAAAAAGAAGCAACTGCTCGGGGCACTCGTATTATGGACTTGGAGGAAAACCCTATGTTTCGTGGGGAATTTCTACAGATGACCAAGGCAGAAAAGTATCCCACAATAAGATGGAACTTCGAATGGAAAAAGTACATTATCGTTGGTGTTCCGGACGGAATAACCGAAAGATTTGTTTACGAGTTCAAAACTACGCGAAATAGATTCCTTGCCAGTTTCGAGAAACCGGTAGCATTTATGCAGGCAGACCTCTATGGCTTTTTTTTCAGAAGAAAAAATAAGAGAGTCCAAATTTATATCGTGAAAGAAGACAAGATTAAAACATATGAAGAGAATGTTAATACGAGCAGAGTCAAAACCGTTCTAAATAACTTTGCCAAAGTTGACTCAGGCTGGGTTCCACCACTACCCAAGCCATGGAAATGTAACCATTGCGACTTTAAAGAAGGATGTTCTGTCAATCAAACTTAGGAAACCTTTATGGCAAAACAAAATGAAAAAGGAATTATATGGCAAAGGACAGCGAATTGTTGACATCGGTAAGCAAGACATCGACGGACAGTGAATTTTTCTCGCCGGTTCCGCCGGGGTATAAGCCGGGGAAGACCAAGTACCTGTTTGTTATGGGAACCGTGATGAGCGGCCTCGGCAAGGGCATATTCTCATCGTGTCTTGCCAAGCTGATGCAGGACAAGGGGCTTAAAATCGCCCCCATAAAGCTCGAGGGCTATCTCAATATCGATTCCGGCACGCTGAATCCCTTCCGCCACGGCGAGGTTTTCGTCCTCGACGACGGGATGGAATGCGATATGGACTTAGGCACATACGAGCGGATGTTAGACCAGGATTTGAGCAAGGCGAACTTCTGCACGTCGGGCCAGATTTTCAGCGACGTTCTCAACAAGGAACGCCACGGCGATTACTTAGGCAGGGACGTCCAGATGATTCCGCACGTTACGGGCGAGGTCAAATTACGCCTTCGCAATCTTGCGATGAAGACAAACGCCGACGTGGTATTCGTCGAAATAGGCGGCACAGTCGGCGACCTCGAAAACGCGTATTTCATCGAGGCGATGCGCGAATTGGCCTACGAGGAAGGCCACAGCAGCTCCTGTTTTGTCGCGTTAACCTATATCCTCGAGCCGCAGACCTTGGGCGAGCAAAAGTCGAAGGCGGCACAATTAGGCATCAAGCAGCTTATGCAATTAGGTGTGCAGCCCGATATCATCGCCTGCCGCGCCACGCATCCCGTAACTGATACCGTCCGCCAGAAAATCAGCGTTTACAGTAACGTGCCTTTCGAGCGGGTGATTTCCCTGCCCGATTCGACCAGCATTTATACAATCCCCACGATGCTGCGAGACCGCGGGCTTGATTTTGAGGTCGCGCGTCTTTTGAAAATCGAGGACCGCATCAACTTACGCCACGAGCGAAAGACCTGGGCGCATTGGTGCGATTTCACCGACAAAATCGAGGCGGCCAAAAAGCCCATCACGATCGGCATCACCGGCAAATACACCTCGGTCCGTGACAGCTACGCCTCGATTATCAACGCCCTCGAGCACGCCGACATCGCGCTGGGAGCAAAGGTTGATATAAAATGGATTGAAACGACAAACCTCACCGATGACAACACGCCCGCCCAGCTTGCCGAGGTTGACGGAATAATCGTTCCCGGCGGTTTCGGCACACGCGGAGTCGAGGGCAAAATCTGCTGCGTAAAATACGCACGCGAAAACCACCTGCCTTACCTCGGTATATGCTTCGGCTTCCAAATGGCGGTAATCGAGTTTGCCCGCAGCGTCTGCGGTTTGAAAGGCGCCCACAGCACCGAAATTGAGCCGGATTGCAAAGAGCCGGTTATCGATTATCTCCCTGAACAGCTCAAAATCGAAGGACTCGGCGGTAATATGCGATTAGGCGGCCACGATATTGAGCTTAAACCCGATACGCTCGCCTGGCGGCTGTTCGGCAAATCACGCAGCGTCCGGATGCGCTTCAGGCATCGTTACGAGGTCGCTCCCCGCTATATCGAAACGCTCGAAAAGGGCGGGCTTGTTTTTTCAGGCAAAGCGCCGGGTCAGCCGATTATGCAAATTCTCGAATTGCCCAATCACCCGTATTTCATCGGCACTCAGGCCCATCCCTGCCTAACCTCGCGGCCGCTTCGTCCTCACCCGATGTTTGTGGGTCTGGTCGCCGCTGCTCTGAAAAAACGCTACCTGCAGAACGATTTCTCAGACCTCGTTTCCGTCGTCCAAAGCATCTGCTCGTGATAACGATTTTGCCCCGTGCCGACGGAATTTGAACTCTGGAAACGGCCGTGGAGTATGTTATACTTGTATTGGCCACCAAGGCACCAAGACACAAAGAAAAAAAATATATATAAAACTTACTGCTTTAATGTTTTTGTGACAGAATTGTTTAATTATTATGAACGTTCGCAGTGCAAATGTAAATGACGTCAGGGCCATACACGGCCTGATAAATACCTACGCCGAGCGAGACCAGATGCTGTTTCGCTCGCTCGCGGATATTTATACGAACCTTCAGACCTTCTTTGTCGCCGAGCAGGATGGCCAAGTCGTCGGCTGCTGCGCGCTGGAGGTAATCTGGTCCGATTTGGCGGAGGTCAAATCGCTGGCCGTTGATGAAAACCACAAGGGCAGGGGGGTGGGGGCGTCTCTTGTAAACGCGGCGGTCGAGAAGGCCAAAACGATGGGGGTGCCAAAGGTTTTCGGCCTGACGCTGAAACCGCAGTTTTTTGAAAAGCTCGGCTTTAAGGTTGTCGATAAGGACTTACTGCCGATGAAGGTCTGGAGCGATTGTGCCCGCTGCACAAAACAGCAGAACTGCGACGAAACCGCCGTAATCAGGCAGGTTAGTAACGCTTCCTGAATTGGCCGATGCCGGGGTTCTCATCATTAATTTAGAGTACGTTTCACCTGCCAAATTGGCACGCGAGGGGTTATTTTTGTGCATAGTATTCCTTTCGGGATGTATTGTTAAGTGCTTGTAGACGCAAGGGTTAGGATGGGAGATGGTCTCGGCACACGGTTTGCATATTCCTGATGTAAATCCCGATAAATCGGGATAAGCTTAAGGAAGGCAGATATGAAATTCGATAAATTCACGTTAAAAACACAGGAGGCGCTGGCGACGGCCCAGCAGACAGCGCTGGCAAAATCGAATACGGTATTGTCGCCGCTCTACGGGTAAGCCAAGCGGGCAAATGATGCCTGAGCCGGCGCTGAACCAGATTATATTGGATGCGCAGAACCGGGCGGACAAGATGGGGGATGAGTACCTCAGCGTCGAGCATTTGCTTATATCATTAGCGGCGATTGCCAGCGATGCGAGTGAGGTCTTGCGGCTGAATTCCATTTCAGCCGAGCAGATTGAGAAGGCAGTAAAAGAAATCCGCGGGGGAGAAAAAATCACCGACGAAAACCCCGAGGCCAAATACAAGGCGCTGGAGCGATACGGCATCGATTTATTAGAGATGGCAAAGAAGGGTAAATTGGACCCGGTAATCGGACGCGAAGAGGAAATCAGGCGGTGTATGCAGGTCCTGAACAGGCGGACGAAAAATAACCCGGTTTTGATTGGCGAACCAGGCGTCGGAAAGACCGCGATTGTGGAAGGATTGGCGCAGCGGATAGTGGCGGGGGACGTGCCCACGGGATTGAAGGACAAGAGAATTATCGCGCTGGATATGGGGGCGCTTATAGCGGGGACAAAATTCAGAGGCGAATTCGAGGAACGGCTAAAAGCGGTATTGAAAGAGGTGATTGCCGCAGAGGGGCAAATAATACTGTTTATCGATGAGCTGCACACTGTTGTCGGGGCAGGCAGGGCGGAAGGGTCGGTTGACGCGGGGAATCTGCTCAAGCCGTCGCTTGCCAGAGGGGAATTACGGTGCATAGGCGCAACAACGATAGACGAGTATCGAAAGTACGTCGAGAAGGACGCTGCGCTGGAGAGACGATTTGCGCCGATTATGGTTGACCCGCCCAGCGTCGAGGACACGATAACGATACTGCGCGGATTGAAAAACCGATACGATACCCATCACGGCGTGCGAATCACCGATTCGGCGCTTGTTGCGGCGGCTACGCTGTCGAACAAATATATTTCGGACAGGTGGCTGCCTGATAAGGCGATTGATTTGATTGACGAGGCGGCGTCGAAATTACGTATGGAGAATGACTCATTGCCAAGCGAGCTTGACGACATTCGCAGAAAAATAATTCAGTTGCAGGTCGAGCGTGAGGCGCTGAAAAAGGAGACCGACGAGGCAAGTAAAGACCGGCTGAAAAAAGCGGAGAAGCAATTGGCCGAATTGCAGGAGCAGGACAGAAAACTAACGGCTCAATGGAACCGCGAAAAGGGCGAGATAAACTACATCAAGGAATTGAAACAGAAAATCGACCAGGCACAGATTCAGTTCGAAGAGGCGCAGCGAAAAGGCGACCTCGAAACGGCGGCCCGGCTGAAATACGAGACGATAACCAATTTGAAAAAGGAGCTGGCGGAAAAAGAATCGCAGCTTGCCAAGGCCGACGGGACAATGGTTCATAACGAGGTTACAGAGGAGCATGTCGCAGAAGTTGTGTCGAAATGGACAGGGGTCCCTGTTTCGCGATTGCTCAGCGGTGAGCGAGACCGCCTGATGAAAATGGAGGAGCATATCAGGAAGCGCGTCGTGGGGCAGGATGAGGCGGTGTCGGCGATTTGTAACGCGGTGAGGCGAAACCGCGCGGGGTTAGGCGACCCGCACAGGCCGATAGGGGTGTTTATGTTTTTGGGGCCGACGGGCGTAGGCAAGACGGAGTTGTCGAAAGCGCTTGCGGAATTTTTGTTCAACGACCCCGCGGCGATGATACGAATCGATATGAGTGAATTTATGGAGCCGCATTCCGTCGCCCGGTTAATAGGAGCGCCGCCGGGATACGTGGGTTACGAGGAAGGCGGGCGGCTGACAGAGGCGGTGAGGCGAAAACCCTATTCGGTGATTTTGCTGGATGAGATTGAAAAGGCGCACCCGGACGTGTTTAACGTGCTTTTGCAGGTTTTTGACGAGGCGCGCCTGACCGACGGCAAGGGCCGGACGGTGGATTTCAAAAACACCTGTATTATTATGACCAGCAACATTGCCAGCCAGCAGATTCAGCAGCTTACAGAGGGCAAAGGCGAGGACTGGGAAATTGAGGCCAACGTGAAGGACGCCCTCAAGCAGGTGTTCAAGCCCGAATTTTTGAACCGCGTCGATGAGGTGATTGTGTTCCATACGCTGACCGCGGAGCATTTGAGGAAAATCGTCGATATTCAGCTGCGATACCTGGCTGACCGGCTGCGCGAGAGAAAAATTGAGGTTAAAATTACCGATGCTGCCAAGGAACTGCTTATGGAGGAAGGTTACGACGCTTCATTCGGAGCAAGACCCTTGAAAAGGGTAATACAGCAGCGGCTGGAAAACCCGCTGGCAGGAGAACTTCTGGCGGGCAAATTCGGCGACGGCGATACAATCAAAATCGACGCAAAACAACACCGCTTCACCTTCGAAAAAGCATAATCTCAAATCCGAGGTTACTTGTTATCCGGTGCGAGGTAATAGCACGGGTGGTTCACATTTCATTTGCTTTCCCTCACGCATTTTGGTATAAAAGCGGAACTGTAGAATAATAGGATTTCCCAAATGCGAACTTATGCACGGACGCAAACGAATTCACGAACCGTCGAGCAGCTTCACAAAGCTCACAAGCACAAAACCTCCCGCGAAAAAACCTGGGTCATAACCCCGCCCGACGCCCGTAGCGGTCAGCTCGCAAAATCGCTCAACATCTCAACCCTCGTAGCTCAACTATTAATCAATCGCGGCATCGCCGATGCACAATCGGGCTCGGCGTTCCTCAGGCCAAAACTTTCAGACCTAATCAGCCCCGAGCTGCTTCCCGGCGTCATCGGCGCTTCCCAAAGAATCAAACGGGCAGTATTACAAAAACAAAAAATCACAATCTACGGCGATTACGACGTTGACGGCATCACAGGCGTCGCAATCCTCTGGCAAATCCTTACGCTGCTGGGCGCCAACGTCGATTACTACATCCCGCACAGAATCGACGAGGGCTATGGCCTCAATCCCGAAGCCGTCGAGTCAATCGCCAAATCCGGCAC
>JBELAA010000081.1:0-11554 GCA_049509315.1 Sedimentisphaerales bacterium | reverse complement strand
CGATAATCGCGACATTCACACCTTTGCCGGTAATACCCTGCTGATGAAGTTTATGAACCCCAAGACCCGGATTCATTGCCTTATCCATAATCCCATTGGGGTCAATATTTTTAGGCCTTTTTTCGGCGGCAGGCCAAATCGTTTTCTTATTGAACGTCAGTGTCTCAATAAGCCGCCCCTCTCGGGACAAATCCAGATTATTGAGGTCTTTCCAGCGAACGTCATCATACTCTTTCGCCGAATCGACGTGTTCTATTTCCCGCGAACCCTCGCTTTGCGAGCTAACTTCCGGTTGCGAGCTAACTTCCAGTTTTTCATCAGAAACTTTCTTTAGGACGTAATACCAGGGTTTTTGGCCGCGAATAGTGACGTCGCCGCTAAGCCAGGGCAGGAACAAATACGTCGTCCCGTTAATTTCCCTTATATAAAACTCCGCCTTTGTTTTGCCGTCCTCGTGCAAAATCCAGCCGTTTTCCCAGCGGAAAAACATAGAAGTTGTGCCGTCGCCCCGGAACTCAACTTCTTTCAGAAAAAGGTCCCCCTGCCAGCTTTTCTGACCCGCTTTAAAATCGTCAACGTTCTGGACATAATCAACGCTCTAACCGCCGAAAACCTCATTTTTAACCTCCTTCATTCAATCTGAAAAAATAACTATCTGTTTACCTCACACAATTTTAGCAGGCGAAGTTTAATACGCAAGCCGGTTTTTACGGCGTTTATACTGGAATTCCCGAAATTTACAGGTATAATGGCAGCCCAAAACCTAACAACCAGCCGGGAAACGAGATTGTGTAGGTATGCGCATAACAGATTTTTATATTAAAACCAAGCATTTGCTGCTCGGCGGAGCGAAAGACATAGAAGACCCACGTCTTTTTCGCACGCTCACGCTGGTCGCGTTTTTCGCGTGGGTCGGGCTGGGTGCGGACGGCCTTACGTCATCCTGCTACGGGCCGGAAGAGGCGTATCTTGCCCTCGGTAATCACACGTATCTTGGGGTATTTGTCGCCTTAGCCACCGCAATAACAATTTTTGTAATAACCGCAAGTTATTCTCATATCGTCGAGCTTTTCCCGGCCGGAGGCGGCGGCTACAACGTCGCCACAAAATTGCTCTCCCCGTCACTGGGTATGGTTTCGGGCTGCGCCCTTTTGATTGACTATGTCCTTACCATAACCCTGTCTGTCGCCAGCGGTGCAGACGCTATTTTCAGTTTTCTGCCGCATAAATGGTATGACTATAAATTATATCTCGCGTTATTGGGTGTGCTGTTGCTCATAATCCTGAACCTGCGGGGCGTAAAGGAATCGGTGCTGCCTCTTGTGCCGATATTTTTGACGTTCCTGATTATGCATACCATCGCGATATTTGCCGCGTTTATTTCCCACCGTTCTGAATTCGGGGCGTTGGCTGAAGCCGCGAAAATTGACGTGCGACAAACCACCTCCGAAATGGGGCTCTTTGGTATGATTTTTCTGATTTTACGCGCCTATAGTATGGGCGCTGGAACATATACGGGTATCGAGGCGGTAAGTAACGGTTTACCTATTTTGAGGGAGCCGAGGGTCGCTACTGCAAAAAAGACAATGCATTATATGGCCGTCTCGCTTGCTTTTATGGCATTTGGTTTAATGCTCGGATACCTCCTGTTCAGGGCAAAATACGTCCCCGGCAAAACGATGAACGCCGTGCTTCTCGAAAAGTCGCGGCGCAGACCGGCTTCCTTGATGGCCCACGCGTGCTGTCAAATATGGCGCTCGACGGATGGCTGCCGTTTCAGCTTACAATTTTAAGCGAACGATTAGTCATCAAATACGGCATCCTGATTATGGGCATATCGTCTGTAATTCTGATGTTTTTAAGCCGGGGCTCAGTCAAATTTCTGGTCATTCTTTATAGTATCAACGTCTTTATTACTTTCTGCCTCTCGCAGGCGGGAATGGTCCGCCACTGGTGGCAAAGCAGGAAAAGTCATATCAACTGGATAAGACGGCTTGCAGTAAACGGCATAGGCCTTTTAATGACCTCTTTTATTCTTGTTTCGGTTATTGTTCTTAAGTTTAACGAAGGCGGCTGGATTACACTTTTAATAACCGCCTCGCTGATGGCGGTGGCGGTTGTTATCAAGCGATACTACCGCAGAACGCAGAAACTCCTCACAAACCTCAATCAAATGGTGGAAACAGTTGAACAGACGCTCAAACAGCCCCCGCCCTTCCACAAGCCGGCGCCCGTATTCGATGAAAAAGCAAAGACGGCCGTTATCTTAGTCAGCGGTTTCAAGGGGGCGGGGCTTCACACCTTATACAACGTCAGGCGACTTTTCGGCGAGGGTTTCAAAAATTTCGCTTTCCTGGAAATCGGCGTTGTTGACGCGGGCCATTTCAAGGGACCTGAAGCAGTCCACGAGCTGGATGAGAAAGTAAAATCCGACTTGTCGCTCTACGAGTCATTTATGAAACGGGAGGGCTACCCTGTAAGAACATTTTCCGCAATAGGAACCGATGTGGCCTATGAAATATGCGACGCCGCCAGGGCGGTGTATCGTCAATATCCCCAGTCGGTTTTCTTTGCCGGCCAGCTTGTCTTTAAGGAAGAAACTCTTCTTGACAGAATCCTCTCCAATAAAGTGGTTTTTGTGGTCCAGAGACGATTACACCGTGAAGGCATCCCCTTCATCATAATGCCGTTGAAAGTCGGCTAAGTCAGAATACCAATCGGTTTTTGAGCCGTTCGCCGCAAAGAGGCGCAAAATGGGACCTTGACAACCGACTACGTTTTCCGCATAATGTCCGCATAATCTTTTCAGGAGAAGAAACTATGCCTAATAAGTTAGTGACGATTTTTTCGTTTGTCTTTTTGGCAATTACTCCGGCCTATGCCGCTTCGCCAGAACAACCAAATTCAGTTCCCACAGACCAGAACTCGGTTCAAGCCCTCATCGACAACGCAAATAAGGGTGATGCCAATGCCCAATTCAATTTGGGGCGGTGTTACGACAAAGGCGAAGGTGTCTCACAGGATTGCAATGAGGCGGTTAAATGGTGGAAAAAGGCTGCCGATCAGGGGCATGTGGAGGCATACTGTAATCTTGGCGATACCTACCTCAAATTTGGCCACTATCAGGATGCGATAGAATCCTATAAGCAGGCAATAAGAATCAAGCCGGATTATGCCTGGGCACCCTGTGGTCTTGGACTTGCCTACGTCCAACTTGGCCGCTATCAGGATGCGATAGAATCCTGTAAGCAAGCCATCAGAATCAAACCGGATTATGAACTGGCACACAATAATCTTGGCCTTGCCTACCACAAACTTGGCCGCTATCAGGATGCGATAGAATCCTATAAGCAGGCTATTAGAATCAAGCCGGATTATGCAGAGGCGCACTCTAATCTTGGCGTTGCCTATAAAGACCTTGGCCGCTATCAGGATGCGATAGAATCCTGTAAGCAGGCCATCAGAATCAAGCCAGACTACGCCGCTGCTCATTATAATCTTGGCCTTGCCTACGGCAAACTTAGCCGCTATCAGGAGGCGATAGAATCCTATAAGCAGGCCATTAGAATCAAGCCGGATTATGCAGAGGTACACTTTAGTCTTGGCACTACCTACGGCAAACTTGGCCGCCATCAGGATGCGATAGAATCCTGTAAGCAGGCCATTAGAATAAAGCCGGATTATGCCGAGGCACACTTTAATCTTGGCTTAGCCTACTTACTGGTTGGTGACAAGGGTTCAGCTCTCGAAGAATACAAAATCTTAAAAACCATAGATGCGGAAAAGGCAAACAAATTGTTTAACTTGATTCATAAGTAGGTGACCCTGAACCCGCGACGCTTTTGCTTTTCTGCCTTGGTGTGGTGATGTTGAGAAGAAAAGATATAGAATCTGAGAAAGCTTTCTATGGAATTTGAGACATTAGAGAAAGAATGGCGTACTAATAGCAATTGGCGTGCTCATATAACCAAATATATAGAGTCGCAAAAAGAACTCAAAAAACAAAAGAAAGGTGATTATAGCCCTGAGCAGTATTGTAAAAGAGCGGGACTTAATTACGAAGCATTTCAATGTTGGTTGGAATTCTTAAAAAAAGAAGATAAATATGTTTTTTATGTATCTTTTGCAACTGAATACCTCAGCCGTGCAAAATATGCTTTAGAGTTACTTGAAAAATACGAAATACCAGAATTGCGAATGCCATTAATACGTGATGCCATTGTGGCTTACGCTGCTCCCTTTAGCAAAAGCAATGGTCGTATTTTTACCAAGTGGAGTTTAAAAGAAATAGAAAATTTTGTTCCTAGTCCTCTTCAATCGATACACAAAAAAATATGCGACGATAGAAATGAAATCGTGGCCCATTGTGATCTTGGCCCACGAAATCCTAGAGTAGGTTTGATTGGTATTTGTATAAGAATGGCTGGATACTACTGGGAAGACTATCAAAAATTGATACCTGATTTTAAAAAACTCATCTTAGCTGTCCAAGAAAATTTAGGAAAATATAATAAGGAAAATTTCACGCCTATGGAATCTTATTTTCGGGATTTCTTAAATCCTCCTAAATGCACTGAGGAAGACCCTGGTCCTCCATCTGAAAAAATCTCATAGGATGGATATTTTGTCCACACTGTTTCTATTCTGCGAAAAACTTTTGGGGAATAACCGGAGACAAATCCACAGTTATTGTTTTTTCGATAAGCAATCAGAATACCAGCCGTTTTTTCAGGCGTTTGACGGCGAAGAAGCCGATTATCAGCGTAAAGGCGATGATATAAAGCAAATCCAGCAAAAGGTGCGGCGGGTATTGATGCGCGCAGACCGCGCGGACGAGGCGAACTGAATGTGTCAGGGGAATAATCTCGGCGACCGGCCGGATGTAGGCAGGCAGGTTTGAAATCGGAAAAACAACTCCCGAAAAGAAAAACATCGGCGATATGAAGCCGGTGAAGTAAAAATTGAAGTGGTTAATCGTCTTTACAAAAGACGTAACTAATAACGCCAGCGTCGAGAACATCAGGCCGGTGAGAAAACCCACAAGCGGCGCAAGCAGGCATTTCGGCAGCGACACTATCCCGAAAATCGCCAGTATGCACAAAACCGCGAACGAGAAAAACAGACCCTTCGTTCCCGCCCAGAGCATTTCGCCGATAATCAGGTTATTGGCGGTAAGGGGCGCTGCCAGCATCCCGTCGTAAACCTTTTCAAATTCGAGGCGAATGAACGTCCCGAATGTGCATTCGAAAGACGCGGTAAACATCGCCGAAGTCATCAGCAACCCCGTGCCTAAAAACTCGATGTAGGACAGACCTTCCATCGACTGGGTTATGTATTTACCGAGACCCAGTCCCACACCTGCCAAAAACAACAACGGCTCTAAAAACGGCGGCAGGCCGTTGCTGAAAATATTTTGCGTATAAACCCGCATATGCCGAAACCACACGCCGAACAACCTGTGCGAAAGCGGTGGGTAGAGATATGTGTTACTGCCTTTCATTAAGCTCCCTTCCCGTCGCCTTCAAAAATACGTCTTCGAGATTTGTCTGCCGCAAATAATAATGGGCGCCTTCGAGCTGTGCCGCCAAATGCTTTAGCTGTTCTGCGTCGTTGCTGTATAACCGGGTGGTCTCCTCACTGCGGTCAATACGAATTGAAGTATCGGCAAAATCACTTATCGCGTGGCTGCCCGTAAGCTCTAACACAAATTTTTCAATATTTCGTTCGAGCAGCTCCGCGGGCGTGCCTTCCATAACCCCCTTACCCTTATCCATAATCAAAATCTCATCGCAAAGCGCAAATGCTTCTTCCATATAATGAGTCGTCATCAGAATGGTTGTGCCCTGCTTTTTAAGCTGGCGAAGCTTGTCCCAAATCAAATGACGGACCTGCGGGTCAAGGCCGGTTGTCGGCTCATCCAAAATGAGCAGTTTGGGGTTATTGAGCAAAGCGCGTGCGATAATCAGCCGGCGTTTCATTCCGCCCGAAAGCTGCCTTATTCTGGCAGTGCGTTTCTCGTTCAATTCCATAAAGTCGAGCAACTGCCCGATTCGCTCGTCGGCCTGCTGCGCCGAAAGGGCGTAAAAACGCGCGTAAATCCGCAGGTTTTGTTCAACGTTTAGCTCGTCGTCGAGATTATCGTCCTGCGGCACGACGCCTGAGAGGTATTTTATGGCAAGCTCGTCCTTTGCGGGGTTATAGCCGAAAACGTCGATGGTCGTTCCGTTGGTATTATCGAACGTGCATTTGCCGTAGATGATTTTCATCATCGTGGTTTTGCCCGCCCCGTTTGGCCCCAATAAACCGAAACACGTATTGGCCCCGACCTCGAAACTAAGCCCCCGCACGGCGCAGACCTTGCCGAACGACTTGCTTACATTTTTAACGCTTATGGCAATCAATGGCATACTTATATCGCCGGAACCGCGGAATTGGTTTGTTCTTTGTTCTGTATTCTTTGTTCTATGTTCTGCATTATTAAATAAACAAAGAATGCGGAACATAGAATGCAGAACGCAGAATTAAAATAACAGAAGCACCAGCCCCACAACCGCCGCAGCCGGGGCCACTATTCTGGTTATCTTGCCGAATCTGTCATACCAGTTTTCCGCGTCGCCCGGATTGACAAACTTATCAAGCGGCACAACCTTATACGCTACCAGCGATGCCAATATCCCGCCCACTACCGCTATCAATGCAAATGCCGTATTCATATCTCACTTCCTTTCTTGCTATCAACAACAGGTGTTTTCAAAATCGGGCTGCTATTATATCATTTTATTCCTAATACGTCGGCCATAGAGTACAGGCCGGGTTTTTTACCGAGCAGCCATTCGGCGGCACGCAGTGCACCGCGCGCAAATGTGTCCCGGCTGTGGGCCGTATGGTTAAGTGTTATCGTCTCGCCCATTGTGCTGAAAACGACCGAGTGAATCCCGACAATATCACCCGCCCGGACGGCGTGGATGCCGATTTGGCCTTTTGCCCGCTGTGCGTCCTTACCCGCCCTGCCGTTGACTAACGAATCGGGATAAGACCTGTCCGTCGCCTTGCAGATATTCTGGGCAAGGGTAAGGGCTGAGCCGCTCGGCGCGTCTTTTTTGAACCGGTGATGCTGCTCGACGATTTCGATATCGTATTCCTCGCCCAGCATCAAGGCGACCTTGCCTGCAAGAGCAAACAGGGTATTCATACCGACGCTCATATTAGTCGCACAGACAACGGGGATTTTGCCGGCTGCATTTTTGAGTTTCGCCTGCTGTTTATCGCTCAGGCCGGTCGTTCCCAGGATAAGGGCGGCGTTATTTTTAACGCAATAATCGATAGTCCCGTCAGCCGCATCAGGCAGTGAAAAATCAATGACGATATCACCTTTTGCTGAAATAGTATCAGTTATCCTTATATTCAGCCCCGGCACACCCGCCACAACGCCTGCGTCTTTGCCGACGTCCGGCTGACCCGCTTTTTCAACCGCGCCAACGATTTCAAACCGGCCCGCCTCGACGGCTAACGCGATTACGCGCCTGCCCATCCGCCCGGCGGCGCCGCAAACTATAAGTTTTGGCTTATTCTTGATTCCCATTTTGTTTAAATTCCTCATTATTCAGGCAATAATACTAACTCATTCCGCGTCTGTTTACAAGAGTTGTTTAATCGCACCCGGCTAGACTGATTATCCCTGTCTGGCCGATATAATCAAATTACTCGTGAAACTTATAAGGATTGAAAACGTATTTACTATAAGATTAAGAAATCTAACTTTTGCTGGAGGTATAAAATGAGAACGTATGTTGTTTCAGGAACGTTTATAGTAGTTTTGGCATTGGTTGGCATAATCGCCGTCGGCTGTGAAACGCAGGGCCAGTCGGGAGCATTAATCGGTTCAGGAGTAGGAGCAGGCGTCGGCGCATTGGCGGGCCGCGGGTCTGCTGAAGGCACTCTCATCGGCGCAGCCGTAGGCGGAGGCGCCGGTTATATAGTCGGTAACGAGGGCGACAAAAAGCAGCAACAGCAGCAAATGCAGTCAATGCAGCAGCAGCAGAACAGCGTGCTGATTAACATCCATAACAGCAACGGCTCAGTCAGCACGGTCAGGGTAAACAGGTCAGGCATCGGCTACGTCGGGCCAAGGGGCGAGTATTACGACCATTTACCGACCGAGGCCGAGCTTAGACCGGTTTATGGCTTTTAACCCGGCTTTTGACGCTTAAATAGCACACACCCTAAACAGGACGCTATCCTTTAGCGCCTTTTTTTTGCACTCATCAGGCGTTGGTATTTTACTTTTCAAGCGACCACCGAAAGGATACACTATCCGGCAGCATAACATCACTTTCAAAATTGAACGAAAGGAGAAAATATGGACTGTGCCAATTTTAACCCAAACGATATAGCGCCCGTTTTTATATTAACTTTTATCGCCTTTGTAATACTGATTGCTTTGATTGCGGCCATAGTGAAAACCTGGATTTACTGTATGGTTTTTCACAAGGCGGGATACGGCTGGGCGTGGGGACTCTTAATACTTGTCCCGATTGCCAATATAATTATCCCGTTTGTGCTGGCATTGGGCGACTGGCCCGTGCGAAAAGAGTTGCGTCTGCTAAAGCAGCAGTCAATGGGCAATAAACCATAGGATAGCAAATATAATCCTCATACAAAATTAAAGGGGTGAATTATGGATTACCAGCGACCACAAAGAGTAAGCGTTCTCGACCCCATTGAGCCGGCTATCGAACGGGTCCGGCTGATATTGTTTCAGCCCTTCGATATTTCAAAATGGCTCACAATCGGCTTTTGCGCCTGGCTGGCAATCCTAGGCCAGGGAGGCGGTTCAGGTTTCAACTTTCGGTTCCCCGGCGGTAAACACCCCTTTGGTCCCGGAGGCCCTGAGATACCGGGGCTGTCTGCAATCAGGGAAATAATCCTGACGCATCTGCCATTAATAATCATCGGCGCGGCGGTAATCATACCCATAATTATAATTATTGGTCTGGTCCTTTGCTGGCTTCGCAGCAGGGGCCAGTTTATGTTCGTCCATTGCGTCGCGGGAAATGCTGCCGAAGTCACCATCCCCTGGAAAAAATTCTCACGCCACGGCAATTCGCTTTTTGTTTTCAAAATCGTGTTTTCGATTATAAGTATGATGATTATTTTGATACCCATTGTGCTCGTCGTAATCACCTTTATCACACTTCAAGCGGCCGGATTGACTGTGGCCGGGGTAGCGGGGGTAATGTCGGCTGGTTTCGTTGTCTTTTTAGTCGCCGTTGCTCTTTTGCTTGTCGTTAAATTCACCAACGATTTTGTCGTGCCGATTATGTTTTTGCAGACCTCAAGCGTCGTCGCCGGTTGGCGGACGTTTCTTAAGCTCCTCGGCGTCAACAAGGCGCGTATAGTTTTGTATATCCTCTTTCAGATTGTTATTTCGATGGTGATCTCTTTTATCGTTCTTATTATATATTTTATCGGCTTCTGTGCCTGCTGTTTGAGTTGCTGTATTTCGATTCTTTTAATCATTCCGCTTGTCAACTTAGTTGTATTGTATTTCGTTACTTTGGTTCTATTGCCTCTTATCACTTTCAAACGGGCGTATTCGCTTTTTTACTTCAGTCAGTTCGGTCCGCAATTTAACGTTTTCACTGTTCAAGCCGGTGCCGGCCAGTGTTAAAGTCAGCGTCAGTCCGTATTTTCCTAAGCGCCGCCGAACCCAGCGCCGACAGGCATTGCGCCGGTTTGATTAAAGCGATTCGCCAGCTCAATTCTAACATTGAATTTGCCGGCATCGGCGGGCCTAAAATGGCGGAAGCGGGCTGCTCGCTTCTCAACGAACCGCAAGCAGCCGCAGGCCATTCGGCTATGGAATTAAACGCATTTGCTCATATACTCTACTACCACCGGCTAATCAGGCAGGCAGGCCGATTCTTCGCAAACAACAAAGTTGACCTGGTTATCGTCTGCGATTCGCCGGCTTTTAATTTTCACATCGCAAAAGCCGCAAAAAAACGCGGCATCAAAACGCTGTTTTACGTCGCCCCGCAGCTTTGGGCGTGGGCCCCCTGGCGCATCAGCAAGCTGAAAAAATTCTGTGATAAGCTTTGCTGCATTTTGCCTTTCGAGCAGGATTGGTTTACAAGTCGCGGCGTGCCCGCTGAATTTGTGGGGAATCCGATGTTAGACGACATAACGCAGGCCGACCTGAAAAAAGCCAAACGTGATTATCGAAACTTTAACAAAACCAACGTCAAAATCGCGCTGGTTCCCGGCTCACGTCCCGCCGAGGTCGGCTCACTCTGGCGGCCAATGCAGCAAATTGCGGTCAATTTACGCAAACAATACCCCGCTGCGACATTTACTACCGTAGCCGTTGACCATGCGACAAAAGGCGCACTCGATTCCACACGCCTTATGAATTTCAGACCAAACTATGCAATTGACGCAGTTTACCAGACCGCCCTCGACAGCGATTTCGCACTGGTCGCCAGCGGAAGCGCAACTTTGCAGGTAGCCGCGGCGGGTTGCCCTATGGCGATTATGTATCAATCCAGCCCCCTGCTCTGGCACCTCCTCGGCCGATGGCTTATTACCACCAAATACCTTTCGCTTGTCAATATCCTCGCGGAAAGACAACAGAGGACAGACAACGGCACATCGGTCATCGGTCATCCGTCTTCCGTCATCCGTCTTTCGGTTGTTCTTGAGTTTATGCCTTATTTCAGGAAGCCCCACCTGAACCAAATCAGCGCCGACTTGCTTACGCTTGTGCAGCCCCTGATTTCAAAAAAAGCAGGCCCTACTGTCGCCCGCCTCGCCATCGCTCTGCTCGCCTGAACACCTTCTTCTTTCGTCCCATAAAATAGGCCGCTCTTAACAAAATTTTACCAGGCCCACATTATCCCTTCTCAGGAAATTTCACATTTTTTGGTGTAAGGCCGGCCGTTTCCTAAACTTTTATATGTGAAGAGGAGGGCTGTTTTTGTCATTTTTTGGCTTCAAGAGGATTTGTAATGCTGCCTGAAATAAAATCTAAGGTCGCTATCATAGTAATTGCCCTTTGCAGTTTTGCTCTCGCCGTCCCGGCGACGGCATCGGCCGGCACAGCCGATGCAAAACAGGATTTCGTCGAGGGCGAGGTGCTGGTGCTTTTAGACCAGGATTCGAACCAAAACGATGCGGCAATAGAGGCGATTTGGGGAGCAGCCGTTCAAAAGAAAATCACGTTTCCCAAATCACGACTGAGCAAAACAAGCCATCAGACAGAAGGCAAAAATAAAAGCGTCCTTCGCGTAAAACTGCCCAAAGGCAAAACCGTCAGGCAGGCAATCGCCCAGGCCAAAAGCAGGGGCTTGCGGGTCGAGCCAAACTACAAGGTGCGTATCACAACTGTCCCCAACGACGCCCTGTTTAGCTATATGTGGGCGCTGCGAAACACGGGACAAACCGGCGGCACGGCAAACGCCGACATCGACGCGGTATCGGCCTGGAACATAACAACCGGCTCCGACGACGTCGTCATAGCAATCATAGACACCGGCATAGATTACAGCCACCCCGA
>JBELAA010000080.1:0-10737 GCA_049509315.1 Sedimentisphaerales bacterium | reverse complement strand
GGTTGTATTTGTGTTCATTGTTCCGGTGTCATAAGTTGTTGCCGTTTGATTACCAATAAACGGCGGCGGGTTACTGGTTCCGAAATATACATCGTGTGATGCGGCGTTTATATCAGCCGTCCAGCTAAGGTCAGTTGTAATACTTATTCCCGTAGATCCATTTAGGGGAGAGGGATTAAATGCTTGTGCGGTAGGCGCCATTTGGCTTTGCTGGTAAACCGATGCAATTTCTGCAGCGGTCAGAGCCCGATTATAAATGCGAACATCATCAATGCTGCCATAGAAATACAGGCCATCTTTTCTGGCCCCGATTCGCACCGGCTCATCATTAAGTATTCCAAATGTGCCTGATTGAGTAACGGTTTTATTCAGGATGCCGTCTTTATAAAATTTAACCTGTCCGCCTCCTAAAGTGACGGCCACATGTTGCCAGACACCTTGAGTTAAACAGGAATTCGAATAGTAATATGAACCTGACGCTCCAGTGCTGGTCTGATGAAAGAATGCCAGCTCGTTCATGGGTGAGGTTTCAAAGTAGTAATTACCGGCAGAACCAGACCCGGCTGTGCCGCTTGGCTGCTTGCCGACTATGGGATATTGGTCTGAGTTGTTCAATTTTATCCACGCAGTAATTGTAATCTCTGAACTAATGTCCAGTGATGTGCTGTCGCTGACTGATACATAATCATTAACACCATCAAAACTTAATGCTTTTCCGCTCATGCCTGTTGTCCATGTTGCTCCATAGATGGTACCATTATTGCTGCCTGTAAAATCATAGGCGGTCGTTCCTGTTCCTTCGTCAAACTTCCACTCAGCCACAAGACCGGGAATCAAAGGCGTGAAGCTCCAGACATTTCCTGTCGTTGTTCCGCTTGCATTTTTCTCGTCGATTCGCCAGTAATAAGTCGTATTTGTCAGCATTATTCCTGTGTAATATGTAGTGCTGCTTTGATTACCGATAAACGGCGGCGGATTACTGGTTCCAAAATAAACATCGTGTGACGTAGCTAAACTGCCTGCTGTCCAACTAAGGTTGGTTGTAATGCCGAAATTTATTGCTCCATTGGTTGGTGTAGGATTGCTTGCCTGCTCTGGAAGCTGAAAACCTGTTTTGAAGCTCCAGACATTGCCGTTTGTTGTTCCGCCCGAATTTTTTTCGTCGATTCGCCAATAATAGGTTACATTAGAATCCATTGTTCCGGTGTCATAGGTTGTACCTGTCTGATTGACCTTAAATGGCGGCGGATTAGTAGTGCCGAGATAAACATCATGTGAGGTTGCTAAACTGCCGGCTGTCCAATTAAGGTCGGTTGTAACATTGATATTAGTCGCGGCGTCGGCTGGTGACGGATTACTAGCTTGGTCCGGAGGTAGAACAACATCTGTAATGAAGCTCCAGACATTGCCTTTAGATGTGTTTACGTCACCAATTTCTTCGATTCGCCAGTAATACGTTGTGTTTGGTGCAAGGCCTGCTACATAGTTATTTGTATTCCATGAATTGGAATCCTGGTTATCCATAAAAATAGCTGGATTAGCGATATTGGCATCATTTACTTCATTAAAATTGCTTCCAAAGTAAACATTGTGCGAGAGTGCTCCATATCCAGACCGCCAAGAAAGAGTCCTTGATCGAAGAGTTGCTCCATCTGCTGGGTTCGGCAACCAGGCCGGGTAAATTGCTGCCTTAACTGTCTGCAGCCAAATTTCAGCAAGTGCCGACAAGTCCATAAAATTAATTACCCCGTCTCCTCCAGATATATCAGCAGGGGGCAAACCAGGTTCTTTTCCCCATTGTTCAGCAAGAAACGCGTAGTCCAAAAAGTTTACCAGTCCGTCGCCGGACATATCGGCAATATTGGGGACAATAAGATATAACATTACGGTTATGTTGGTATTTAATCCAGCAGCAGGCCAATTATCTGTCGATGCGGCTTGATAGAGTTTGATATTTAATATATCACCAGTTGATATCGTAATTGCTTCCGATAAGTTGTTCTGATCAATTATTGCGATTGGTGCATTAGGGTCCACGGTCCAAATCTTTAACCACCAGCTATGGCTCTGCCATGCACCGCTGCTGTTGCCGCTAACCTGTGTTGAAATTTTTAAAATCATATCTGAAGAACCAGCAGGATAACCGGGAAATTGCCCGACAGTTAACGTTCCCTCTAATGAGGTATATCCATTGCCCTCGCCGCTGCCCATTATGATATCATTTATCGGCGGGTCACAGTCAGCGCAGCTATGGTACTGGTCTCCCCACCCATCTAATTTTGATTTCAATTTTACTGTACCTAAATTTTCTATCCCTTCGGTTTGTGCATTAAATACACTCTCGGCACCATAATAATGATCTGGAACGCCGGGACCGCCGTCATAATAGAATGCGTGTGCGTAGGCACTGGACTGGCATAGAGAATTGATTGAGTTATCATTGTCAGTTCGACTATCGGTTTGGCCACACCACTCCAAAATATTGTAAGCGTATGCGTGCGTTTGGGCCTGATAATCCAGTGTCAGTGGTATAAAATCGTCTGCTCGAACTTGGCACAGTAGAATCATCGAAAGTAAAACGGCGAAAAATGCTAACTTCTTCATTTTTGTCTCCTCTAAAAAGGTTTATTATCTACTATTATGGACTTGGGGTTCGGGAAAGTCAAGGAAAAAAACCGTTATTTTGTCGCTTTAGGAAAGAAATAAAACAGCGGGCCATATTTCGTAACCCGCTGTCGTAAGTGTCTGTTATTATTGTAGTTAGGGCTATTTGCCTAATTGTTTTTTTGCCGCGGCGACGACAGCGTCGGTGGTAATGCCGAATTTCTCGAAGCAGGTCTTGTAAGGGGCTGATGCGCCGAATGAGTGCATACCGACAAATGCGCCGTCCAGACCAATCCATTTATGCCAGCCAAGCTCGATGGCCGCCTCGATGGCGACCCTGGCCCTGATGTTTGGTGGTATAACCGAATCGCGGTATTCTTTGCTCTGCTTTTCGAATAGTTCCCAGCAGGGCATACTGACAACGCGTGCTCTTATCCCTTCGGCTGCGAGTTTATTGTAAGCGTCGATTACCAGCGAGACCTCCGAGCCGGTCGCCAACAACAGGACTTGAGGATTGTCTGCGCTAATCAGGGTGTAAGCGCCTTTAACAAGGTTGGTTGCCGGTGTGTATTTTGCCTGGTCAAGAACCGGCAGATTTTGGCGAGTCAGCAATAATGCCACGGGGCCGCCTTTGTATTGTAAGATGAATTTCCACGCTTGCGCCGTTTCGTTTGCATCTGCGGGCCTGAAGGTAAGAAGGTTCGGGATTGCCCGAAGCGCCGCGAAATGCTCGACGGGCTGATGGGTGGGGCCGTCCTCGCCGACGCCGATACTGTCGTGCGTCCAGACGAAAATCGTCGGGTAATGCGATATGGCCGCGACACGCACCGCGCCTCGCATATAATCACTGAATACGAGGAACGTCCCGCCGAACGCCCGCGTCAGGCCGCTGACCGATATGCCGTTGAGTATCGCGCCCATTCCATGCTCGCGGACGCCAAAGCGGATGTATCTGCCATCGTGTGAATTGGGCTGGAAATCCTTCGAGTCCTTCCAGCGGGTATTATTAGAGGGCGTAAGGTCGGCGCTGCCTCCCATCATAAACGGCAGTTGCGGCATAAGGGCGTCTAACGTTTTTCCTGATGCCGAACGGGTAGCGATTGAATTGGGTTTGCCGTCCTTTATAAAGTCAAATTTGGGCAATAATGCGTCGATATCGATATTTAGTTTGCCTTCGGTTGCATTTTTGAATTGTTCCGCGAGGTCGGGATAAACTTCCGCATATTTTTTGAACAGGCGGTTCCAGGATGCCTCGGCGCGTTTACCCTTATCGACAGCCGTGCGTGTATGCGGCAGGACCTGTTCAGGAACATTGAACGTCTTTTCTGGGTCCCAGCCGAACGCCTTTTTGGTTGCCTTGATTTCATCGTCACCCAGCGGCGAACCGTGTGCCTCAGCGGTATCGTGTTTTGTAGGTGCGCCGAAGGCGATGTGTGTGCGAAGCTTAATCATTGTGGGTTTGTCTTTTGTGCGTTTGGCTTTTTTGAGCGCCTTTTCAAACGGCGTCATATCGTTGCCGTCGCCGGCGACCTCGATAATGTTCCAGCCGTAGGCCTTGTAGCGTTTGGCGACTTCCTCGGTGAATGACAAATCGGTAACGCCGTCGATTGAGATGTGATTGTCATCGTAAATGACAATGAGATTATCCAGCTTCAGGTGGCCGGCCAATGAGCTTGTTTCCGACGATATGCCTTCCTCGAGGTCGCCGTCGCCGCAGGTAACGAAAATTTTGTAATCGACAACGGGGAAACCCTCGCGGTTGAAATGGCTGGCGAGATACTTCTGGGCAATCGCCATACCTACGGCGTTCGAGATTCCCTGGCCTAACGGCCCAGTCGTTGCCTCGATACCCAAATCGGGATGATATTCCGGATGCCCCGGTGTTTTGCTGCCCCACTGCCTGAAATTCATCAGGTCATCGAGGGTCATATTGTAGCCGGTGAGATACAAAAGCGAATAAAGCAACATACAACCGTGGCCGCCGGACAATATAAACCGGTCTCGGTTGGGCCACCTAGGATTTGTTGGATTGAATTTAAGATGCCGCATCCACAGCGTATAGGCAGCAGGCGCCAGACCCATCGGCATACCGGGATGACCCGATTTTGCCTTCTGCACCGCGTCAGCAGCCAAAAACCTTATCGTATCGATACACAGCTCATCAAGCTCCGTTACGCCTTTTACCCTTACGCCTTCGCCCATTTGTATAATTCCTGCAAGACAGGTTGTTCAAGTTTCTTCAAAAAAACGAAGCAAAACAATAACCTAACGACATTGTTTTATCAAGTGTTTTGTTGTAAACTCATTTGGGGGTTCTCCCCCGCCAACTTTGAAAGGAATGAGCAAAATGAAACGTCGCGAATTTCTCATAAATTCGATAGCAGGGGCATCGGGTCTGCTTCTTGGCTCAGCGTTGAGCTGCACCGAGGTTAAACCCGGCTCAAAAAATGCTGTCGCAAAGGCAGCAACGTTTGACCCATGGGAAATAGTTCAGCTCGGTAGAACGCCGGTAAAGGTAACAAGGGTTGGTTTCGGAACCGGTTTCATGGGCGGACACAATTCCTCGAACCAGGTTCGCCTGGGAAAGGAAACTTTTGAAAAACTGTTGCGCCAGACCTACGACCGCGGCTGCCGGCTTTTCGATTGTGCCGACGCCTACGGCTCGCATCCTTATATTATCCCGGCCTTGAAAGGTATTCCGCGTGAGAATTACACGATTGTATCGAAAATAGCCGTGTGGAACCTGCCCGACGAGGAAATTGATAAGCCCGCGGTTATCGTTGACCGCTTCCTTAAGGAGCTCGACACCGATTACATCGACCTGCTTTTGCTGCACTATATGGTCCCGCCCGACTGGAATATAACCCTGCGTCCCTATATGGATGGCCTTAGCGAAATCAAAGCCAAAGGCAAGGTGCGGGCGCTGGGCGTCTCGTGCCATTCGTTAGAAGCGCTACAGACCGCCGCCGAAGAACCCTGGGTTGAATCGGTTCACGCGAGAATCAACGCATTCGGCGTTGAAATGGACGGCTCGCCCGAGGAAGTCGTCCCGGTTTTGCGAAAGATTCACGACGCTGGCAAGGGTGTTATCGGTATGAAGCTAATCGGCAACGGCACTTTCCGCAACAGCAGGGAGCTGCGAGAAAAAAGCGCCGATTTCGTCCTCAACCTCGGCTGCGTTAATGCGGTCGTCGTCGGCTTCGAATCGCTCGATAACGTTACGGATTACGAGGATATCGTCCGAAAGACCATTCGCAAAATCGGGGTGACTGGACTTGAACCAGCGACCTTTCCGAAAGGACACTCTAACCAGACGGCGTAAGCTATCTATTCCGGCGCCTCGCGATTAGTTATTGTGATTGATGAAATAATAATCACATCGAGGAGTTGCGGTAAATAACCGGATATGATATTTATATGTGTGTTATGGCAGCGGCGGTTTTTTGGAATTGGAAAAGAACTTTCAATAAATTTAGAAATTTAGCCGGGAGGAAATGTTATGGCAGAAGTTTTTGTAAATATAATGTGGGCGTCAGTGTTTATCGTGATAACTGCGATTGTTGGTATCATTCTTATACTGGCATCGACACTGGTAATCACGAAAATGCTGGAGAAGTTTACGCCCAAGATTGATGAGGAAAAGGAGATAGCCAGAGGTAACGTAGCCGTAGCACAATACTTTGGCAGGATTTGCGCGGCGTGCATCATCGGGGTAAGCATCATTATCGCGGCGGCAATCCTGGGCGGGATAATTTTCGCAATATCATGAGCGCAATTGCGGCAGATTAACACCAGGGCGGACAATAAATGAAGAGGATTGCGATATTTGCTTTGGCTTTGATATGGCTGCTCGCAGCGCCATCATTGGTTTACGCGCGGGGCGGGGGCGGCTGTATCGAAAAGGGGTCGTTGATTTTAACGCCTTCGGGCAGCGTGGCGGTTGAACAATTGAATCCGGGGGACAAGGTAATATCTTTATCGGGTGGTTCGACAGCAGAATCAGAAGTTCAGGTTTTGTATTCGGTAAAGCCGGATGATTACTTCGAGGTTACGCTGGAGGGGCACGAGCTTCGACTTACAAAGGAACACACTGTTGAAACATCGCCGGGGACATTCCGTATGGCGGGGTCTCTCAGGGCGGGAGATAAAATTTATACCCAGGAAAACGGTTTTGTCCGGGACAAGGTTATTCAATCGGTAAAACGCGTCGAGGCGACAAAGGAAGCGTATAATTTGCTTGTATTGCCCGGCGGGACTTATTTTGCCAACGGGATACTGGTTCACAATAAGGGCTGTTTTCTGCCTGAGACGCTTATTCGCAGAGAGGACGGCTCGGAAACGCCTATTTCAGAGATTCGACCTGATGACAGGGTGATGGCGTTTACGGCCAAGGGGGAATTGGTCAGCGCGACGGTACAGAAAGTGTTAACGCATGATGTGAATGAGTATTGCGTTGTCAGGACGGCTAAAAGTGTTGTTCGAGTTACTGCGGAGCATCCGTTTTATGTGGGGGACGGCACATTCAAGACGCTGGAAATATTAAAGTCGGGGGATAACATCTTTGTCTTTGACGGGCAGGATTTAAGCTCTCAGCGAATAGAGAGTATCGAGAAAATAACAGCCAACACAAAAGTTTACAACCTGCAAACAGATAAACCCAATACCTTCTTTGCCAACGGCATGGCTGTGCACAATAAGGGCGGATGTTTCCCAGCAGGAGTTTTAATCAGCACACCAGAGGGGCAAATACCGATAGAGAAAATCAGGTCCGGCTTTATGGTAACGGCAATCACAAAGAACGGCAGGCCGGTATCGGCGAAAGTGCAGGCGACACACAGAACGAAAGATTATGTAATAAGCGTCTGGGCCGGGTCGAAAGTTTTGAGGACGACGGCTGAACATCCGATTTGCATTTCCACGGGCGGATTTTGCGCTGCCGGCGAATTGAAGCCGAGCGACAGTGTTCTGCAATATTGCGATGATAAAACCATACTGGCCAAAATTGAGAATCGGGCATCAGCAACATCCGCAGAACAGGAAGAAGTTTATAACCTGACCGTTGACGGGCCTCATACGTTTATCGCGGATGGTTTTGTGGTTCATAATAAGGGGGGCGGCGGCGGTTTTCATGGCGGGGGCTATCGCAGCAACGGACGCGGCGGCAATACCACAGACGGCTGGATAGTATTTATAATATGGGGAGTCGTTTTTGCGGTGATACTCATTAAAAGCGTTTCTGGCCGAGAGCGAGCAGATGAGAATCTTGATTTTGTTTACGGCCGGGGGGTTATCGAGAAAAAAAGTGGCAAGACGTTAAAACTCCTTGAGTTTCTTTCGAAGCAGGACCAGGCCGTGTCGCCGGAAATTCTGTGGAAACAGGCCGAAACAACATTTCTTAAGCTTCAGGAGTGCTGGCAGGCGCGCGACTACGGGCCGATGAAGTCCCTTATGATGCCTGATATTTACAGGAACCAGTGTGTTCAGCTTGAGGGGATGGTTCGCAATCATGAAATCAATATGATTGCAGATTTGCATATTGACAGTATCGACCTTGTAAACGTCAGGTACACGCTCAAAGAGAATCAGCGGGAATTTACCGCGTTGATAACCGCAACGGCCCGTGATTATTACGTTGATGACCGCACCAACGAGTATCTGCGCGGCGACGACATCGCCGAGCAGTTCCAGGAGTTCTGGACGTTCCAGTATCTCAACAAAACGTGGCTGCTGCGTGAGATAGAACAGACGAGGGAATCGAAGGTTTTGAGGGAGGAGAATTTCTTCGAGCAATTCACGGATACGGGCGTCAAACAGATTTATGGTGCGGAGGCAAATAAAGAGGGCGAGGCGGGGCCATGGCTCGGAAAGGAAACCGAAACAAAGGAAGTTCGCATCGAAAGAATGCTTAACTTTCTTGTCCAGACGGACAAAATGTGGGACCGGCAGATGATGCTTGAAACGACACGCAGGATATTTCTTGCAGTAATGGCGGCGTGGGAATCGGGCAATGAGGCGGACATTCCGGATAATGAGCTTTTCCCGGAAGTGGCCGCTGATTTGCGCCAAACCATAAAGAAAAACAAGGAGCAGGGTATTACGCTCGAATTCCGCAATCTTTGTAACCGCAAGGTGGAATTGATTTTGATTCAAAACTACGAGGACAATACGAAAGATGAATTTATGGCGAGGATTTGCGCCCATGCCCAGAAGATTGTTCGTCGAAACGGGCAGGTCATCCATCAGGACGAGGACGTTACGCCATTTGAGCAATACATCACGCTGGGCAGATTGAATAACCAGTGGAAACTTAAAGAGATTCTTTCCGGGACAGCCGGCCAGTTCGCATTGAGCCGGGAAAACCTTGATCAGGATTCCAGCCCGCAACAGGTCCGGTGGTATTACCAGCACGCAAGAGCCATGTGATTTGAAAAACGATTCGGCCTGCGAGGCAGATTTTTGGCGGTGTGTAGCTCAGTTTGGCTAGAGCGCTTGGTTCGGGACCAAGAGGTCGCTGGTTCAAGTCCAGTCACCCCGATTTTCCTCTGTCATTCACTATCACTTACCAGGGATTTTCAATACCTTTAACTGCTTGCTTTATTACTATAATCATTTTTCTTGTCTCCTAAATTACGAACCAGATGTCAAATGTAGCGCGAACATCTAAAAAGCGAAAGTATTTTTTCAAGAAAATATGAGATTTGATGTAAGTGGTGCGCGATAGCGCACTTATGAGCTAAAATATTTTTGAATTTGTGCCAAAAATTAGTTGTTATGCTGAATTGTCACTGAGTTGTTTCCAATAACCTGGAAATACGGTCTTTTCAGGTTATTTGACACTTTTTGATACATAACTTCGCCTTGTATTCAGGGTATGCCTCGCCCTTCTTAGGGGGATACGATGTTCCCTGGCTAGCCCAAGCTGTGTGAGAAATTTTTCTTGACTTATGGCCTTGATTTGGCGTATTATTATAGGACCATCCTACCAAATGAGTTGGGAATGTTATAAAATTGTTTGGGGGCAAGTAGTTAAATTATGACCGGAAGGGCTCGTTAATGAGGGCCAATCGCGGTAATTGCGACTGGCAGTCCGGCAGACATATTATTGTCTGCGCCGATGCCGCAAACGGTAAATACGGCGGCGGTAGCGGCGACAGCAATAATCCATTTCTTATTTTCACCCCTCAAGATTTGACGCAGATAGGCAACAGCCCCGACGACTGGGACAAACACTTCTTATTGATGTCTGATGTCAATATGAGCGATTCCAACGCCCCCGGCGCATTTCCGATTATCGGCTATATGATATGGGACCCTTATACTTCAAAGCCCTTTAAGGGCGTTTTCGACGGCAACAAAAAAAGAATCATTAACCTGAGCGTTTCGCACGTTGGACATGATTTCACCGGGCTATTCGGATATGTTCTTGGAAAAGGAGCATCAATAAAGGACCTGACTCTGGTTAATCCGAAAATTAACGGGTCAGGAGCAATGTATACCGGGGCAATCGCAGGCAAATTACGAAGCGGAACTGTTACAGGATGCAGCATTGAAGGAGGCGTGATAAGAGGCACAAATAATGTCGGCGGTCTAATTGGATATAACTTAAACGGGGCAATCACAAATTGCACTGTAGAAGCAACTGTTTATGGCAATACCGGTATCGGCGGCATTACCGGTTACCACAGCGACAACATCATGCAGGACTGCGGATTTTCCGGCGTTGTGTATGGCCAGCGAGATATGGGCGGACTGGCAGGCGATAATGACGGCCAAATTGTGAATTGTTATATGAAGGGAAGTATTAGCGGAAGCGAAGACAAAATAGCCGGTCTGGTTGGAACGTCGCGCGGAGTGGTGAAATGCAGTTACGCGATAGCAAATGTGACCGGACACCAACAGGCCGGCGGACTCATCGGACGAAACTCAGGTGAGGTGATTGACTGCTATTCGCAGGGAACGGTCACGGGAAGTTATTGCGTCGGCGGACTGGTTGGGCTTCTATATGATGGAGGAACTATTTCGAGGTGTTACGCCGTTGCCAATATGACTCCAAATGCCGACCAGATGGGCAATCTTGTCGGTTTTGCAGACGGCGGAACGGTAACAGCGTCATTTTCAAAAGACAATGCCTCC
>JBELAA010000008.1:0-43782 GCA_049509315.1 Sedimentisphaerales bacterium | reverse complement strand
GGCCCAAGTTGATAGAGTAATAAAGATGTTGAATAATCGACCGCGGAAATGTTTAAACTATCGGACCCCGACAGAGGTCTTCTGGGGCAAACCTATGTGTTGCGCTTCAGGTTGAAATTCATGTCAATAATCAATTACTCGTCTAACAGTTTCTTTTGCTGCAATATGTGAAAATAGTGTTGTGCGAAGCGGTGGGCTTCATCGCGGACGTATTGCAGCAGCTTCAAAACCGGCGAATGTCTCGGCAACTTCAACGGCTTTGTCGTCCCCTGTCCGCCCTTGCCGCAGGCCTCGCGGCCTTCGAGCCGAGGGGCGAGATCTCGCCCGCCGCACAGCGGCGAGGCGGAAAAGTATATCTCCTCCTCGCGTTTGGCAATCCCCGCCAATCTTAAATTATTTTTGCTTTTCTCTGCGTTCTCAGCGGTCTCCGCGGTGAGTAATTCTCGTAGTGCGGTTTCCGCGGCGTGCAATTGTCCTAATCCCCCGTCAATCAGAATCAAATCGGGCCAAAGCTCCTCGCCCGCAATCGCGTATTTGTATCTGCGTTTGACAACCTCCGCAATCATCGCGTAATCATCGCTTCCCTCGACCGTCTTGATTTTGAACCGCCGATACCCCGCCTTAAAAGGTCTGCCGTCGATAAACTTCACTAATGACCCCACGGCCTCTTTGCCCCCGATATTGGCGATGTCGATACCTTCAATGATTCTTATCTGGTTGGGCGTGTTCAAAATCTTTTGCAGTTTCACCAGCGCCTCACTGGGGTCAGCCGCAAACACCTCCGGCTGGACGTCCTCGTCCGGCTCACCACGCTCGTCTAATTTTTCAATCAGCCGAACCCTGTCCCGTAGCACGCCCGCCTTCTCATATTCAAATGCCTTGGCCGCCTCTTCCATCTCCTTCTTTAACTGCCGCAGCATCGTCGCTCGTTTCGATTGCAAAAACTTGATGAGGTCCCTGATTATCGCCCTGTATTCCGCCTTCTCAATCCTCGCCCCGCAAGGAGCCACGCACTGATTTATACTGTATAAAATACACGGCCTGAAAAACCGCCTTTTTTCACCACGAAGGACATGAAGGGCACTGAAGTTTTTATTTTTTATATTTATACTTCTTGTTTCTTCGTGCTCTTCGTGGTGTCTTTTTTCTTCGTCGTCCTCGCGTATATCAAGATTGCAGCTTCGAAACTTGAATATCTTCTGCATCTCGACAAACACCGCCCGCAGGTCCTTTGCGCTTGCAAACGGCCCGAACAACCGGCTCCCCCTTACCCTCGGTTTCCGCGTGATATACACCCCCGGAAAATCGTCGCCGGTTGTGATTTCAAGATACGGGAATGTCTTGTCATCCAGCAGGTCGGTATTATACGCCGGCTGAATATCCTTTATCAGCCGCGCCTCCTTGAGCATCGCGTCAACCTCGGTTTCGGTCTCGATAAAATCCACCGTCTCAACCTTATTGAGCATCTCCGCGATTTTCGGCCCGCGCGTCTCCATTACATCGCTTGCGGGCTGGAAGTAGCTCGACACCCTCGACCGCAGGTTCTTGGCCTTGCCGATATACAGAACCTCCTCTTTGGCTCCTTTCATAAAATATAGCCCCGGCCCCGTCGGGAGGCCCTGTATCTTCTCACGTATCGCTTTTATATCGCGCATATCCGGCATAATTGTAATTTTACGGCACGGTTACTGAAAGTGTTTTTATCTCATATCGAATGGAATGTTCCCTAACGGCTTCTTAATCAGGATGGTTTATTTACCCGAAGGTATAATTGTGATATTATTCAATTATATGAAACGAGCAATTAAATCAAAAGCAACGTAAAATGTTTGAATATTTGAACGACAATTATTTTTTTCGGTTCCGATAGTACGCGTGTTTATGTCATATAAGAATAAAGATAAAATAGAAAAATCAGAGCTTAAAAAAACAGTCAGCACCGACTTATGGTGCTGGATTGTGGTTGTTTTAGTAATAATCAGTGTGGTAGTAATCCGTGGACGGCTGTTGACGATACCACTTACACGTGATGAGGGTGAGTATGCTTATATTGCCCAACAGATGCTAAAAGGCGTGCCGCCCTATGTTTCCGCCTATAGTATGAAACTGCCCGGTATCTACGCTGTGTATGCATTATTCTTCATCCTCTTCGGCCAGACAATTACCGCCATTAACCTCGGCCTGATTATCTTCAATGCTTTGACAATTTTAATCATTTTTTTGTTGGCGAAGCGTATGTTTGACAGCATTTCGGCAGTCGTATCAGCTGCCGCTTATGCTGTTATGTCTCTGACAAGGTCTGTGTTTGGGCTTTTCGCCAATGCTGAGCATTTCGTAATCCTTCCTGCACTCGCCGGTATTTTACTCCTTCACAACATCACCGACAAAAATCGTTACCTTCGCATATTTGCCGCCGGATTACTCTTAGGTCTGGCATTCATAATCAAGCAGCATGGCATTTTTTTCGGTGTCTTTGGTGCTAGCTGGTTGCTCTACTCAGACCTTTATTATCACCCTATCAAATTGGCAAAAGTCGTTCTTGCCCAGCTAATTTTTTTCGCCAGCGCTTCAATACCTTTTATCTTAATCTGTCTTTTCTACTGGCACATCGGCGTATTTGACAAGTTCTGGTTCTGGACTTTCACCTATGCCCACAAATATGTGGCTGAGTTGCCTTTTTCGAAGGCCTTCGAAAACTTTTATGTTCATTCTTTTTACTTCTTAGTTTACGCGGTAGCATGGACATTGGCTTTTGCTCTTCTGGGATTGTATACAGTCCTCATATTAAAGCATCTCCGGCCCGTGGCAGTGTTCACTACAGGCCTGCTATTTTTCTCATTTCTCAGCGTCTGTCCGGGTTTTTACTTCCGCGGACACTACTTCATTTTTCTTCTGCCCGCCATTGCAATTCTGGCAGGTGAGGGTTCCTCTGTTTTTTGTACTTGGGCGGTCGGCCGAAATTCGGGACTACGATATATCTTTGTAGCTGCTCTCGTTGGGCTTATAGTAATTGCCTATCCACTGTTCAACCAGCGAAGGTATCTTTTTTATGGTACTCCGTCGGACATCTGCCACAGGATTTGGGTTGCCGATTGTTTTCCCGAATCGCTTGAAATTGCCAAATATATAAAACAAAACTCTCTGCCAACCGATACCGTAGCAGTAATCGGCTCTGAGCCCCAGATATGTTTTTATTCTAACAGACGTTCTGCCACTAGATATATCTATACCTATCCGCTTATGGAGATACATCCTTATGCTGTTCAAATGCAAAAGGAAATGATTGCGCAAATCGAAGACGCCAAACCAGAATTTATGGTTTCTGTAAACATCGACTTTTCCTGGGAGTTAAGGCATGATTCCATACGAGATATTTTCACCTGGTTTAAGTCCTATGTTGATAATTATCAGTTAGTAGGCAAAATCGAAATACAACCCAATGGTCAGACGGTTTATAATTGGAATGTTCAGACAGCCGGTCATAAACCCTTGTCTAAATACTGGGTCACTGTTTTTAAAAGACGTCACTGATATCAGATGTGCCTTATATTGCTTTGCTGACTCATCCTCAGTTTTGTATGCTCAGTATGTTCCTACCTTCGCTCCGGTTATCAGATAATCGCTTCTCTATTGCTGTTATCCGCTTCTCCAAGTCCTCAATCATCTTATGCTCAAGGATATATTCGATAACGTCCTTGCCGGTTATCCCGACTTGTCCGCCGTAGCTTCAGCGAAGGCGGATTTATGCTTTTCGATTTAACAGCGGAAGCTGGGCTTTGGAATAAGAGCACTGAAGAATTCTATACACGGAAGATTTGGATTTGGTAAAATAGGCGTATGAGACGGATTGTTGGTACAAATGTATCCCGAATGCTTGTATTGGCCGGTGCATTGGCCATTATTATCACTTGTTTTGTTGCATACGTGCCCGCGATGAAATCCGGTTTTATCTGGGATGATGACTTTTATGTTACCAGCAATCCTTTGATGACATCAGCCGATGGATTATATCACATCTGGTTTTCAAAAAACCCAAAAATGCAATACTTCCCGCTTATATATACAACTTTCCGGTTTGAGCATAAGTTATGGGGATTCAACCCGGCGGGATATCACACCGTTAACATCATAATTCATATAATCAACGCCCTTCTATTATGGATGATTCTCAGGCGTTTATCGATACCGGGGGCGTGGTTCGCTTCGGCCGTTTTCGCGCTGCATCCGGTTCAGGTCGAATCTGTTGCTTGGGTAACAGAGCTAAAAAATTTAATGATGCTGTTTTTTTCGCTTTTGTCGGTTTTGTGCTGGATTGAATTTGCGTTGGGTAACAAACCGGCTCGTAAGGCGATTTTATTCTATGTTGGCTCCCTTCTACTTTATGTTCTCGCCCTTTTCAGCAAAACTACCGCCTGCACGCTCCCCGCGGCTCTTGTCTTGATTTTGTGGCTTAAGCGTTCACCTCTCACCCTTAAACGCTGGCTGCAGATTTTACCTTTTGTAGTTATAGGGGTTGGAATCGGTCTTATTGTGATGAATCTGGAAAGCCAGAATATGCAGCCCATTCTGGAAAAAATGGGCATCGGCTCAGCGGGCAAACTTTTAATAGCGGGCAGGGCACTGTGGTTCTATTTATGGAAAATCTTTTGGCCTGCAAATCTTACTTTCAGCTATCCGTTTTGGCAAATTGACCCCTCTTCATTACGCCAATATCTCTGGCCCGCTGCTTACGCATTGCTGCTTCTTTGTTTGTGGTTTAGGCGTAAAAAACTCGGACGGGGGGCGCTGACGGCTGCGTTGTTTTTTGCCGCGACATTGTTTCCGATGCTTAGTTTCTTTGCACTTTATACGTTCGTATATACCTTCGTCGCAGACCATTATCAGTATGCCGCCTGCATCGGTCCAATCACGCTTGTCTCGGCGGGAGGCGCACTCGTTTTTCAGCGTTTAAACAAAAACCAAAAACCGGTTCTTATCTTGGTTGCCGGCGCTATCCTGCTCACTCTGGGTACGCTGACCTGGCGGCAAAGCCGAATCTATACGAATCTCGAAACACTTTGGCGGGATACGCTCAACAAAAATCCTGACTCCTGGCTGGCTCACGGCCAAATAGCCCAGATTTATTATAAACAGGGCAAATTCAATGAGGCCCTCATGCATGAAAAGAAGCGCCTTGAATTCTCGTCTTTTATGGAAAAGGTCGAACCGTCATCTTTATCCAAAGGATATTTCACAGTGGCGCTTATCCTGGAAGCGCAGGGCAAACTCGATGACGCTGATGATTATTATAAGAAGTCCCTTGCTATCGTTGAAAATGATGTTGCTCGTCATTTTCGCCTCGGTGAAGTTTTGGCCAGACAAGGCAAATTCGAAGAAGCGATATTGCATTTCAGGCGGGCCATCGAAATTGAGCCGCGTTGCTATGATGCTTATCTCGATTGGGGTACTATGTTCTGGGAGCAGGCAAAGGCAAAAGGAAACGACCGGTGCGAACAAGTTTTTAATGAGGTTTGTGATAAATATAAAAAAGCCCTCGATATCAAGCCCGACCTTTATAAGGCATATATCAACTGGGGCACCGTCCTGATGGAACTGGCAAAGATGAGAAAAGACAGCGACCCAAATCTGCTCAAAGAAGCTTCTGTAATATTTATAAAATCTGAGGAAATACAAAAAGGTTCATCAGCTTACAATCTTGCCTGTGTATGGGCTATCCTTGGCGATGAAAACCAGTGCAGCAAATGGCTTAAAGTCGGCCAGGAACAAAAAACACTTCCCACAAGGAAAGACGCGTTTGCAGACCCTGACCTTAAATCTATGCGAGATAAAGAGTGGTTTAAGAATATCCGCTTCAGTGGCGAATAAAAAAGCAATTCTTTTGAAAACTGTATTTATTTTTTATATACCTTGTCGGGGTCGAAGACCTTTTTCGCGACAAAATCGAGCTGGTCGGCAGTTCCCTTTTTAACGGCGCGGTAAAAGCAGGATTGATACCCCGTGTGGCACTGGCCGGCGTCAACAGTAACCTTCAGCACGATGCAATCCTGGTCGCAGTCGATGAGGATTCCGTCAACCTTCTGGAAGTGGCCTGACTGTTCGCCTTTGGTCCACAGTTTACCTCTTGACCTGCTGTAATAGGTCGCCCTGCCTGTTTTAATGGTCTGTTCAAGGGCTTCGCGGTTCATATAGGCGAACATAAGGACCTGACCCGTTTTGGAATCCTGGGCAATGGCAGGGATAAGGCCGTTGGCGTCGAATTTCGGCGTCAGTTTAGTTCCTGTTTCAATCGTTTTATCGGCTGCCACTTTCATATCTCCTTCAATATCTAATCCCGCCACCGGCGGATAAACTTGCCGGAAAGGGTTTTAACCGTTATTATCTTCTAAAACAAGTTTTTTTAATCCCGATGGAACGGGAAAGGCGGAAAACGAGTAAATGGGCGAGCAAGACAAGAATACCACGGCACAAAAGATATTCTTTTATTTACGAATCGGCTTTGTAACAGCCGCGATTATCGCTGTAACAATCTGGGTGGCCCAGAATAATCGCTATGTGATTTTAGGGCGAAGCTTCGCGAAGATGGGGCCGTGGTTCTTCGCCGGGATTGTGGCGGCGTTTGTGGCAAGCCAGGCGATTCTCGCGTCGAGATGGTGGCTGCTTTTGCGGACGCAGGGGATTCACATCAATATCTGGGCGGCGATTCGGCTGCATTTTCTGGGGCTTTTTTACAATAACGCGATGCCCGGCTCAGTCGGCGGCGATTTGATTCGGGCGTGGTATGTTACCAAACATACCGACAAGAAATTCGCGGCGGTGTTTAGCATATTTGTTGACAGGTTTGTCGGCCTCTTAAGCTCACTGATGATGGCGGGTTTTTGTTATTTTGTGCTTTTGCGAGGCGTCAACCTCGGGTCAGGTCAAAAGGCGGCGTCCGGCATTTTGAAGTGGGGGTTAATTGCCGTAGTGATATTAGTATGCCTTGTCGCTGTTTTTCCCGCGGGAAGAAAATTATTAGCCAAAGCATATCAGCACGGCGTAACATTTGCCAAAAAGTTCTGGACGGCCGCTGTGCTATACGGCAGCAAACCCTTGACGCTCCTGGCGGCCTTCGGGCTGACGTTTATACTTCAATCAATGGTCATAACCGGTTTCTGGCTTATTGGCAGGCAAATAGGAATAGAGGCAAGCGCAAAATATTATTTCGTGTTTTTCCCGCTTACCTGGGGTCTCGGCGCGATACCCGTCAGCGTCGGCGGGGCGGGAGTCGTCGAGGGCGGGCTTGCGGGGTTGTTTGTGCTGGCAGGCGTAGAGGCCGAACAGGCGCTGGCTATTGCGCTGTGTCAGCGGGCGGTCTGGATTGTCGCGGCGCTGCCGGGCGCCTGGATTCACTGGACGGGCAGGCATCTGCCGCAGGAAGAACAATTATAAGGTGAGAAACATTGTTATTTATGATTTATAATTTATGATTTATGATTTTCGAGATTGCCTTCGGCAAATAATAAATCATAAATAATAAATAGAAAATTGGGCAGATATGGCAAAGGGGCGATTCAGAATTTATTTTCTGCGGGGTTTGGCGGTCCTGCTGCCGACCGTTTTGACGCTTTGGATATTTATATGGGGCTACCATTTCATTAACGATACAATCAGCGTCTATATCAAACGGGGAATGGTGCTGCTGCTGAAGCTGGCGGGCTGGTCCGGAGAGACGCTGAATAATTACTGGATAGACAGCGCATTGTCGCTGGCGGGATTCCTGATTGCCCTGGGGCTTGTGTATGCGGTGGGGGTGCTTCTTGCGAGTATGTTCGGCAAGGCCCTTTGGCGGCAGATTGAGAATTTCATAATGAGAACCCCTTTGCTGAATCAGGTTTACCCGTATATCAAGCAGATTACCGACTTTTTCTTCAAGCAGGAAGAAGCCAAAAAGATGTTTTCGCGGGTGGTTGCGGTTGAATACCCACGCAAGGGAATCTGGTCTGTGGGGCTGGTAACCGGCTCAGGTCTGAAAAAAGTCGTGGAAAATTTTGAGAAGGAGTTTTGGACGATATTTATCGCGACGACGCCTTCGCCGTTGACGGGTTTTGTGATTATGGTTCCCAGGGACGAGGTCATAGACCTCGATATGTCGCTGGAAGACGCGTTTCGGTTCATAGTAAGCGCCGGCCTGATAACGCCGGGCAGTGATAAGGCGCTTAAGGGAGAACCAGAGAAGGGCAATTAAGGCCCATTCTGATAAGGCCGATTTTACGTGAAATTTAAAGAGGGTATTATATAATAATAAGGCCGGCTGAAATGGCTGGCGGATGTGTTGTTTGAAACGTGTTTTATAGAAAAACGTGTAAGGAGATATGATGTTATTCACGATAACAGCTAAACACGTGGAGATACCTCAGGCCGCAAAGGACTACGCGGAAGAAAAGGCCTCCAAACTGCCGAGATTATACAATATCATCAACCAGGTGGAGGTAATAGTTGAGGGTAAAGAGGGGCTCGATATGGCGGTGGAAATCATCGCCAGGGCCGAGCACAAGAAGATTTTCATAGTCAGGGAGAAGGGCAGCGACGTTTACGCGTGCATCGATATGGCGGTCCATAAGATTGAGCAGCAGCTTAGAAAACGAAAAACTATGGAGCGCGAAGCGAAAAAACACAGAGGGCGTTTTGGCAAGACGTCTGCTGCGTAAATGGCGGTGGGTTTTCGGCGTATTCGCGTAAGACGTTTGGTGAATAGAAAGGGCAGTATGGATTTTAAGGACTTTGTTTGTTTTGAGGCAATCATTCCTGAGTTAAAGTCGAAGGACCGCGACGGGGTAATAGGCGAGCTTGTAGGCGCGCTGGACAAGGCCGGCCAAATTGGCAGGGGAAACAGCGATAAAATAGCCAAGGCCGTAATCAAGAGGGAAAACGAGGCCAGCACCGGGATGGGTAAAGGTATCGCGGTCCCTCACGTAAAGTACAAGGCAATCAAAGAGGTGGTGGCGGCGGTGGGGCAGAGCAGCAAGGGGATGGATTTCGCGGCGCTGGATAAGCAGCCGGTGTATTCGGTAATCCTGCTGATAAGTCCTGCCGACGACCCCGACAAGCACCTTCAGGCGATGGAAAAGATTTTCAGGCACCTTCAGCAGGAGAAATTTCGTAAATTCCTCAGGCAGTCGCAGACGGCGGCGCAGATAGAAGATTTGCTGAAGGAAGCGGACGTGAACCCGTCATTGTGAAACACAGACAGACCAGACGGTGCAGAATACAGTTTATGAAATTGAGGTCCAGATAAAAAACGCAGCGGGTCTTCATATGCGGCCCGCTATGCAGTTCGTGGATGTTTCAAATAAGTTTCACAGCGCCATAACCGTCAACAACGGGCAGGTTACCGTGGACGGAAAGAGCATTATGCAAATCAGCACGCTGATGGCGACCTGCGGCACCCGCCTGAAAATCAGGGCCGAAGGCGACGACGCGGCACAGGCAGTTGAGGCGCTGCGCGAGCTTGTCGAAGTGAAAAAGTTCGGCGAGCCGACGCCGGAAGAAGTGGAAAAGTCAGGGGCATGATAATTGCGGATGGTGAACCACGTAGGGTTCACCACCATAAACCCAACGTGGTTTATGGTTGCGGTTTGTGGATATAAGTTTTCGGATTTTGGTCGATGGAAATAAAAAAAGGAGTAGCGGTTTCGCCGGGAATATCGGTCGGCAAGTGTCTTGTTATTGACGCCGAGGACTATCGTATTCCCCGCCGCTCGATTCAGCCGTCACAGCGCCTGACGGAGACGCAGAGGGTGCGTAACGCCTTCAAGGACGCCACCGACGAGCTGGAGGGGCTTCAGGGCGAGCAAAAGGAGCTTGAGGGGCGAAAAATCAAGGATATTTTCGCCGTCCACCTCAGCTTCCTGCGGGACAGGTCCTTGCGAAAGAGGGTTACCGACCTGATTCACGAGGAGTCGGTTACAGCAGAATACGCGGTTTCGAAAACATTGCGCGATATCGCCTCCGATTTTGCAAAGGTAAAGGACGCCTACATCAGCGAGCGTGCCGCCGACATATACGATATGGAGCGGCGACTGCTGAGACACCTGCTCGGAGAACAAAGGCAGGCCATCGAGCATTTGACAGAAGAGGTCATCGTCGTCGCAAGGGAGCTTAGCCCCACGCAGACCGCGTCGTTCAACAAGGACTACGTCAAGGGTATTGCCACCGGCGCCGGCGGCAGGACCAGCCATACGGCGATTGTGGCCAGGTCCCTCGGGATACCGGCGGTAGTGGCGCTGGAGGACATTACCGAAAGCGTTACCGCCGGCGACACCGTCATCATCGATGGCAACCGTGGGATTGTAGTTATAAGCCCGGATGATACGACTATACAGCAATACCTCGAATACGCCGTCGAATTTACCGAACTGGAGCACCGGCTCGATGCCATAAGGGAAAAGCCGGCTGTTACCAGGGACGGCCAGCGCGTGACGCTGCTGGGCAATATAGAATTTCCCGATGAGGCCGAGCTGGTCTTTCGCAAGGGCGGCGAGGGGATAGGTTTGTATCGCACGGAGTTCCTGTATCTCAATCGCGATACAGAGCCGACCGAGCAGGAGCATTACGAGGCATACGCCAGGACCGTCGGGGTTTTCAAGAAAAAACCCGTGGTTATCAGGACCGTTGACCTCGGCGCAGACAAATATACGCAGAGCCGGCGATACGTTCGTGAGCCGAACCCGTCTTTGGGTTTGCGCTCGATAAGGTTCTGCCTGCAGAACCTCACGATGTTCAAGACGCAGCTTCACGCCATTATGCGGGCGTCGGTCCTCGGCGAAATAAGAATAATGTTCCCGCTGATTACCAACCAGCAGGAGCTTTTGCAGGCCAAAATGATTTTAGGCGATGTGATGGAGGATATGGACGAGGAGGGAATAAAGTATAACAGAAATATCTCGGTCGGGATTATGATTGAGACCCCTGCTGCGGCGCTGACGACCTCGATATTGGCCAGGGACGCCAATTTTTTCAGCATAGGAACCAATGACCTTACGCAATATACGCTGGCGGTTGACAGGGGCAACGAGCTGGTATCGACGTTGTATTCCTCGGTTGACCCGGCGGTGCTTCGGCTTATCAGGACCGTCATTCAGGACGCGCACAAGGCCAGGGTTGACGTCAATGTGTGTGGAGAAATGGCTTCGGAGCCGGAATCAGTGATGCTTCTTCTGGGCCTGGGTATTCGTAAATTGTCGGTTGCCTCGCCGTTGGAAATCAAACAGGTTATTCGCTCGGTAACAATCGAGGAATGTAACAAGGTCGCCAGAAAAGTGCTGGGAATGAATTCGGAAAGGCAGATTTCCAGCTTCCTGCGCGACGCGGCAAGAAAAATACTGCCCGAAGCGTTTTAGGGCGGATTAAAATATAAAGGCGGCTTGGGAATAAGCCGGCACAGGAAAACAAAATTTAGATGTTAGCGGTAATTCGATTCAAAGTCAGGGGGATTGTGCGCTATTTATCGCACGCGGAGATGCTCCGCGTTTTTCAAAGGGCGTGCGTGCGTGCGGGCATCCCGGTGGCGTTCAGCGAGGGGTTCAATCCGCATCAGAAAATGTCGCTGGTCTTGCCAAGAAGCGTTGGTGTCGAGTCCGATGACGAAATCTTGTGCCTCGGTATCGAGGAAAACGCGACTATCGACGCCGAATCCCTGAAAGCCGGGCTTACCAGTGAGCTGCCTGAGGGAATCGAGATTGTTTCGGTCGAGCTTGGCAGGTACAAAGACGCTCCCGTGCCTCAGTCGGCGAAATATCAGATACGATTGCGAGAGGACAAAAAGCCGGCGGAGGAAATTGAGAAACTTTTGGCCTGCGAAATGCTCCTGGTGGAAAGAACATCGGGCGAAGGCACGAAAGCAAAGCAAGTCGATGTCAGGCCGTTTATAAAATCGATAGACGCCGCGACAGCGGATATAATGGTCGAATGCGCCGTCAGTCCCGCAGGCACGATAAGGGTCGATGAGATTCTGGGCCTGCTTAAAGTGGGGACGGAAGATTTGGCGGGGCCGGTAAAACGTATAAAAGTAGAGTGGAAGGGATTGTTAGAATGATTGAAGGCAGAAAACCCAACGTCGAACGCTCAGCATCGAACATTGAACGTCGAGCGAAGGACACGGAAAAAAGAACGCAGAACGTAAAAACAGGTGAGACAAAACAAATGCCCAGAGAAATGCTGATAAACGTCGCCGAAAGCGAGGAATGTCGGGTAGCAATCGTGGAAAATAACGCGCTTGAGGAGTTATACGTAGAGCGTGCCAGCTTAACCCGGTACGTGGGTAATATATACAAGGGCAAAGTGGTAAACGTTGAGCCGTCGATACAGGCGGTGTTTGTGGATTTCGGAACCGGCAAAAACGGCTTCCTTCACATAAGCGATTTGCACCCCCGATACTACGAAGGGCCGGGGGCGGTCGAGACCGAGGAAATCGGCAAACGAAGGTCGCTCAGGGAGCGTAAGCCCATTCAGGCGGTTCTGCACAAGGGCGATGAGGTAGTGGTGCAGGTTACAAAGGAAGGCATCAACACCAAAGGGCCGACATTGAGCACCTATCTCGCCCTGCCGGGAAAATACCTCGTTATGATGCCCTGGATGGAAAAATCGGGAGTGTCGCACAAAATCGAAGACGAGGATGAACGCCTGCGCCTTCGCAAAATTTTCGAAGAGAGCCAGCCCCCCAAAAATATAGGGTTTATAATTCGCACTGCGGCGCAGGGCTGCTCCAAACGCGATGTTCTCAACGATTTGAAGTATTTACGCCGGCTGTGGGGCGCTATCGAAAAGCGTTTGCAGTCAACCAAAGCGCCGGCGGAGCTTTATCAGGAGTCGGACCTCGTTATCAGGACGCTGCGGGATGTTTTCAACACCGAAATCAGCAGGATTATTTGTGATTCGGACAGTATGGTCAAGCGCATACGGGATTTCCTGTCAATCGCGTCGCCCCGGCTCAGGCAAAGAGTGGTTTATTATGAAGGCCAGGAGCCGCTGTTCCATAAATACGGTATCGAGCAGGAAATCGCCAAAATACACTCGCGGACGGTGTCGCTCAAAGGGGGCGGGTCGATTGTCATCGAGCAGACCGAGGCCCTTGTGGCAATCGACGTCAACAGCGGCAGGTTCCGTAAGCACTCAGACGCCGAGCAGACGTCCTTCAGGACAAACCTCGAGGCGGCAACCGAAATCGCAAGGCAGCTTCGCCTTCGTGATATGGGCGGCCTTATAATCTGCGATTTTATAGATATGCGAAGCGAAAAGCACCGTAGAGAAGTCGAAAAGGCGTTCAGGGCCCAAATGAAGCCCGACAGGGCCCGCTCGAAAGTCCTGCGAATCAGCAGTTTCGGCGTCGTCGAAATGACCCGCCAGAGGATGAGGCCCAGCTTGCAGTCCAGCACTTACCTCGCCTGCCCCCACTGCGGAGGCAGCGGCTACATAAAAAGCCACGAATCCAGCTCGATAGAGCTTATCCGCCTGTTGAACCTCGCCGCGTCGAAGGAGCAAATCAAAAAAATAGAATTATCCGTTTCGCCGCAGGTGGCCGATTACCTGCAAAATGAAAAGCGCTCTGCCGTTGTTCTAATCGAGCAGACTAACAGCAAGCGTATCATAATACATTCGTCAGCCGATTTCTCAGGCGAAAAATACGAACTTGTGTGTTACAACGACCGCGGCAGCGTCGTAAAATTGTAAACTTGCCTGATTTACGTAGCGCAGCGGAGTCCCGCTTTGCGGGGCGGGATCAGAATTATATTTAGTGGGGGTTAATAAAATTCCTCTTCCTCCAAATATATTTAGCCCCGCCAATCTCGGCAGTGCCGCAGGCAATGACGGATGACGGGGTTAATAAATTTTCTCTTTGTTCCTAATCGGTTAGTATTTAGCCCGCCGTTTCACGGCGGGTCATAAAAATCGTCTTCTTTCTAATTTGTCATTCCTGCGTATCTGTCCCGCCTGCCCTCGCGGGTCGTTGTCGGGTGTGGCGGCTAATTTCTCGCGAAACGAGGGGTTGACAATAAGTGCGGGAGGATTTATTATTTATTATTTGTTCTACCATTCTTCTGGGAACATTTGGAAGATTTAACCGATATGATATTTCACATATTGAGCGATAATTCTTTTCTCCGGCTAGCTCCAACAGAAGCTTCTCCTTTATATCATTTGCTACTTTAGAATAATAAACTCCCCATGCCAAATGTTTACGATCTTTTTCTTTTAATATGTTAGGTATTTTATCTTTGATCAGTATCCCATATAATTCAGATTCTCGGCCCTCAATTACAGATGAGTCCACTGATTGAATGGCCCATTCTTCGATTATTTTATTCCGGGTTGGATACCTTAATAAACGGTTTAGAATTGTCTCATCTTTTGCGGCGTTTTGTACGAGCCAAATTACATTGTTATCTTTAAGAACTTGATCCTTCAAGGCAACACTCAAACAGTTCACTATATCACTATTTACTGGCGGAACCATTAGAATGAATTCTTTAAACAAGTAGAACAACTTATCTAAAATATTTTCGGGAAATTGACATCCATTGAAATTACGTTTGACCGCTAATCGTATTATATTAAAACAGTCTGCCTTTTTCCTAAAACGCTGCCGATTCGTTACTGTATCAGTAAATATTGAAAGAAGATAATCGAAACTCTCATAGTCCCATCGACATTCTTTAAGAATGGCCCGCTTCTCATATACATCATCAATGTTGTTGACATATTCAGCTATTTTTACGCTGGGGGTGATTTTTAATAATTCGTTTTCGAGATATTTCAAAACGTCTTTTTGAGATTCTTGCTTGATAATCATATTTTGCTTATCCGTCCAATACTCCAAGATTTCTACTGATTTTATCTTGCAATTCTGCTAATAGCAACAATTCAGATTCTACCAGGGATATTTTTATAAATAGTTTTGACTCAATGCGTACTGAGATATATAGTCAGTTTGATGCAAAGGGCAGATTTATATATGATTAAGAATATGAAATGCCACCATATTGCTACTGAAGGTATTAATTGAAAGAGGGATTTTATTGATATGCCACACGAACTCTTTGAGCGATTCGAAAAAGCAGGCTTCCTGAAAAAGAAAAAAGTAAACATTGATGCGATTGCGCGTGCTTCGCTTTTTGAAATATTTGAATTAGCCGCAAGGCCCTATGGAATAATATCATATAAGAACCTATCTCGAGATAATTCTGTTTTGGCTAATGCTGCCTCAATTTCTTTAGGTTGTGGAAGGTGGCCGTGCGATTCTCTTAGTTGCCGTCTCCAGCGAGCCGAACAACTTGCTCAATTCGCTGCTTTATATAGTGACCGGGTATACATCCGATATCCATTGTCTGATTATATTAGTCACGTTGATGGGAAACATCTTCCTGACGAATTTGTAATCAAGAAATATTTCGCTGAGGATATGGTAATACTCAACTATTTACGTCCATTAATTGAATCAAATAAAATATTACCAATTTCGCCTCCTCACGTCTGTCTTGATTGTTTGGCAAAGCACTCTCTTGGCCTTAAAGATGATAAACAACTCAATAAGGCATTTAACTATTTAAATAAGAGAATGGAGAATGAAATAAATGCCTCGCTTTATTTGAAACAAAAGAAAATCTATTATATGAGAGCAGATGGTCCAGAAGATTTATTGGAACATGGATTCTATGGCCTTTATAGCGACGAGCCCTTTTCATTTCTTAAAAAAATGCCTCATATTCTTGCACGGATTAAAAATGGGGACACTATACATCTTTCGAAGAACAATCTGCGTAAAATTGGATATGCTGAGTACTTAACTGACATGCACTACCAGAGTATTATTTTCGGTCTCACTCTTTCCCAGTGCCTTCAAACCGGCTTCCTGACTGAGATGCCGCTACACGTAGAATTCCTTAAGCAGTTTTCGTCTACATCTCCGCGCATTGAGCGGGATATGCTTATAGAAAAACACCTTACGTGTCTGGTTCCATTTCTCAAAGAACTATCTCCGACAGAGATTTTAAAACTCCGAGAGAATGAAGAAGATTCTTTTATTTTATTCAAAGCTGCGATTACGGAAGCCGTTGAGGAATATCGAAGAAACTATGAAAAATTTAATGAAGCCGACGCTAAAGCCTTGTACTCAGATGTTCTTCGACCAAAACTAGCTGAACTGGAGAACAAAGTTGGGAAGGGGAGACGTTCGCTCATCAAAGGTTCTCGTCGTAAGATATTGGCATGGACTTATGCGATTTCGTTCGGTGTTTATATGGGATTATTACCTGAGGGATTAGCCGCAGCAGCAGCTTTCCTCGGTCTAACAAAAGTCCTTGCCGATTTTACAGAAGGTTTAATGAATAAGAGTGACATTGACGAATCAGCCCGCGGACACAGCATGTATTTTCTTTGGAGACTTAAAAAAATGAGTCGTTCAAAATGAGGCCCCTAATGAGATATCTGTGTCAATCCGTGCCAAAAAAAATCTCGGTGTTCTCTGAGTCCTCTGTGGCTTAGGAAATCAGCGTCCTTTTGCGTAATCCGCGTCAAAACCTTTTGTGCTTTATGCCTGCCCCGGCGTAGCGTAGCGAAGTCCCCGAAAGGGGCGGAGCAAAACGGCGGGGGGCGTAAATCCGCGAAATCTGCGTCTAAATATTTTGTGCCTTTTGCGCCTTTTTGTGGCTAACGACTTGATTTTTCCGAAATCCGCAATTAAATCGAAAATTGAAAATCGGTTAATACGCGTCTAAAAAACTTATGCCAAAAGCTCGACCGCGGGAGCACTCCATAAGTATATACGCATATACTTATATACTATCGTCCCGCCAGCGCGACCTCCGTCTAAGCTATTTAAACCGTGTTATTTTCAGCCGGGAAACGCCTTAGGCGTGGGCAACGTTGTTGACCGGCAGACGAGAGAAAGGTATTGCGCACAAACCACGTTTGGAGCACAGACCTTATCGAGTATGCCTATCCGGCTGAATAAATCCGCGAAGCCCCCCAGCGTCTTGATTCGATTTCGAATCAGCAGGGAGTGAAATCAGTGTAATCAGTGGCTAAAAATTTTGTGCCTTTTGCGTAGCCTTGCGAAGTCCCGCTTTTAAGGGCGGGGTGCATTTTTGTGGCAAATTTAATCTGCGAAGCGCAGCGGAGTCCCGCCTTTCGGGGCGGGATGGCTAAAACCTCTGCGTTCTCAGCGTTCTCTGCGGTAAAAAAATCCGTGTAATTCGTGTAATTCGTGGTTAGAATAGGAACTCAATGAAATTTGACCTTGATTATGCAAAGCAGGTGATTGAAAGCGAGAGTGATGCGCTCAAGGGATTAGTGCGCGTGGTAAACGACGATTTCGCCCGTGCGGCGGAAATGATTTATAAATGTGCCGGCTCCTGTATCGTCAGCGGCATCGGCAAGGCCGGGCTTATCGCCAGGAAAATTAGCGCGACATTGGCGTCAACCGGCACGCCGAGCCATTTTCTGCACCCCGCCGAAGCGGTGCACGGCGATTTGGGCCGATTACGCAAAGAAGATATTGTAATCGTGCTAAGTTATGGCGGCGAGACCGACGAAGTCATCCGGCTAATCAATATGGTTAAGGAGCTTGAGATTCCGCTCATTGCAATCACCGGCGAAAAGGACTCGACACTCAGCAAATACAGCGACGTGGTTTTGAGTATGGGTAAGTTGAGCGAGGCCTGCCCGCTGGGCGTTGCGCCGAGCGTATCGACGACGTGTATGCTTGCGCTTGGCGACGCCTTGGCACTGACGGTGATGAAGGCCAGAAATTTCAGCGTTGAGGATTACGTGCGGTTTCACCCGGGCGGGTCATTGGGAACAAAATTGATGACCGTCGAGCAGTCGATGATGTTTCGGCCCGGTGAGAAGCTGCCGCTCGCGTCGGCTGCCGACACTATTGAAACAGTGCTTAAAAATACAAATGATGTCAAGAGGCACGGCGCGGTAATGGTTGTGGACGGGGGCGGCAAATTAACAGGAATCATCACCGACGGCGATTTTCGCCGGCTGCTCACAAAAGAGGGGACTAAGAGTTTTAAGCTCAAGGCCGCCGACGTGATGACGAAAAACTGCAAAAGGATACGGCTCGATGCTCTTGCCGCTGAGGCGACGGCGATTTTTCACAAGTTCAGAATCGATGAGCTGCCCGTAGTTGACGCCGACGATAAACCCGTAGGCATGATTGACGTTCAGGACATAGTTACAATAAAGGTCGTCGGGTGACCCGTGAAGCAATCGAGCCGCAAACCGACGAACCTTAACGCAATAAAAATGCTGGTATTGGACGTTGACGGCGTCCTTACCGACGGCACAATAGTCGTTGACGACCGAGGCAGGGAAAGTAAATTTTTTAACGCCCAGGATGGCCACGGGTTAAAATTGTGGAAACGAACGGGTTTGAAAACGGCGTTCCTCAGCGGCCGTAAATCGCCCCCGACTGAACAGCACGCCAAAGAATATGAGATTGATTTTTGCCTCGAAGGCAGACGTGATAAGCTCGCCGGCCTGAAGGAATTAGAAAAAATGAGCGGCCTGGCGGCGAAGCAGATGGCATACGTGGGCGATGATTTGCCTGATTTGCCGCCTATGCGTTGTGCGGGTTTCAGTGCTGCCGTCGCCAACGCCGTCGATGAGGTCAGGGCCGAAGCCAATTACGTTACGAAACGCGGGGGCGGTAAAGGGGCGGTCAGGGAAGTGATTGAGTATATATTGAAAAAAACCGGCAGATGGAATGAAATTATGAAGAAGTATCTTGTGGCGCCATTAGAGTAAACGGATTCAGACGCAGATAAGGGGCGTATAACTTAAAGATATATAGAATGAAAATGCCAAATATGAAATCTCAAATAACAAACAAATCACAATTACCGAAACACCAGAACCCCAAACTGCTGTTGCCTTAAAGTTTGATTATTTGGTTATTAGAATTTGGAATTTGTTTTATTTTTGTTTTTTGGGTTTTGACAATTTTTTGTGACCTATGTTTTTACATTCGCGAAGATTCAGTGTGTGGCTGGTGTCGTTTTTAATGGTGCTGGTGTTGTACTTTGTTTACAACAGGGTGAACAGGACGCCGGCAATAACGACAAATTCCGCTGTGCCGCCGGGGATACAACAGCCGGCGGAGAGCTATGACGCCAACACCATTACCGGCAGGGTCGGCAATGTCGGCGTCGGAACCGCTAAAAACGTCCGATACACGAAATTGAATCCCCAAAAACAGGTCGAGCGGGAATTCGGATTCGAGGAGCTCCTCCACCAGGACGGCAACGACTGGGAAATCGAAAAACCCTATTACACAATTTACGGCAGGCAGTTCAAGAGCACAATAAGCGGCGACAAGGCGAGGGTTACGGTTGAGACGTCGGGCGGGCAGGTTGCGCCAAAGGAAGGGATGCTTTCGGGAAACGTTACGATTCGGATTTGGCCGACCAAAAAGGGGACATTCAGCGACGCGGTGATTTATCTCGATGATATTTCGTTTGCGGGTGATAGGTCGCTTTTCTCGACGGAGGGGATGGTTGAAATCGATTCCAATGAGGTCCAGATGAAGGGAACGGGCCTTGAGGTTGTTTTCAACGGCGACGACCAGCGGCTCGAACATTTGAAAATAGCAAAATTAAAAAATCTGTGGTTAAAACGGTGGTCGAAACAAACGGCGCCTGGTTCGACTCCCTCGACTGCGCTCGGGACAGGTTCGCTCACCACGGACGGTTCGGATTTGCCCCGGCAGCAGGCCGACGGTAATGAGCACAAACAACCCGGCAGGACCGGCAAAGAATATAAATGCGTGCTCGACCGCAACGTTGTTATCGACACCGCACAAGAGCGTCTGCTGGCGGATGTGGTTTCGATTAGTAATTTTCTAATGTCAGGCGGCTCACAGGAGGAGCAGGGCCGGGAATCAACCGACCAGAATAATACCGAAAGAAATATAAACCCGGCGCCTGCGGAAATGGCAGGCGATGTTACCATTACCTGCGACGGCGGTATTCTTCTCGTTCCGATGGATTCGGCAGAGGAATTGAAGACCGCGAATGGAACAGAGAACATAGAACACGGAGTCCTCGGAGTCCCCGCAGGGGATAGAGTGCAGAAGGCAGAATGGAAGATGGAAGAAAGAAGAGACGGCAGGATGATGCTTTGCAGCCGTCAGCTCAATTACAACGCGGCAACAGGCGAGGCGCTCGCGACGGGGCCAACGCAGCTCATTTTTGACGTCAACAGCCGCACACAGGAGCCGGCCGCATTGGGTAAACCGGCGCAGGGACCAGAAACGGTAACGATAATTTCGCAAAAACAGGCAAGGTTTCAGCCCGCATTGAACCGTGCGGCTTTCGAAGGCGACTGCAAATGCACTGTAATGCAGAAACTGCCTGATTCAGACCGGCAGTATATCGTTACAGCCGAAACAATCGAGGCGGTTTTGAAAAACAAAGGCGGAGACGGCTCAGCGACGCCGGATATCGAACGGCTTATTGCAAAGGGCGGCGATGTGCGGCTTGCAAGCACCAGGAAGGCCAACGAACGGCTTTTGTCCGGCGTCGAAATGAAATGCGTGCGGATGGACTACAATACCGTCAGCAAGGATTTTTCCGCGACGGGACCCGGCCTGATAAAGGTCGATAACTCGCAGACCGATGAGCCGCAAAAAGGGCTTGGGCGTTTCAGCTTGCGGCGCAAATGCTACGCGTTTGTGCGGAATTTCGATTCGCTGCAATTTGCCGGCCAGAGCAATCACCTTACAGCCGACGCCGGTGACGGCTCGATGTTGGTCGATTATTTCCCGCTCAGCGATTCGAATGCGGCTCCCGCAAAAAACGTGTCCGGCAAACAAGACAAGGTCTCAATTACCGCCTCGCACGTCGAAGCAGACATTTCGGAAACGCCGCAGGGGCGAATGGAATTGAACGCATTTACCGCAGCCGGCGCCGTTACCTACGCCGACAAGGACGTGGACGTGGCGGGCAATGAGTTTGCGTATGACGTTAATAATGGTACGATAAACATTCGCGGCGACAAGTTAATGCCTTTGCGTTTTAACGGGGCGATTTTCGATACCGTCCAATACGACGTGAAAAACAATAAGTGGAAGACGAAAATCAAAGGGCCGGGGGCGATAAGATAATTGTTGATTGCTGATTGCTGATTGCCGATTTTAAGCAAAAAATCGACATTTATTTTGATAACAGCACGTCAGATATACCTAACCTCTGTATTGACAAGAGCTTACAACGAAGTAAATAATTTTGTAAAAATGTTTAATTTTTAATTGATTTATAAAGTAAGTTTGCTATAATTATAACTTGCATTGGCTGGCGGTAGTCCCCGTGAGGGGGGCGTTGTGCCGGCCGGGCCCGGCTTCGCCTTCGGCTATGCCGAGGCGAGCAGATAGCGCAGAGACGCGAGATAGCCCCCGAAGAGGGGCAAGATATGACCCAGAAGGGCGAGATATATTAAAAATCAAAAAGTAAAAATCAAAAATATGGAGTAAGACCAATTTAATTTTGTCTTCTTCCGCAATTTTGATTTTTGATATTTAATTTTTACTTTGATGAAGAAGGGAGAGGGTTATGTTTGCGAATTTAACTATCAGGATTCCCGTGTGGTTAGACAGAATCTGTGTTTGGCCTTTGATGCTTTATCGCCGGCTTACATTCGGCCAGCCATACCGCAGAATTTACTTAGGCGAAGGAGCTTACACAATCGTTGACCCGGATATATATTATGAGAAATGCCAATACAGGTGGTTTCTTGCAGGAAACGGGAAAAAAGGGTATCCCACCCGTGAGAAAAAAATCGGGCCTCAAGAAACCAGGAGAAGCTATTTGCACAGGGAAATTGTTAAACCAAGAAAAGGCATGCTCGTTGACCACAAGGACAACGACCCCCTCAATAATCTCAGGTCAAATCTGCGAGAGGCAACACACTCTCAAAATACGATTAACAGGCCCAAAAGGCCAAATACCTCCTCGAAATACATTGGTGTTTATTGGAATAAACAACGTAAAAGGTGGCGTGCCGCGATCAGGTATAAGAAGAAAGGCCGGACTATAATTAAACACCTGTGTTATACCAGCGATGAAATCGATGCAGCACGTGCCTACGATATTGCCGCTCTTAAATACCATAGGAGGTTCGCCCGGCTGAATTTCCCCCGGGAAGATTATGTAAGGACAAGAAACGGCTACAAATTCGCCGGCCAATCCAGGGCGGATAAAAAGAACTGTTTACCCGGCGACAAACTCAGTAAAATTTACTCATCAATAATTAGCAGATTTGGAAAATATATGAAGATGAAAGGCAGGGTGGAATTATGAAAGAGATACCGTTAGGCAACGGCCTGAACGCAAAAGTCGATGACGAAGATTTCGAATGGCTGAACAAATATAAATGGTATGCCTGCAAAGTGGGAAATAAAACCTTCGCCGCCCACGACACACCGAGCGGCCGACGCGTCTTTATGCACGACGTAATTATGGGCCTTGATACGCTGGAAGACGAATCTGTGAATTAATACACGGATTTATCTCGTGAGATAGCGAAGCGGTATCTCACGGGGTGAACGCGGATTATTTCTTTGACGCCAACAACCTTAGGATTTATAGTTGCTTTGACGAAAACAAGAAAAAATGGGTTCGACCATGCTCACCATCCTGAGCGAAGTCGATGGAGAGGAATTTTGGCAGGTTGAAAAACTGTGAGTGGTTCTAAATATTACCGAAAAAGAAAGTGTCAATATGGATTCAAATAGCAAAAGAACAAAGTTATTTAGTAAAATATGGAATACCATAGTTGGGATTGGGGTCATTTGTGCTTTTGTAGTTTCAATTTTTACTATATGGAACGAAATCACTAAGCCTAAGCCGCCGGAACTATCGGTACGTTTTGCATTGAGTGGAACCTCCTCGGTATTATTCGCTCCAGCGGCGTTATCCGCTGACGACTTTAACTGGAATGAGCCGCTTCCGTTGGGGTTACTGATCACCAACACTGGAGGAACAGCAACCGAAGATGCGGTCTTAAGACTTATTCATCCGAAAAATTTTGAGCTTAGTTCGAAGATTATCCAAATCAATCAGCAAGATATTTACACAGGCAATCTGGAGAGAACAATGACTACCATTCAGCTTCCGAGCATCCACCCTGGGGAAACGCTGCATTTTGACAAAGGGTTATATACCAGCAGTTATGACCCGACAAGAATTCCTGATAAGGTTTTTGAAGATATTAATGGCGCGGCTGGTCTGGAGTTTATCTTGCCTAAGAAATTTGTTGATAACACTCCACCATCAATAATTTCTATTTCTAATTGTCCACCTAATGCTGATGCTGGGCCTGACGAGAAACAACGGCCATCGCCGGCAACCTACGAGATTGAAGCTCGAATATCAGCAAGAAATATTCCTGAAATGCGGACATCTCTATATATAACCGTTGGACCAATTGAATCGCTTAAAAGTAAAGATGACCCAGTATTCGTGATCGACTCTGCGGGTAAATTATACAGGTACAAGCGATAGTTTTGACTTTTGCGCTGTGGTTTTGCACTTTGCATTTTGATTTTTGAACTGGAAAATTGTCCTTAGTGGTTTCCCGTTTTTGATTGAAAATTCCCCTAAAAGCACTAAACCGTTTCCTTCCGCGTAATCTGCGTCAAAACTTTTTGTGTCTTTTGCGTAGCCTTGCGGAGTCCCGCTTTTAAGGGCGGGGTGCTTTTTCGTGGCTGATTTCTCTGCGGTCTCCGCGTGGTCGCCGCGACCATCCGCGGTGAAATCCGTGCCAGTCAGTGTTGTCGTCCGCCAGCCCCGGCGTAGTGCAGCGAAGACGGGTGCCAGTCAGTGTGGCCTTTGAAAGTTGGCGAACAAAGGCCAATCTTGACGATATATAACTTATGCCGTATTATGCCCTTACGTATAAATGCTGCTGTGATAATAGGTATTTCTTTTAAAATCTTGTTCGTTTCGGCTGTTTGCGGCAATTTTGCCGGGATTCCGAAAGGAATCCAGTGGTCGAAAACGAAGGTCGCGGGAAAGCTTGCTTTATAAGCGGCCTTCGTTGAGAACACCACAACAGCCGAAACCTTCGTGTAGCTTGGCGCCTTCGTGCCCTTCGTGGTGAAGAAAGAAAGGTTTTATGAACGACCTGATTCAAAATAACAAAGGTTTATCGAATAGCAAACTCGCAACCATCATTGCCTGTCTCGCAATGCTCCTCTTCGCCTTTCATACCAGCACTCACATGGTAGGCGCCGGCGACACATGGGTCGCCCTCGCCTGTGGCCGCCACTTCATAAACCACGGCGTCAGCACCTTCGAACCCTTCTCCGCCAATTCCCACAGACCCGGCCCCACCGCCGAGGAAGTCAAAACCTGGCCCCACTGGGCACAGGTCATCACCGACAAAGTCGGCCTCGACACCGTCAAATTCTGGCATCCCACTGGCTGGGTCAACCAGAACTGGCTTACTCACACCATCTTCTACTGGCTCGCCTACAAATCCCCCATCGCCGACTCCTCAAACTGGTGTTTCAACTCCCTTGTTTACTGGAAATTTGCGATATACATCCTCGCCGTTATTTGCATTTACTACACCGCCCGCGTTCTCGGCGCTCACCCCGCCTTGTCCGCGTTTTTCGCCTGCGCTGCGCTATTCATAGGCCGCTCATTCATCGACATCAGGCCCGCCGGCTTCTCCAACCTCCTCGTCGCCGCCTTCATTCTCATTCTCGTCCTCGCCACCTACCGTAATTATCTTTATATCTGGCTAATCGTTCCTCTTGTTATTTTCTGGGCAAACGTCCACGGCGGCTACATCTACGTCTTCATTATGCTTGTCCCCGTCGTTATGTTGCGCCTCCTCATAATGCTTCCAAAACGCTGGACCGTCTCAATCTACAGCATCCTCACCTGGCTCGCACTCTACGTCCTCATTATTAAAGACACCGCCCACGACCCCTTTATCGACACCGCCGTCTCGCCTTCCCAGGATAAGTTCCTGCTCTTGATGTTTATGTTTATCATCGCCGGCTTGGTTTTGGCCGCCTGGCGACAGGCCAACGCCCCCGCCTTTTACGGCTATCACGTCCTTGTTTCGCTCATCGTATTCGTTACTCTTCTGGTCCGACTGTTTCCCCCGGAAATGCAATTACAAAATCCCCACTTTGCCGAATATGTCGATGAATGTCAGCGTTCGTTTTTCATCGCCTTTTGCGCCGCCGTCGGCCTCGGCATAATTGTTACATCTTTCAAAGACCGCCTTCTCGCAACCTCCCCCGCCTCCGTCTGCCACACTGCGCTTGCAGGCATTGCCGCCTTTGTATGCTCAATTCTTTTTAATCCTTTCCATCTCACCAACCTCACCCACACCTTCCAGATCAGCATCAGCCAAAACGCCGAGGGCTGGCGAAATGTTCATGAGTGGTGGCCGGCGTTTCGGTGGGATAATCCCGTGGGGACGGCGATGCCGTTTATGATAATGCTGATAAGCGGGGCGGGTGTAATTGCGCTGTATCTGTCCGGTCGGCTGCTGTATCCGAGGTTTTTCAAGGGTAACGAAAGGGAGCCGGAACGCGAGGGGTCGGGGCGATTACCATATCCGAAGAATTTCAAAGGGCCGAAACAGGAAATCGACAGCCAGCAGAAACGGTATGAAATGCTGTCAAAAATACTGGGTCTGGCGGGAATGGTATTGATAATGTGGGTGGTATTGCTTTCGTTTTCATTTGTGGAGGCGAACCTTGCGGGGTTTTTGCTGTCAGGGCTGTTCGGGGGGATACTGTGGGCGGCGATATTCGTAAACGTTCACAGTATTTACATAATCATACCGTTTTCAATTTTCGCTGTTTTTACTGGGGGGGAGGCGTCCAACGGCTATTCGGGGCGATATATTTTCCCGTTTATTACGGTTCCTTTTTACGCACTGATGTTTATGATAACGGCCCAGTTTCCGAAGAAACCAAAGTATTCTGTCGTAAACATATTTTACGTGCTGGCGGCAGCGGCAGTATCCTTAATTTTAATGATAGTTTTGGTAAATCCGTTCAATTTCAAGACGCCGATATGGCACTTAGGGCAATTGTGGGATTTGCAGCGTATATGGCATCCTGCTTACGAGGCGAACCTCGAGATTACATACGAGGGACTGTTCTCCGTAATTTATGTGATTAACCTGCTGAGCGTAGTTGCGTGGGTTGGTTACGATATTATCAGAGCTATTTTGATAGACAGTTTTAAGCAGCAGCCGGCGGAAGGGGCGACGCGGCAGGACGCTGGCGCGGGCGGGGTATTTGTGCTTCCAAAGATTGATCTGACGCTGATTATGATAGCGGCATTAACGTCGTATATGGCGTTTCGGTCGCGGCGATTCATACCGATTGCGGGATACGTAACGTGCCCGGTAATTGCGATGTTAATTGACCAATTTATAAGGACGGCGGCTTCGTCGTGGAATTATTACAGGCGAGGACGGTTAACCTTGCCGGAAATGATGCGCGTGACGCAAAGAATGATAATTACGGGAGCGGCGGCGACGGTAATGGGGCTTGGGGCGTTCTGGGGCATTAAATTTTATCATATATACATGTCACCATGGCCATTTGACCCGGATTTACGGTCGATGTTTATAAGGATGACTGCGTCGCACGCGAAGCCATTTGCGGCGTGCCAGTTTATCGACGGCAATAAGATGAGCGGCAATATGTTTAACTACTGGACGGAAGGGGGGTTCATCGCGTGGGGACAGGAGCCGGACCCGAGCACGGGCAAGACGCCGTTACAACTGTTTATGGATGGCCGCGCTCAGGCGGCATATAACTACGACGCGTATATGACGTGGTCTGAGATAATGTTCGGGGGGGACGTTGTGCGGCGTGCGCAGATGCGCAACCAGAACCTGACGGAGCAGGATTACGTTCAAATCGGGAAGTGGCTGAATGAGGAAATGAAGAAACGTAACGTATGGGTCGTCCTGATGCCCGCGGGACAAGTGGACACGCCGTTTGTAAAAGGGATAGAATTCAACGCGGACTGGCGGACGGTGTTTTTGGACGACAAGCAGAGATTATACGTGGACATAACTACGCCGAGGGGAAGGGAGATATTTGACGGGATAGAGACGGGTCAGACGAAATACCCGTATCCGGCAACGCGGAATATAATGATTGCGCATAACGCGATACTGTTCGGCGGGAACCAGCAGAGGATTACGGCGGGTCTGGAGTGCGCAATCAAGGCGGTCGAAGAGAGGCCTTCGCGCATGTCGATTCAATTATTACAGATATATTACGATAGATACCCGCAGATGAGGCCGAAGATAGACGAATTCCTGAAGGGATACTTAGACGATTTTCTTGCCAGCGAGAAACGTTATGTGCGAAGCGATAATTTTCATTACAGGATAATGGGAGCGCTAGTGGCGATAAATCATTTGCAGCCGGTGGCAGCGAGCCAGAACAACGAGGAGCTTCTGCGGCTGTATGCGGACAAGGCGGCGGCGCTGCCGAAAATTCTCAACAGGACAAATGATATGAGGTGGTGAGGCAATGCAAAAAGCAAAAACTTAGTCGTTAGTCGATAGTCGATAGTTGTTAGTATTTAGCAGGCAGGTTAGAAATCCTAAATCCTAAACAAATTCGAATTACCAAAGCACAAAAACCACAAACGAAGATAATCGGAATTGGTTGAATTCCATTTATGATTGACGAATGTCGATTGTCGATTTGGGGACGCGGATTCAATTTAAGATTTCCGATTGCCGATTTTCAATTTGTTTCACCACGAAGCAGCACCCCCTGCTGATTCGAAATCGAATCAAGACGCTGAGGGCTACGCGAAGGGACACGAAGGTTTTAGACACCCCCACAACATTTTCCGCAAAACGGAAAATAAGGCGCGGGGGCTTCGCCCCCCGTAGATTTCAAAGAAATCTAGACCTCCGCAACATTTTGTCTTCGCTACGCCTCGCTTAAGACGAGACTGCGCTACGCAATGCTTCGCTACGCTTCGACAAAATACGACGCAAAGGCATGCGTGGGGGTCTGCCTCGGAAGCCGAGACTCCGCAAGGCTTCGCGCTGCGCTCCGGGGGCGGATTTGCGACAAAAATTAACCATAGATTACACCCCCTCTGCTTTCTTGCGAAAGCAAGACGAGGGGGACTTCGCAGATTAACACAGGATTAGCAACAGAAACCGCCGGAGAGGGAAGTATATAAGTCCCGGCGCGCCGGGATGCGTATATACTTACATAGTGCATCATGAGTCAGAGTTTTAGACGCTGGACTCGTGGATTGAAGAAGATTTTTATTCGATGAGCCAGTGATGAACGAAAACAGCGAGGTCCCTAATATCGACGAGGCCATCGCCGGTGAGGTCGGTGCCGCCGCAATAAAGAGTTGAATCGGTTTGCATCCATTTAGCGGCCAATATCGCGAAGTCGCTGAAATCCACATACTTGTTATTATCAAAATCGCCTGGAATAAACTGCCAGGCAAATTTAGGGTAACTAACGCCTTCGCAGATTGCCCAAACGTCGTTGGGGCCATTGGCCGTTTCCCAAACAAAATCCCAGCCGACGAAACTGGCCTGCTGCTTCATTTGGACCGTAGTAAGACCCGTTCCGCCAGAGCTAGTAGTTATTCCACTTGTATTAATATCCCAGAAACAGCTTATAATAGAGCCGTCATTAACGCCGCAAAAACCACCTTTATAATGATTACCCGCAACAGAGCCGGTAGAGTAGCAATTGCTTATTTTGCTTAACGTTCCAGGGAAATAAACATTATCTCCACACAAGCCGCCAACAAAATAATCTCCGGACACTGCGCTTTTAGAGTAACAGTTGCCGACAGTGCCTTGATTTTCCCCACATAATCCTCCGAGATAATTAGAATTAGTCCCACCGATAACCTGACCAGTGGAATAGGAACCATTAACTGAGCTATAGAAATTATCTCCACACAAGCCGCCGACATAATATGAACCAGTTCCGCCTGTCACGCGGCTGGTGGAATAACTGTTATTGATTGAGCCAGATTCATTTTTTCCGCACAGGCCGCCGAGATAATACACACCGTTTGCGCCGGTAATCTGACCGGTAGAGCAGGAACTGGAGCTGCTGATAGTACCATACCAATTGTATCCACACAGGCCGCCGATAAAATTATAACCGGACACAGAACCAGTGGCGCAGGAATTACTGATCGTAGAGTTAAAATAATTTCTTCCGCACAGGCCACCGACATCCTGACCACCGGATACATAACCATGAGCACGACAGTTTTTAATTTCGCCGTTTCTATTGTAACCGCACAGACCCCCAATCTCATGATGTCCTAACACAGAACCTCCGGCGTAACTCCCGATAATCGCGCCTTTGTAATTTTGTCCGCACAGACCACCGAGCCCATCTGAATCGGTATCACCGGTAACATTACCGGTTGCGCAGCAATCGCGAATGTCGCCTGATTCATTCTCTCCGCACAGACCGCCGATTAAACCTGAACCATATCCATTGCTGGTAATCGGACAATTAGCATAGGAATTAAAAATCGTGCCGAAATAATTATATCCGCACAGACCACCAATGTAATCTGAATCGTATTGAGAGATGATAATCTGTCCGGTGACATAGCAATTGCTTATAATACCATTTGCATTGATTGCACACAGACCCCCGATATAATCTCCACCCTGGGCGGTAATCGATATATTTTCAATCCCAAGATTATAAACTGAACCATTAAGCACGGCGAAAATGCCCAAGTAACCGGCAGCATAAGGACCTGTTGTATTGCAGGTGTATTTGGTAATTTTGTGACCACCGCCATCAAGATGTCCACCAAATACCTTTTGAATAGCTGCCGTATTGAAACTCTGCCAAGACAGGTTAATATCGTATGTAAGAGCATAATAGCCACAGGTAAGCGAAATATTCGTCCTGAATTCGCTGAAATCCGCGGCGTTATTAATCTGGAAGGGGTCATCAGCATGACCGCTTCCTGACAGGTTAGTATCAGGAACATAAGTAGGAGGCAGGAATCCATCATTTGTCTGCCATGAAAGTCTTGGGCAATAACCAGTTGTTATTGCCCAGTGTTCCTCAATTCCGTCATCGGGATTTCCGACAAAGTCAAAACCTTTGAAACTGGACTGTTCGGTCATTTGCTCGGTCTCCAGGTCGGTCCCAAAATTGTTTTCAGGTCCGTTGAATAAATAGAAATAACAATTATTGATTGTTCCGGATTCACTCCCACCGCACAATCCGCCAATATGATATGAAAAATTGCTGAGGCGATTAACCTTACCTATGGAATAGCAATTGCTGATTAAGCCGGCATTATTCCACCCGCACAGACCGCCAAGATAATCAGTACCATACAAAAAACCGGTTGAGTAGCAGTTGCTGATTGTGCCATTCAGATTTTCTCCACACAGACCGCCCAAATAATATGAAATATCTTGCGAAAAAATGGCAACAGAAGCATAGCAATCATTTATTGTGCCATATTCATTTTTTGCGCACAAACCTCCTGCAAAATTTAAATATATTCCGCCAGAAATCTGACCTATGACGTAGCAGTTGCTGATTGTGCCTGAATTGCTTCCGCACAAACCACCGACATAATATGAGGAATAGCCATAAATAGCGGCATTGACAATGCCGAGATTTTTTACCTGAGCCGACGTACCATTTATATCGCCGAACAGACCAAGGCAATCCAGGTCCGAATAGATTTTCAGATTTTCAATTACATATCCATTACCATTAAAACATCCTGTAAAAGATTTCCCCTGAAAACCTGTTGTTGAATTATTTGTATCTGGTGCGATTACGGCAGCTGTAAATTCCCGATTACCGGGAAGATTGGGGTCGAGATCGATATTAGCGGTCATGATGAAGCATTGATTGTAATCATTAGCATGGGCTCCGAGATACATGAGGTCAGTTGCATTGGCTATTTTGTAAGGATCCCAGGAACTTCCTGAACCACCGGAGTATTTAGCAAAAGACGGCGTAGAAGAACTGGCAATAATCAAAATCGCAAGAGCAAAACGCTTCATTTTCTCCTCCACAGAACCATAGTTTCTATTCAAATCTTATAATAATCATAAAAGCATCTATAGTCGGGTTTAATCCTGCATAAAACGATTATTACTTTCCTCAATAAAGTGAAATTATCATATTTTGAGATAAAAAGCAAGACCAAATTTCGGGAAATGAGATTACATTGACCCCCAGCGAAGGCAAACAATGAGTCTGCCCCCACAACCTCGCTGTAACGAGACTCCGCCTCAAAAATGAGTCTACGCTTTTCCCTGTGCGGGAAAAACGACCTCCGCAATCTTTTGTCTTCGCTACGCCTCGCTTAAGACGAGACTGCGCTACGCCTCGGAAGCCGAGACTCCACTTCGTTCCGCAATGCTTCGCTACGCTTCGACAAAAACGACGCGAAGGCAGGCGTGGGGGTCTGCCTCGGAAGCCGAGACTCCGCAAGGCTTCGCGCTGCGCTACGGGGGCTATATACGCCGAAGCGGATAAAAGGTGGGGATTAAAGGATTAGGTGGAAGAGTGATTAAATTGACCCCCAGCGGAGCTGGGGGCTAACCGATGAGGAGTAAGAGAAAATTTATTGATAACCGATAAACGATAAGGAAATGGATTCATGCATTATTGAGAATGACAAATAAATGTTTACGCTTGCCTGTTGTCAGAACCAAAAGGTATAATAGGCGAAACTTATATTATTTGAAAGGAAAATAGTTATGAAAAAGATGTGTGTAATGTTAGTGATTGGAATCAGTGTTGGTTTGTTTGGATGCAAGAAAGCGCCTCCGGCGGCGCCAAAAGCCGCTCAGCCGGCTGTTACGCAAACCCAGCCCGCGGCAAAACAGGCGGCGGCGCCTATCCAGCAGACAGCGGCTGACGCACAAAAAGCTGCACAGGAAGCCGCACAGAAGGCAGCAGAAAGCGCGAAGCCCGCCGCAGAAGAGGTCAAGCAGGCCTTGACGACGGCGGCAGCGGAAGTTGACCTGACAAGTCCGCTCGATACGCTCAAGGCGCAGGCCGCGAAGATGAGCATCGATGCCCTTAAGGCCACTGCCGAGAAATACAAGACACAGTTCTTGTCAACAAAAAGTGATATTACAAACAAGACGGACCAAATGTCCAAGATGTCTCCGGGTGCCGAGGTCCAGGGGCTGGCCAAAGATATTCAGATTTTAACAAACTCGCTGGCTTCTCTGAAAGAACGAATGATGGTTTACGTTGATGCCCTCAAGGCCCAGGGCGTGGATATCAGCAGTTTCACACTATAATAAGCTGTTAGTCAAAATAAAAAGGGGATTTTCGTTTTTAGCCGGAAATCCCCTTTTCTGCTGTTTTGCGATTCTACAAGCCATTTCATAACCTCCTCATACGCATTATGAAAAAATCTCGTGCTAATAACGAAATTGTAGGGTGGGGTGTGCACCCCGTGGAATCCGAAGGATTCCCGGGACATAGTCCTGGAAATTCCAAAGGAATTTCTCAGGGCAGCACACCCTACCGATTACCGCACGAGAAATAATCAGAATGCGTATAACTTGCGTTTTGATGGTCTATGACTAACTTACTGATAGTACAGGTAAAAGCATTAGAGAAATTTAAGGTATAACAAAAACAATATGCTGTCCGGCTGTGATTGCGAATATTATACCAACGGCCCCAAATAAATTCGCTTAAGTGGATTGCTTTTATGTTACGTAACACGGGCTTCTGGTTCGACAAGCTCGCCACCCCGAGCGGAGTCGAGGGGGATGAGTCAGAACTTTTCCTGTTTGAAAATTTGCCTCAAAACCTGATACTGCTGTGCTTATTCTCTTGCTTTTTGAAAGGGAAATTTAATGAAATTCGATACTGCTGATATCAAGTTTGCCCCGAAGGATAAAAAAACGAATACTCTGGGCTGTTAACGATATGCCCGTTCCGGCCGCTTACGATTGGTTGAAAGAAATAAATTAAGGATATTTAGCCGTTTCAAATATTATCCATGTCCCTGCTGCCAGGGTGAGGAGGGAGCATTGGTATCAGCGGCAGGGGAAGCAAATTTGACAGGCGATTCTACATTAATACCTTTATCTGAGCGAACTACCTGCCCAAGCGTCTTATAATCAACCTTGACCGGCGATTTAATCAACTCAGGTAAGCTAAATGTCTCAACGAAAGAATCGTAAAACTCAGGGTCTTTTTGCGGCATTATAAACGGTTTAGAGGCGACGCCTTTCTCATCCACATAACTGAAGTATGTTCTTGTAAACGGGCCGCCTCCTCTTTTACTGCTAAACGCAATCCATCGGCTATTGCTTGACCAGCTATGCCATGACTCGGAATACCGGCTATTGATATTATCAAGTTTTTTATACTCCCCGCTTTCGAGATTCATCATATATAAGTCACTTGTCGGCTGATAGATTGGAAAGCATCCATATTCACACATACAGAAAAGAAGAAAACGGCCGTCTGGAGATATGCGAGGTTCGAGAATGCTTAAACCGGTAGTGTCTGCCGACAGAACCGTTTCCGGCTCTCCCCATGTGTCGGTTTCAATATCGTAACTGATTCGCCTGAGATCGTATTTTACCTTTTCGTAATTCTCCGGGGGAACCTTGTCGCGGTCTTTCCATAGTATCGGTGCGCTGGAAAAATATAAATATTTCCCATCAGGCGTCCACGAAGGGTATGTCTCAAGACGATTACTGTCATTGATTCCAGCGTTGGTTTTAGCTTTTTTAGTATCAAAATTATAATAAGCTATGGCGCTGTCGAGATCGACCACATCGCGAACCTCCATTCTCGCCGTATGGAAAAATTGCCACACCTTGTTAAATGAATAAGCGGCCAGACGCCCGCTGGGATGCCAGGCAGTGTAGCCGAATATCGTATTTACTTTCTCTATATTGCCGCCGCGAACGCATATTGCGGACCTGCCGTATTCCTGGCTGCGAACACCGACGGACATATTCTCAGGACTGTTGGCGGTGAAACTATGACAATTAACGCATTCGTCGCGAAACGTTTTATTGTGTATAATCAGGGACTCGTTATAATTCTCAAGATTGCGCTGGTAAATCCCGATTGGTCCCCAGCAAGTGCATATCGGTTCTATGCGGCGATAAGCTATGAAGCTGTCGATATTCTCTTTTGCGATATAATTTTCAATTATCCCGTATTTTTTCCACTGCCCGTTGTTCACATAAATCTCGAAAAACAGCTTTTCGCCTCGATTCGTCTCAAGTAAGGCCTTCCATTTTCGTAAAGGAATTGTGATTTTTCCGCTTCTGCTGGAGATATTTACGGGCTTGCCGCCGGCGGAATATATTTTAACGAAATATCTTTGCCCGGGCTCGAAAACTGCAAAATTCAAAGGGGCGATATTCGGCGGAATAATTATTCCGGTAAAATCGGGTTTGATTGCTATGTCTTTGTCAACCGTCACAAATTCCCCAGGCGGCCCGGAGCTGTTGAAAAATGTTAACCCAAAGGCAGCTCCTGTTAAGCAGATAAGACAAAAAACCAGTAAGTAAACATTGCGTTTTTTCATTTCTTCACTTTGAATAACCAAATATAAAATAGAAAAAGTAAGTTCGACCGAATTTTGGCACTAATTTCTGTCGCGCAATTTCCCTATCCTCATAAGCAGGGTCTCTTCCGAAATTGTTAAACTCATTATATTGCTTAATTATTTCACTATCCAATGCCCTGCTCAAATTAACTTTCTTTTGTGTTATACCTGTATAAAGCAAAATCGCCTCCTGGTAATGGCGGGGAATATTTTCATAGCCAAAGTCGTCGAGACGTGGTAGGTTTTCTATGAACCTGTCTAACTGGCGGTTTAGAAGATAATGTGCCATCAGGTACTCGAATGCCATTTTATTATTTTTATTCCGGCGCAGAAGTTCTTTAAGCCATTGCTCCTCATCGTAATTAAGATTGGTATAAGTCAGATCATTATTTTCCATAATTGTTCGCAGGTATTGCACGCGCTCGTTACGCTCAAGAAGCGGGTCTTGTTTAAGCTGACGCAGCATTTCGTTTGCCTCTCCGGCGTAAGCAGGATACCGGCTAAGCGCTTTTAGGTAAATTCTTGCAGCTTCCATTTGACCTCTGACAAGGTTTATCCACGCAAGCTGTTTAAGAATGTAGGGTCCTTTCAGAAATTCATAAGCAATCTCCTCTGCTACATTGACCATCCCCAGGTCCAGGCATACTTCTGCCCGCTCTAAATAGGTTGGGTTGCGTCGCCAATCCTTGGAAAAGACCAGGTCTGAAAGGAACCGATTTTGGGGAAAAGTGAACATTTCATCGCCCATTCGGCCTGTATAAAATAAAGCCCGGTTAACGGCGTTGTTACAACCTGGATTCATTGACCTCTTTCGGTCAGCGGACAAAACCTCATGCCACATTCGCCGGCTGGCAAAATAATTTACCTGGAGGTCTCTTGTAACCTGCCAGTCATAAGAAAACAGAATACATAATGCGGAAATAATAAAGAAAATTATAATTTGAATTACCCATCTCAGGGCAATGCCTGTTTCCTCTTTCATAACCGAATGTTTTTTTTGTATGGACGTATGTAAACCAAAATCGCCCTTTTTTCTAAGCAGTATCCGGCGTATATTAATTACGAGAATTGCTGCGGGGATAAAGACCAATAGGGCAATACTTAAAAATTTCGCCGATTGTTTCTGCTGAATGATTTGTTCTATCTGAATAAGAGGAATAAAAGAAAGGTATGAGTTGCTTTCATCCATTCTGAAAAGGACGGCGCCAATGCACCAGCAAATGGCAATCCCGGACAAAAGATAAATTACGAAAAAAACCGGCCTTCGCTTTTCAAAAAGCTCAAATAAGGATGCTAAAACCACAGATATTAAAACCGCACCTCCGGCAATGTAGTATGCTATGACGCAGGATATTAAAAATAAGACGCTTCTGGGCCAATCCATATGAACTGAAATCTTTTGATACAGAACTGTAATAATCATAATAGTCAGGAGAGCTGCACTGTATCTAAATGGGTCTTCATACTGGTTGCATATCATCAATATCAATATTGCCGGCACAAAACAAATTACTCGCCAGATACTATCTGCTGTGATATCGAGTATTGTTGCTGAAAGTATGTAAAATCCCCAACCAATCAGGATAATAAACAAAGAACCTAACCAGGGAAAATAACACAATTGTGTGAAAAATGCAGCCAGATATTGGCTAAATCCGCCTGGATAGCTTAAGCAATCGAGTAAAAACATGCTGCCGATTTTGAATTCCGGCGTATAGCAGTTGATTTGGAAATAATAATAGATAAGCTCTGGTTTAATGAACAAGTTTAAGAAAAGATAATATGCAGCGAAAAACAGTATAGAAGTCCCGACCCACTTGTGTTTTTGTCCGAACAATTTTTTTGTTGGCGGTTGCATTCAGATTTTATCTGCAATTTTTAGCATACCCTTGGCAGAATCTTATTTCGTATGTGCGGTCGTATAACAGTCCTGATAAATCCGGAATATAAATGAATGATACCAAAGGGCATAGAAAAATTCAAGGTTTTTTCAAAAACGGTAAGCGATAAAATTATCAGTATTATCTTTTGCAACAATATTAGAAATTCTCCTGTTTTCTCCATTTACCATTTTTTGCCGGCATAATGAAACCCTTGAAAATCTTTCGCCCGGCTTGTATACTTTCGTTTTTACTATATTCGAAAGGAACCATTAAATGAAATACGATATCGCCGACATCAAACTCGCCCCGAAGGGCAAAAAACGAATACTCTGGGCCGATAACGATATGCCCGTTCTGGCGTCAATCCGCGAACGTTTCGCGAAAGAAAAACCGCTGGCGGGCAAAAACGTCTCGGCCTGCCTTCACGTTACAGCCGAAACCGCCAATCTCGCCCGCACACTCAAGGCGGCGGGGGCCAACCTCGTCCTTTGCGCATCCAATCCCCTTAGCACCCAGGATGACGTCTCCGCTTCATTGGTCAAGGATTTTGGCATACCGGTTTTCGCAATCTGCGGCGAGGACCGCAAAACCTACTACAAGCACATTCACGCCGCCCTCGACCACAAGCCCGTCATCACCTTCGACGACGGCGCTGACCTTGTTACCGAATTGCACACCACACGGACCGACGACGCTCATCGCGTCATCGCCAGTATGGAAGAAACAACCACGGGCGTAATTCGCCTCCGCGCCCTCGAAAAGTCCGGCAGATTGAAATTCCCCGTCGTCGCAGTTAACGACGCCGCAAGCAAACACCTCTTCGACAACCGTTACGGCACGGGGCAATCCACCGTCGATGGCATCATTCGCGCTACCGACTTGTTAATGGCCGGCTCAAAAATCGTCGTCGCCGGCTACGGCTGGTGCGGCAGGGGCTTCGCTATGCGATGCAAAGGTATGGGCGCTATCGTCATTGTTACCGAAATCGACCCCATCAAGGCGATCGAGGCCTCGATGGACGGCTTCGACGTTATGCCTATGAGCCGGGCCGCGAAAATCGGCGACCTCTTCGTAACCCTCACTGGCAACAAAAACGTCATCCGCGGCGAGCACTTCCGCGTTATGAAAGACCGCGCCGTCGTCGCTAACTCAGGCCATTTCAATGTCGAAATCGACATCCCCGCTCTTGCCAAGCTGAGCAAAAAAATCAATAAAGGTGTTCGTAACCACGTCGATGAATACGTCCTCAAAAATGGAAGGCGAATCTGCCTCCTTGCCGAAGGCCGGCTGATTAACCTCGCCGCCGCCGAAGGCCATCCCGCGTCGGTTATGGATATGTCCTTCGCCACTCAGGCCCTCGCTGCCGAGCATGTCGTCAAAAACGCCGACTCGCTGTCAGCCGCCGTCTATAACGTCCCCGTCGAAATCGAAAATAAGGTCTGCACGCTGAAACTCAAATCGATGGGTATCAATATCGACCGGCTCACGCCCGAACAGGTCAGATACCTCGCTGACTTTGGCGAAGGCACGTAACGTGAGCGCAGCGAAAATATTCAAGGCCGTTATATTCGACCTTGATGGAACATTACTCGAAACACTCACCGACCTGACAGAAGCAATGAACGCTTCGCTCGTTCATTTCGGCTTCAAACCCCATACTGTTGATGCGTTCAGATACTTTGTCGGCGAATCCGTCGCTGTCGAGGCGAAACGCGCGCTTCCTGAATCGGCCCGTGATAACGAAACCGTCGAAAAAGTCGCCGAATACTCACAGCAAATCTACGCCGGCTGCTGGCACAAAAACACACGCCCCTACACCGGCATACCTGAAATTCTCACTGACCTGCAAAAACGAGGCCTCAAACTTGCCGTCCTTTCAAACAAAATTGACAAGTTTACAAAAACTATGGTCAAAACATTGCTCCCTCAGTGGCGTTTCGAAATGGTCCAGGGCGCATTACCCGACATTCCCTTAAAGCCCCACCCCGACCTTGCTTTGCGAATCGCAAATCATCTCAAAATCCCCCCTGAACAGTTCATTTACGTAGGCGACTCCAATATCGATATGCTTACCGCCGTCGCCGCCAAAATGTTCCCCGTCGGCTGTCTCTGGGGTTACCGCACCGCCGACGAACTTCTCGCCGCCGGCGCAAAAGCCCTCATCAATTCCCCCGCCGAACTCCTCGACATCCTCGACAATACACACAAATAAAAAGCCCCCCGATAAATCATCGGGGGGCTAAATTTTTGCAAAATGTTAATTGAACCGAAATCGTTTTATTGTTACTTCGGTTTATTAGGTTCCGGCATTACATGTTTAGGGGGCATCGGTTTGTTTGGCTCTGCCTTTTTCATTTCTTCCTTGTTTCCCTGCGACTTTGACCCGACGCGGGTAGCGTTTGATTCTCTGTCACCGAAATCGCTTTTGAATGCGCCTTTAATCTGGTCGCCTTCGACGGTTCCCTCGTAGGCGATTTCAAATTCCATCTCGCCCATTTTACTCTTGCGCGTAAACGTCAGCTTATTGCCTTCTAACTTCATATTCGAAATCGTGTCCTCGCCTCTCTGGCCCGTCCATTTACCCTCAAGAACTCCGTTGGCGTCCCTGGTAATCGCCAGCTTATCGACTACTTCCCGCGGCGGGACCGTAACGTTTATCTGCCACTCGCCGACTATGGTATTCGGCTCACCTTTTAAAGTCCCGTCGATTACAAATTCGCCCCACGGCCCTTTGCCTTTACCTGTCAATTTCGTTCCCTCGACTTTTGCCTCGTAAGTCGTCTTGGATTCCTGGCCGCCGAAGTTGCTTGTCTGCACAAAAGCCAGTTTCCCTTTATCGAAAGTTATGTCCGACAGCGTGCTTTCACCCCATTGTGCCGACCACGTCCCGGCGTATTTACCTTCGGCGTTCTTTGTAATTGTCATCGTCGCATCGGACGACATTCCCTCGAATTTGCTCTTAAATTCCCACTGACCGGTAACGTCTTCAGTCGCCGCCGCTATCGATACCGTCATTACACAAACAATTACTATTCCCGTAACAAGTGCTTTTGTTTTCATAATCCGCTTCTCCTTAAAAGCCACTTCTAATAGTTCTATTTCGGCTTATTCGGCTCCGGCATCATCTCGTGTTTATGGGTCGCCGGCTTATTTGGCTCGGCCTTGCCTGCTTCGGGTTTGGCTGCCCCGACGCGGGTGGCGTTGGCCTCTCTTTCGCCTCGCTCACTGGTGAATTTGCCCTTTATCGCGTCGCCCTCGACTGTCCCCTCGTAAGTCATTTCAATTTCCATCTCGCCCATCTTGCTCTTGCGAGTAAACGTCAGCTTATTGCCTTCAAGTTTCATATTCGAAACCGTGCTCTCGCCTCTCTGGCCTGTCCATTTACCTCCAAGCACGCCATTGGCATCCTTGGTGATACTCAGCTTATCTACCATCTCTCTTGTCGGCATTGTCGTATTTATCTGCCATTCGCCCGCTATGGTATTTGGCTCACCTTTCAATGTTCCCTCGATTTTAACCTCGCCAAATTGCCCTTTGCCTGTGCCGTTAAGCTTCGCTCCTTCGACCTTCCCCTCGTAAGCCGTCTTCATCTCCCGGCCGCCAAAGTTGCTGGTCTGCACGAAAGCCAGTTTCCCGTTATCGAACGTGATATCCGACAGCGTGCTTTCGCCGAATTGCGCCGACCACGTCCCTTCATATTTGCCTTCCGCTGTCTTTTTGATTGTCATCGTCGCCTCGATAACAACCGGCGCCAGCATCACACACGCCAGCACCGCACTAACTGTAATCATTTTACTGATTGATTTCATAATTCGCTTCTCCTTAAAAAAATTAGGTTTAGTTCGAGTGCCGATATACCAGCAACAGGGTAACTAAAACATAGACGCTTGTCCACCCATTTTTATTGCCTGTTTGTTGCGTGTGTTCGATGTGCTCTTCTGTTAGTAATCTAAAATACTTACAGTCCCTTCGTTGCAATATCCCCTACCCACTGAAAGTAACGTTCAACAAATATCTTGAACAATAATGTTAACAGTATGGTAAATGCAATCGTGATAATTGTCCAAATTATTTTGCGGTTAGTGTTGTAGTTTGGATTTTTCCATATAAATGGCAGCGCAAGTGGTTGTAATAGCAATATCCAAAGAATAATCATCGGTGTTGTATGATACCATTTCCCGCCGCCGCCCTTTTTCATATCCCTCAGTTCCGCGTCGATTAAAAACTCCCCGCAGAACCGGCACTTTACCGCCTCCTCCTGAATCTCTTCCGCGCAAAACGGACACTTCTTCATAATACACTTACCCTTGTTTTTAACCGTAAAAAACGGCCTATTCGCCTTTTTAATGTTCGTTAACCTGGCTATATCTGGTTAACTGATGTTAACCTTATCATACTGGTTAACTTCGGTTAACCAACTAATATTTGGTTAACAAAAGGCATCCGCGAAATAACAGGTTATACGTTTTTTTCATCGATATGGGTTTGGCTTTACTTTTGCCGGCTTATCGGGTAAAAACAGCCGGTCGGTCAATGCAAAATATCAATAAAAATTATGCTTAAGGAGTGTGGTTTATGAATAACAAGTCAACGCTATCGCTTCTGCCGGTAATTTCGCTTATCGCCCCCGTTTGTCTGGCTCAGGGCGATATTTCGAATAAGCCGGCCCTTTCCGCTATCGACGCCCAAATCGCTGAAATCCGTATGGGCGTTCTCACGGTCAAAACCAAACCCGGCGCCGATGTAAACGTTCAGCAGGTCCGCCACGAATTCCTCTTCGGCACGGCCATTACCAATCACCTGGCAACCAAAGATACAAGCCCAATGCCGCCCAAAGACCGCGAAATGTTCATCAAGGTCCTCCGCGAAAATTTTAACTACGCCGTCCACGAAAACGCCCTCAAATGGTATGACTGCGAAAAACAGCCCGGCGTCGTCGATTACAACGTCGCCGACGAAATCTGGCAAATCTGTCACGACAACAATATCCCGATGCGCGGCCACTGTATCTTCTGGGAAAAAGACGAATTTATTATGCCCTGGCTCAAAAAACTCAATAACGACCAGCTCCGCGCCGCCGTCGCGCGCCGCGCAGTAGGCGTAACCGAGCACTTCAAAGGCCGCATAACCGAATTCGACCTCAACAACGAAATGATTAACGGCGAATTCTTCCGCCGCTGTTTCGGCTACGGCATCGTCAGCGAAATGGCCTGGATGGCAAAAGCGGGAAACCCCGACGCCTTCCTCTGCGTCAACGAATACGGCATCCTCGAAGAGGGTGGCTACAATGCCGATTCTTATATCGAACAGATTGAAAGTTTTCTCGATAATGGTATCCCCATCAGCGGCATCGGCTGTCAGGGTCACTTCGTCAACTCCCCCGGCAACGACTCTTCAACCCGCGGCTCCACCAACCCCGAATACGTCCAGAAAACCCTCGACCGCCTCGCCAAATTCAACCTCCCCATTAAAATCACCGAGGCCCTTTTCAGCGCCGACACCGACGAAGAACGCGCCAAAGACCTCCGCTGGTTCTTCCCCGTCTGCTTCGCACACCCCAAGGTCGAGGCCATCCTGATGTGGGGCTTCTGGGAAACAGGCCACTGGATGCCGAATATGGCTATGTGGAAAGCCGACTGGACCCCCACCGAACAGGCAAAGGCCTATCGCGACCTCGTCTTCAATAAATGGTGGACACAGACCTCGGGCAAAGCCGACAACGCCGGCCTGTTCAAAACCCGCGCATTCTACGGCGACTACATAATCACCTCCGCCGGCAAAACCCAAAAAGTCACCCTGTCAAAAAAATCAGGTGCAATAACTATAACTTTTGAATAAATTTTCTATTAATAAAATTATTAGCCCCGACATCTTCGCTGAAAGCGGGTGGCTGGATTTATCCTCGTTTTAAGCGTAAAAAAACGTCATTTCGTGCTTAATCGTCGCCCGTCTCCTGCCGATAATACCTGTTAACATATGAGGAAATCTCTGCTATGATTATTTGCAATAAATACAAGTGTAAACTTACAGTCGTTATTTTCGCGATTGGAATGGCGATTGGTCTGTTCTTTACAAGTACCTCATTTACCATCTGGCAGCGTCGCGACGGCAAAACCGCACTGCTTTCTTGCACCACCGCACAGGCAAAGCTCATTTCCTCTAACGTCAAATGCTCGCTTTCCTTTGACGACCGCAAAGACGCAAACTCGATTCTCGATTCCCTGAAAATCCAGAATTATATCGCCTTTGCGGGTATCTACGACAGCGATGGCCGGCTCTTCGCCTATTATTACCGCGACAACATCAAAAAAGAGGGCTTCATGCCCACTCCGCCTTCGAAAGCGAGATACTCCGTTCACGATGGCTATCTCATCGTCTCTGAACCCGTTATCGTTGACCACAAGCTCGTCGGCACCGTCGCCCTCTGGACTCAACAATAACCGCTTTACAACCGGCAATCCAAAATCCCATTGCGTCTTTTCTGTTAATCAATCTCGAATTATCCTGCAGAATTCCGCATTTTTGCATTTTGATATTTTCCTTTTGCGTTTCTTACCACTTGCCCCTTTTTCAGTGTAAAAAAGGATTATGGTGCTTAAGTCCCCCCCTTAAATGGTCGAAATTACTGTCGATAATGCACCTTTGAAGAATATCCCTGTCTTAATTCCTATTGGAGAAGAGGTAATTAAAAAGTTGCGATTGAAAGTAAACGCATTGATGACGGACGGCATAAGAAAAAAACTTATTGTCCTCACCTTTGCGGCGGGTATGTTTCTGGGCCTGGCCTTCACCAGCGCCTCATTTACCGCCTGGAGACGCTCCGACTACAAAAATAACATCATTTATTTCGCCTCCTCCCAGGCAAAAATGATTGCCTCAAACGTCAAATGCTCACTGTCCTTCGACGACAACAAAGACGCCAACTCAATCCTCGACTCCCTCAGAACTCAAAATTACATCGCCTTCGCCAGCGTCTATGACTGCCGCGGCCGCCTCTTCGCCTACTACTATCGCGATGATGTCAAACGACAGGGCTTCATCCCCCCGCCTCCCTCAAAAGCAAAATTCAAAAAACGCGATGGCTACCTCGTTGTTTCCGAACCCGTCATTGTTGACCACAATCTCGTCGGCACCGTCTGCCTCTGGGCCCAGCCATAAGTCAATCACATATTTAGATAATATGAAGGTCATCCCTTCAACGGTTATGATTTGTGCGAATTGTAACAAACAAATCTAACCTAATTGAAAGGAATGACCTATGACAACAGTATCAAACAAACAGAAAT
>JBELAA010000079.1:0-12983 GCA_049509315.1 Sedimentisphaerales bacterium | reverse complement strand
TCGGCCTTGGAATCCACTTTCTGCTGGTATAACTGTCTGGTAAGAGCAGGCGCCACTTCCGCGTAACTGCGAAGAACGTGCGTCATCGGCGAATTGGGGTCGTTGGGGTCGGAGGGCACCTGGCGATAGAAAAACGGCGACTGCAAATGCTGCTGATAATAATCTTCCGCCTCCTGCTGCGTTATCGGCGGAACCGTCGCTGCAATGTCATTCAATCTCACGGCGATATATTCCATTTGGACACTGTCCGGCACCTTGTAGCCGAATCCGTATGGGTTCGCCTCATTTGGCTCGCCGGTAAAGAAACCCTTGTATTTATCGAACTGGGCATCTATCTGCTCCTTGCCCGGCTGCTTCGATTCATCGACAAACGTCTTTGCGGCAAGCTGGACGTAATTGATATCGAAGGTTTCCTGGCTTCTATCCATTTCATACAGGACCTGCTGGGCCGTCAGGTCCTGCATCGAGGTTATAATTCTGCAGTATTCGATGACCGACATCAGGTCCGCGAACGTATCGACAAGCTGCTCCTCTGAAACCTGCTGCCTGCCGACAACAGCCGAGACAAACTGCGGATAAGTCGCATTTTGATGTATGCGGGGTATAATCGATTCGAGCTGCGCTCTTGCCGTTTCGGTCGGGACTCGCACTCCCGCGGCCTGCGCCTCTTTGACAAGCATCAGCCAGTACATATCCGCCGGATACGCCTTCGAATAAATCGCGTTAATCTGGGCTTCGGAGATGGGGTAGTTGCCCATTCTTATCAGCTGCTTCACATAGTTTATGCTTTCGGAAGCCGTGCTGCGCTCTGTAAATAATAACTCGCCGAGCATCGCAAGTCGCAGGTCCTGTGAGGAATACATTTGCGGATTCTGCGGCCGTAAAAACGTGCTTACGCCGATTATGCCTAATATGTCTAATTGTTTTTGTGCCCAGGCAATGTCCTCGCTTGTTACTTTTTTGTCCTGGCCGTATGTGGCGACGACGTTTCTACCCCCTCCTCTTCGAGAGCTTAAATAATTCATCAGCGGGTCGATTGTAAAGACAATCATCAGCGCTATGACGACAAAGGCCATTATCTTGCGGTTATGCTTGCGAAACCATACCATCAAACTCATTTTGCTGCTCCCAAATTGTTAATCCAACTGGTTTTTAATCGCACAAGTATAAGGGTTCGCCCGGTTTTTGCAATCAAAAACACGGCAAGTAAAAAACCCGTGTGGCGGGTTTAGCCGTCGCCGGCATTTATCTCGGCGTAGCGCAGCGAAGACGGACGGCGACACAGATTATAGGCCGGGGTAAGATTTATGCCTTCTTAACCAAAAATTTAGCTTGTATTTGCCAAAAAATCGGGTTCTAATTATGGCAGTTTGGTGAGTTTAGGAATAGAAAGACACTATTGGGAGATGTAAAATGAGATGTTTAACGAGAATTTCTATTTCGCTTGTGGCCTTGTGCGCTTTGTTTCTTGTGACTGTTTTCTTTCTCCCCGCCTGCTCAAAAAAACAACCCGAAACAAAAGAAATAAAAATTGGAGCAATTCTCGTTCTGACTGGCCCGGATGCACGAAGTGGACAAAACGCTAGAAATGGTGTCGAGATGGTGGTTGAAGAACTAAATGGTAAAGGAGGAATTAGCGGGAAAAAATTAAGAGTAATTTACGAGGATGACGAAGGCGACCCTCAAAAATCTGTTTCGGCAGCATTAAAATTAATAACCGTAGATAATGTCCCTGCAATTATCGGTCCAATGTGGAGTACCTCCGTTCTCGCAGTAGCACCATTGATTGAGAAGAATCGCAGAGTTCTGTTATCTCCGACGGCATCTGCACCTAAAATTACGTATGCAGGTGATTATATTTTCAGAAATACATACAGCGACCTTTATGAAGGCACCAAAGATGCTGAATATGCCTATAAACAGTTGGGGTACAGAAAAGCTGGCATAATATCGGTGAACTTAGATGCTGGAATAGAAATCGCTAATGTGTTTTCCAAAAGGTTCCTAGAACTTGGGGGCACAGTTGTCATCAAAGAATCTTACGAAGCAAAAACCACAGATTTTAGATCATTACTTGCCAAGTTCAACGAGGAACCCATCGATTTTATTTACGTGATGGGCTATAGTGAAATGGGGCAGTTAATAAAACAAGCGAGAGAATTAGGGATAAAGTATCCTTTCATCAGCACAATAATGTTTGAGATATCTGATGTTATAAAAATTGCAGGTGATGCCGCAGAAGGGACGGTTTATTCATTTCCATCCTATGATCCTGAGAAAGGCGATGAAACCATCCTCACTTTTGCCAAAAAGTTTAAAGAAAGGTATGGGGTTTTACCAGACCCCGAGGCGGCTTTTTCCTATGATGCAATGAAAATACTTTGTTCTGTTATATCCGAAGTGGGATCAGACCCAGTGAAAATAAAGAATACATTGTATCAGGTTAAAAATTATAGAGGTGTCACTGGCGAAACCAGTTTTGATCAAAATGGTGATGTAATTAAGCCCATTGGATTCAAAAAAGTTGAACAGGGCAAGTATATATGGGCTGTGTTTGAATTCAAGTCCAAAGATAAAGCGAAAGTTGGTAATTAATTCAATGTATCCGGAACGCGTAGCAACCTTGGGCATCTGTAGTCACCGGCAAGATTATCTTGTCCTGCGAATTGCGCGAGAGTGGAAATACTGCCCCGGTGACTGGGATTTCGTTATAGCTACTTTCGATGAACCGCAAAAACCACCTAGTCACAATGTGCTCTCGAGTGTTAGAAAGCATACTGGGTTAGATGCACGAATAATAAAGGAATATCCTATTCTGCATTGGCCCGATCACGAAAGTAAGGTCTTGTTTATGCTATTTCCATTTTTGTTAAGCGTTGACAAGCGGACAGTACAGTTGAGTTCAAAGTTTTGTGAGGTAAAGTGGGTATCTCGTTATGATGAGATACTCAAATTAGACCGTCAAAATTATCTTCAAACGGTATTGGGAAATACCATTCTTATTAAAAGCATTAACTGAATATGCAATGTCATGTGGAAAGGAGAAGAATGAAGAATGTGTATCGAACCAGAAATGTTTTCTGATGTAACAGATTGGATGAATCGCGTTCCACACGTTTTCTTTATCTACATAGGTTTTAATATCGCCACATTTAGCTTCTTATGTCAATATCTAAATTTTCCAAGAAGCATTCTTGCGGATCTTAGTAATGCTAAAGAAAACGGTTTTCCAAGAATTGCTCACCCCGCTTGGCGTGAACGGGATTCCTGGCGATATATAATAAAATTTTTCTATGAGAATGATTTGGTCACTTATGCCATCTTGATGTACATAATATTTTCTTCGCTTGTAGCATTATGTTTAGCGTCTGTAGGCAAAAAGATGTTTACGCCACAACAAGGGGTTTGGATTATTGAATTCTTGACAGTTTTGTATGCGGTTCTTCGACTATATGTACTTATTTACGCAATAGCTACGCGGAGGGGAGATCCCATCTGGAGTTTCGGGGAGAAAATATTCTATACTGCAGTGGAGATCGTTATTATTTCTATTTTAGTGGCGGGAGAAATTTATTCATTACGGGCTAAGCAAGGAATATTTTTACTCATCTGGCTAATTTTTGTTTTCTTTATTTTTCTAGCTTGGTATCTTTGGCCTACTTATCACAGGAAACCCATCACCAAGTTACTAGAACTGTGGAATCATTTGGATCACAATCAAGACGGTCCAGCCGTTCCAGCAAACCCAGATAAAAAGGGCCCAATTAACCCAACAAAGAACCACTGTAATCCAGAGGATCATGATTTATCAGATAATTCTTAATGGTATTGTTGCAGGGGTTATTTACGTTCTTATCGCCCTCGGCTTCACCATAATTTATCGTACTGTTCGTTTTTTTCATTTTGCACATGGAGTGGTGTATGCCTGCGGCGCTTATGTCGCATACGCGACGTTTGCAGCCATAAGTAATCAAATATCCGCCCTCAGTCCTCAGTCATCCGTCATCTGGTTTAACTGGGCAATCGCGGTTCTCGCTGGAATAATCGGCGCGGGGATTTTGGGCGTTTTAATTGACCGCTTAGTTTATCAGCCGTTAAGAAAGAAAAAGGCGCCGAATCTGGTCTTCCTATTGGCTTCCTTCGGGATATTTATCTTCATTCAAAACCTCATTCAGCTTATCTTTGGCGCACAGATTCTTTCAATCCGAACCGGACCAGTCAAGGAAGGTCATCATATCTTAGGGGCAGTAATCACAAATATTCAGATTCTGATTCTGGTTGTCTCTGTGTCCCTCTGTGCGGCTCTGTGGCTGTATATTAAGAATGCCAAATTAGGCAAGGCGATGAGGGCAGTTGCGGATGACCCGCTTGCGGCAAGCGTCGTTGGCATAAATCCGGAAAAAATTACATTAGTTGCGTTTGCAATCGGCTCGATGTTGGCCGGTGCGGCGGGGATACTTATCTCATTAGAAACGAATATCGAGCCGACGATGGGAATGAACGCGATACTGAAAGGCATAATCGCTTCGATAATCGGCGGAATAGGAAGCATACCCGGCGCGATGTTCGGGGGACTTTTCCTCGGTCTTGCCGAAAACTTAGGAATATGGAAGATTTCAGCCGGGTGGAAGGATTGCATCGCCTTTGTTATTTTGATTGTCTTTTTATTACTCAGGCCAAGCGGCATTATGGGCGTAAAAACGCAGGGAGAGCAATTGTAAGTAATGGAATACTTTTTGCACATATTAGTTATCACAGGCATTTATATCATTCTCACTTTGAGCTTGAATCTCGTCGTGGGATATACGGGATTGGCTTCACTTGGCCACGCCGCGTTTTCCTGTATCGGGGCATATACGTCGGCTTTATTGGCCTTGAATTATGGAGTATCACCCTGGCTCGGTTTAATTATTGGTGCGTGCGTTGCGGCTGTTTTGGGAATTGTCATAGGAGCGCCTTCACTTCGCCTGAAGGGAGATTATCTTGCTATTGCGACGTTTGGGCTTGGGGTAATCGTATATTCGGTTGCTAAGAACTGGGTATCGGTAACTCGTGGGCCGATGGGCCTGCCGGGGATACCGGGATTTTCGTTGTTCGGATATCAAATTTCAGCAGTATGGGCATACCTGATTTTAGTAACGGTCTTTGTCGTGCTTACGTTCTTTGTGATAAGGCGTGTGGTTGATTCGCCATTTGGCAGGATACTGCGGGCGATAAGGGAAGATGAGACGGCTGCTCTTGCGGTCGGCAAAGACGTGAACAAATACAAAATCATCGTTTTCGCCATTGGTGCCTTTTTCGCTGGCATTGCAGGCAGTTTATATGCCCATTATATAACATTTATCGACCCGTCGAGTTTTACGGTGATGGAATCGATAACGATACTCTTAATGGTTGTCTTTGGCGGGATGGGAAGTTTGTCGGGTTCGTTTATAGGGGCGGCGGTTCTTGTAATATTGCCTGAACTGCTTCGCTTTGTCGGTATGCCAAGCTCAGTAGCCGCACCGCTCAGGCAAATGATATATGGCTTATTGCTTGTTATTCTGATGCTCAAACGACCACAAGGTATTTTAGGCAAGTATCGATGGACATAGTTTAATGGTCGAAACCGAAAACATATTATCGGTAAATGGATTGAGCAAGGTGTTTGACGGCGTTAAGGCCGTTGACGATGTATCCTTCGGGCTTAAGAAAGGAACTATCGCTGCTTTGATAGGGCCGAATGGCGCAGGCAAGACGACGATGTTTAATCTGATTACGGGTTTTTTGAGGCCTGATAGAGGAACGGTTCATTTTAACGGCAGGACGGTTAGTTCGATGAGTCCTCACAGAATTGCCCGGCTTGGTCTGGTAAGGACTTTTCAGAACGTTCGCCTGTTCCCTCAAATGTCGGCGATTGAAAACGTTATGCTCGGATTAAAATACACGAGGGGGGAAAGTTTGTATGCGGCCCTGTTAAAGACCAAAGCAATGAAAAAGGAAAACGGGGCCAACACTGAACAATCCTTAAAGTATCTGCGGCAAGTCGGCCTTGAGCAGAAGAAAAACGAGCTTGCGGGCAATCTTTCTCACGGACAAAGAAAGATGCTTGAAATGGTCAGGGCGCTGGCTTTGGAGCCGGAGGTTCTTTTGCTCGATGAACCGGCAGCCGGGTTATTCGCCGAGAAGATTACCGAAATGAAGCGGGTAATCCGCGAGATGCGGGATTCAGGCAAGACAATTCTGTTCATTGAGCACGATATGAAAACGGTTATGGATATCGCCGAACATATAATCGTCTTAAATTACGGAAAGAAAATCGCCGAAGGAACGCCGAAGCAAATACAACAGAATGAGGCCGTAATAACGGCATATTTAGGCAGGAGAAGAACGCTTGCTTCTTGAGGTAAAAAATCTGATAGTTCGATATGGTACGGTTGTTGCGCTCAAGGATGTCTCCTTTGGGGTTGGTGAAGGTGAGATTGTTGCATTGATAGGTCCCAATGGAGCCGGTAAATCAACTGCACTCAAGGCCGTAAGCGGCCTGCTCAAGGCATCGGATGGAACTATAGATAATGGCGAGATTTTCTTCGAGGGCAAAAATATAAAGTATTTACGAACCGACCAGCTTGTTACTGATGGGTTGTCTTTAGTGCCGGAGGGCAGACGCGTTTTCCCCACGATGACCGTCTTGGAAAATCTTGAAATGGGCGCGTTTACCCGCAATGACAAAGCTGCTGTAAAAAGTGATGTGGAAAACGTGTTGGCGTTCTTCCCTCCTCTAAAGGAACGGCTTTACCAAAAAGCCGGGACTCTTTCAACCGGCGAGCAGCAAATGCTCGCCATAGGCAGGGCTTTAATGCTTAAACCAAAGCTGCTTTTGGCTGATGAGCCGTCGCTGGGGCTTTCGCCAAACTATGTTGAACTGATTTTCGATAAGTTTACAGAGATCAATAAAAACGGCACCAGCATCTTATTGGTCGAGCAGAATGCTATGGAGGCCATTAGGATTGCGCACAGGGCTTATGTCTTTAACATCGGAGCGATTTCACTTAGCGGCACCTGCCCTAATCTTCTGGCCGATGAAACCGTCAGAAAATCCTATCTGGGTGGCTAAAACCGCGTAGATCTGCTTGCCTCGGCGTAGTTGCGTAACGAAGCCGGGCGTTCTCTGCGGTAAAACCCGTGCCAAAGGCGTCCAAAATCCTATTAATTCCACTTATAATTATTTTATGAAACACGTGCAAAAAAGTCGAAAAAAAGTGAAAATTTCTACCAACTTTTGAAAAAAATCGCACACTTTTTGCGCATTTTGTGCATTTTTGTGGCTCTTTTTGACCGCTTTTTGAAATGAAAAAATATTTTTGCCCTACCCCATCTTGCCTATATTACCCATATTCGTTAATATGGGCAATCTGTAACGTTTATATGCCCATTTCGACCTCCAAATATTTTCAAAAATCGTCGAATTGATAAGGTTTACTTATGGCTTTTTAACCTTTTTTATTTCTGGCATACATTTTATTTCTAAATCCCGCTTGTCTTTTTACGGCAGCGCAACCACGTTTGTGAATTCCACAAGCGCGCCGCCAAGCTCAGCATTGGGGTTAATGGTTCCCACCAGGCCGACCTTTTTGCCGATAAAGCCGCTCATATCCATATTTACTGCGTCGCCTTCGGGCCGGGCGTAGCATACGGTTTTATCCTCGTTATCGACAATGCGGTAATACTTGATTCCCGGGGCCTCGGCAAAAATGCTCGAACCCTTGAGAACGCCGATTATGGCGAATTTGCTCTGGTCATTGGCGTCGAATTCCGCGAGCTTAGAGGCGCGGGCCTCTTCTATCTGCTTGCTGGTTTGGCCAAACTGCTCATTCTGGGTCTTGGTTGCGTCGGCGACCTCTTTTGCAAGCTCGCATCTGGCAATGGTCTTGAGCAGGGCCTGGGCGTTGCGGGCCGCGACCGGCGTCTGCTTGTCCGAGGCGATTTCCATAAGCGATTTCTTAATCTGGGTCCAGTCCTGCTGCTCGACCGGCTTGGCTTTCAGGGCGTCAACCTTCTCTTTAAGAGCGAGAACTTCTTTGGTTTTTAAGTTATCTTCGGACACGTTCGGCTCTTTGGGGGCTGCCAGCCCGCTTGGCACTGCGGCCGAAGGGGTGTTGGGCGAGGTTATACTCGGGAATGGCGGCGGCGGAGGGGTATAAACGGAGGTTGCCGGCTGGGCCGGCGCCACTAATGAGGCAAGCGCTTTGGCATTTTGGCTGCTTACCCACAGGTAGGCCCATTCGGGCGGTGCAATTTTGTAGTAGCCGTCCTTTTCCTCGCCCAGGAGCGATACCGTATCGCCCTTGTTGAGCTTGACTAATAACGATGTCGAGTGCATCGGCTGAACGTCGTTTGAGCCGGCGTAAACGCGCACTCCCTCGCCTATTACCGTCCCGCCCGCTGAGTTCGGCGGCTCAACCTGCACGTATTGCTTCGAAATCCAGGCGTAGCTGCCCCCAGGCGGAACAATCTGCAGCCAGCTATACCGGCTTCCCACCACCTTTACCTTGTCGCCTTTGTGAAGTTTGCCGCAGTCATAGTAATTAGTGCCGGCGCCCGAGCGGATGAGGGTATCATCGCTGGTAATCTCCGCCATAAAAGGCATCGGAGGAAGGTTCGCGTCGGCTGCCGACGCCTCGGTCGGCTCGGCTGCGCTTTTGGCCGGCTGTTTACAAAATGCCGGCGCTATAAGCAGGGTCAGGGAAACTATTACGGAAAATCTAAGACAAGATTCCATTGCTATGCCTCCTTACAAAAGTTTTTCTCCATAAATATATCAAACCAAAACAGTTTCAGTCCTTGAAAACAAATGAACAAACTACCAATACGACCGCTATGTGTCAACTATTTTTGTTCTTTTGATTGGGCTATCCAGGAAACATCGTATCCCCCTGGTAAAGGTAAGATGTATGACAGATAAGTGCTTTAAGGTCAGCTTTCCCAAAAACTTAGCGTCGGATGAGTTTTGTTATAGTACGGGTTCCGGCATTTTATGGCGTCTCGAGTGCCTGACTTGAATGATATTTCTCCTTGCATATATGAATTCAGCTTCATGTACAACCACAAGCCGTCGTCATTGTAGTAGATGTCAGACAGCTGCCTGAGCTTATCCAGAATATCCTTTGGCGCTCTCCTGTAAAAATCTTCATTACTTTGATATGGGCCGACCAGCATCCCGTTTTTGCCTTCTCTTATGTATTCGGGAGGGCCGCCGCTTCGTGTGGCGATGTTTATCCCGCCGTTCCTTGCAGAACGCTGGTCCGAAGTGCCGCACGCTTCTTTCTCCGGCAGAGGACAGTTGATACATATATCTGCGCCGATGGCCTGCATCCTGAGAAGAACCGTGCCGGCATTGGGCACATAGACAAACCTGCCTTTGAGGTCGGGTCTTTGCATCCAGGAAACGAACTGCTCTATCCAACCCTCCTCATTAGACCTTTCCGGCGCGATACCGCCAACAACGACCTGCATACCCAGACCGGTCATCGGGCCCCATAAACTGCCGAGGTGGTCTGTTCTATCGGCGCATATAATATGGATAATATCTTTCAGGATAGGGAGCTGGCTTTTGTATTCCACCATTCTCCGGACCATCCAGATGGTCGGCAAATTAATATCCAGTATTATGCCGTCTTTACTGATAATGCAATTATTTTTGTCGGTCATACGAGCGGTTTTTCTTTTAACTTCAGCCAAAGACAGGGCTTTGCCTTTTCGGGCTATCGGCGGAATGGTCTCTTTGCCCGGCTCGATGCCGTTAAGCTCCATTTCCAGCAGCTCGTCCATAACCCACGAGTCGCCGGAACCGTTGAGTATGGCTTCTATGGTCTTGTCGGGACACTGGAATATATCTTTTGTAACATCGGCATGCTCTTTGCTTACTCCATTGGCGATATCACATATTTCAATGGCGCCCTTGGCGAAGTCGATATAAAGCTGGCCATCATTCAATACCACAAATTTTCGCCATAATCTCTGCCAGCTCTGGCCGGGGAACCTCATCACGTAACGCGCTCTTGCGACGTCGCCCCCCACAAGCTCGCCGATACAGAATTTTTCCAGGCCCGCGGGAACAACGGTGTGGTTGGTGTAAACCACGGCTGTCTTATCGAAGAATTTATCACCCTTTATTACTGCGGCGGCATCGGCAACATGACTTTCGTTGAGGTGCAGGATATCAGGCACAATCATCAGGTTTTTGAACAGCTCGTAAACACATTCAGCAAACACTGTCTCCTGCAGGAAGCGATGCGCCCTGCCGAAACCCGGATGCGTGCTGTGGTCCGGGTAGATGATATCGAACACCGGCGGGCAATAGAAGACATAAAGCGGCGTCTCTCCGCGGCATATGCCAAAGACATCTACATGGTATTGCTGCTCGCGGGCGGTGTCCTTCTCGTCCCAACCCCACACGTCAAATTGCAGGGGCTTTCCGGTTCTGTCAATGACATACTCCAGCGCCTGGTCCTCATAGGAAACATCTTTATATTCGATATGCTGCCTGCCGCCTCTGATTGATTGAACCAGGCGCTTACTGTAAAGGGGCATACATCCAAAAGCCCGGTCCATCCCTATCGCACTAAGACCTTCGAGCTTATCGCCGAAATATATTCCCAAACCGCCTCTGGTGTTTGCTTCGCAGGCATCACCTTTAAGCTCAGGTATAAAACCCTCCATTGAAAGTGTGACCAGAATTTTACCTTTCAACTCAGGCGCGTGCTCGTCAATCCATCTAATCTTTGAGTTGCTCATAGTATTTTTTATCAATCGATTTCCTCATAACCCAGGCGGCCACTCCCTGCTTTACAAGGGCAATAACAAATATCGACAGATTGCGAGATTATTGTGAAGCTTGTCTGAATGGCTCTGTTCTGCGTAATATGCGGGCGTTTAACATAGGTAAAATTTTAACTTTCCCCAGCTTCTCTACTCTTTTTAAACTCTAACGTTACAGTTTCACTCTTTTCACCCATAGGCGGTAATTTGCCCTGCTTAAACCCGATAACAAAAATATTACCCCTAAAAATATTTTTTTAGAAAATTGAAAAAATATAAAAATCAAATTGTTTTGAGTGGAAAATCTTGCTCGTACCCTCCCATCAGGCCGCCATCCTGTATGCTTCAAAAGCCCGCCAAGACGCTCCCCGACATAGGAGTTATAGCGCAGAACTGTAGGAAAGACGACCAATTTCAATGAAACAAGCTGCTTGTAAAATCAGCTTTTCCATAAATTTAACATCGGATGAGTTTTTTTATAGTACGGGATACACGTTCATAGGTCCGATAATATGTGGTATGGGGATTTGACCGGAATATCCGTATGCGACACCTCGCCACATTTTACAGCCGATAAATGTATCTTGTGGTTATTTGGCAACTTTTTTACTCTTGATTGGACGCGGCCAACAGGAAAAAGACTACATAGTTAAAACCTCAGGAAAATGTTTTTATTCAATTCAAGGAAAATGACGAAGAATACCATAGAAAAAGGCAATTGATTAGAACCTCTTGATTATTATCGTGAGTTTTTGTTTAAACTTAAGAGCGGTTGATGTATTGTTTTTTGAAATTGGGGGGAGTGCTTGGGGGCCTTTCCGATGTATGGGGGTTTGAAAAAGCCGGACCGGCATCACTGAGTTACTCTGCAGAATTCAATAGCTGATTTGGCAGCTTTGCGGAACATCTGTCTTTCGAGAAATAATGTTAATTAGACGGTCTTTAGCAGAAGATATGATTATGCCTGAAAAAAAGATTCTTATTGTCGATGACAATGCGGATTTGGTGCGTATTACGGGCGCCTTCCTGGAAGGGCACGGATACAACGTCGTTTCAGCCTCGGATGTGGCCGAAGCCATCAAAGCAGTTCAGAAGGAGAAACCCGACCTGGTAATTCTGGACGTGGCTATGCCCGGGGGGGATGGGCTGAATGTTTTGAAGCGGCTAAATGCCTCGAATCCGAAGAATATGATACCTGTTATCGTGGTGACGGGAATGGAGGCAAGGGCGAAAGCAGAGGCGTTCGCAAATGGGGCGGTGGATTTCTATCTAAAGCCGGTGAATATGGACACTCTGCTGGAGTGCATCCGTGAACAGATCGGTCAGCCGGTTGGAACGGACCTGAATTGGTAATTGCCTGCCCTGGTAAGCAGAGGCGGGATGCCGGTTTTTCGGGAGGCAATGTTAGTTGAATAACCTATAGCAGGAGATATGATTATGAGTGAAAAGAAGATTCTTATAGTCGATGACGAGATGGATTTTGCGCGTATCCTGAGCGCCCACCTGAAAGCGCACGGATACAACACCGTTATGGCTTCAGATGCGGTCGGAGCCATCACGGTAGCTCAGAAGGAGAGGCCCGACCTGATAATTCTGGACGTCGCTATGCCAGGTGGTGACGGTCTGACCGTTTTGAAGCGGCTTGGCTTCTCGGACCACACGTCTTTGATACCAGTCATCGTAGTAACCGGGCTGGCGCCGGCAATGAGAGCAGAGGCGATTGCCGCCGGTGCGGTGGAATTCTACGTCAAGCCGGTGGATATAGACATTCTTCTGGCGTGTATTCGTAAGCAGCTTGGCCAGACGGTCGAAGCCGGCCAGGGCCGGTAATTGCCTGACAATACGAGGCGGGGCGCCGGCGGGCACATCAGAAGAGTTGCTCGCCGGACTGCTGACCGACGAGTTGAACACTCGCAGGGCGTTGAGGAATTGTTATGTGGATGCCTAATTGACTGAAAACCGTGTTGGAGAAACTGTTAAATGAAAGATTCACAAGAAAATGCAAGGCCGAAGATACTTCTTGTAGATGATGATGCCGACTTTTGCACGATAACAGCGATTGGATTAAAGGAACTTGGGTATGACGTTGTTACTGCTTTGAGCGCCTGCGACGCTTTAGAGATAATGCGAACGAACAGGCCAGACCTGGTTTTGATGGACATTGCACTTGAGGAACAGTTCGA